>NZ_JAHNZW010000009.1:0-177458 GCF_026931025.1 Sporosarcina sp. G11-34 | reverse complement strand
GTGTTCCTCAGACCGGAGGTTTGCCGCTCGCTTCCTTCAGATTCCATGTCGCCATGGGCACCCTTGCGTTAAGCTAACTGTTACTTCTACCTTCACAGTTCGGGACTTACACCCTATAGATTACGCCCATACTGGGCGCACACAAAAACGAGTTGTTCCGTTAATCCGGAACAACTCGTTTTTATTATGTTATTAGCTTCTACAATCCCGCAACACGAACAGTATCTCTCGCAATCATTACTTCTTCGTCGGTTGGGATAACAAGAACTTTCACCGGAGAGTATGGGTGGCTAATCGACACTTCCATTCCTCGGATGTCATTCAAATCCTTATCGAAATAGACGCCCATGAATTCAAGTCCGGCAAGTACTTTCTCTCGAATAACCGGAGAGTTTTCTCCAATTCCCGCCGTAAATATAATGGCATCGACTCCGCCCATTCTAGCTGCATAAGAACCGATATATTTATGAATTCGATCCGCAAAAACGTCAAGAGCAAGCTGCGCGCGTTCATTACCTTTCGAGGATTCAATTTCAATATCACGTAAATCACTTGAAAAACCGGACAGTGCAAGCATGCCTGATTCCTTGTTTAAAATATTTAAAACTTCTTCAACGGACTTTCCAGTTTGGTCCATAATATAAGGAATAAGTGCGGGGTCAATATTTCCCGAGCGCGTTCCCATTGTTAAACCAGCTAATGGGGTAAAACCCATTGAAGTATCGAGTGATTTTCCACCTTGCACAGCCGCAATACTTGCGCCATTCCCAAGATGACACGAAATAAACCGTGTCGTCTCTAGCGGTCGATTTAATAATTTAGCGGCTCGCTCAGTTACATACTTATGGCTCGTCCCATGAAAACCATATTTTCGTATACCAAACTCCTTATAGTACATTTCCGGTAATGGATACAGAAAAGAACTTTCTGGCATTGTTTGGTGAAAGGCCGTATCAAATATTGCAACAGCGGGTGCAGAAGGTAATGCTTTTCGAAATTCATTAATACCTACTAGATTTGCCGGGTTATGAAGGGGTGCAAGACTAGATAGCTTTTCAAGATGCTCCAAAATATCATCGGTAATCAACACAGAGTCACTGAATACTTCCCCGCCGTGAACTACACGGTGACCGACAGCACCTATTTCATCGTAGGATTGAACGATCCCCTCATTAATTAGCATATCCAGAAGCATTGTTGCTGCCTCAGCATGACTTTTAATATCTTTAATCGTTTTGGTCTTCCCTTGCTTGGATTTTATAGTGAAGATTGAATCAGAAAGACCAATTCGTTCAATTTGACCTATAGCAGTTACTTTCTCACTAGGCATATCAAGAAGTTGAAACTTCAAAGATGAGCTACCAGCATTTATCGCCAAAATATTCGGCATGAAAAACGCTCCTTTCAACAAGCTAGAAGTAGTTGTATGAAATTATTTCATATCAATTTAAATAACTTTACGCCTCAGCTGCCCATATGTCAATTTCTTGAAGAAAACGAGCCATCGCTTGTTTATCCTTCATATCAGGAACTTGCGCAAGAAGAACGTCTGGTGAAGTCTTCTCTTCCAAAAATGGTTTTTGCAAGATTAAGATGCTTTTTTCATGTGCTTTATTTTGGAACAAAGTACTAGGCAATTGAATAATTGCACGAATAATTGTTTTCTTCTTCAAAAACGGCTGTAACTTAACCGTTTGCTCAGTTTCAAATAAGTTTGCTGGAACAACGAATATTCCATAGCCGCCCGGTTTCGTATGACTGATTGACTGCTCTATGAATAAATGATGTGCGTAAGCATGACCTTCTACCGGCATAACTTCATAATTTGAACCGTTGTCATCGTCTGGGTAATAGCCTACAGGTAAATCACTTATTGTAATGTCAACCGGATCTACTAAGAGTGGTCGTAACGCATCTTGTACAAGAAATCTAACCGGCTGTTCTAGTAACTCAGAGATTACAGCAGAGAGCCTTACGAGTAATTCGTCTATTTCTACTGCACTTGCAGTAACATCTTTTCCAATTGCATTCATTACAGTATAAAGTAAATTCCCAGTACCTACAGCTGGATCAAACAGTGTAATGTCCTGTTCTTCTCCAACTAACTTTTCCGCAATGTGGCTAATTAATAAACCAATTGAGTCAGGTGTCATCTGATGATGCGGTTGAGCGTTTTGTTTCATTCCTTTTAATACAGCTAATTGAACGCCACGGCGGATTTCCTCTTTTGTAACATCCTCAGATAGCTTAGGCGTCTCTTCCCCGTTAATCCACTTGTTACACACTTCAATAATCGCTTCTAAATATAGAGACTGCGCCGATTCCGCATATCCATCTATAAATGTAAAAATCTTTTCTGTATTTGTCATTTGGCATCCCTCTACTGAGAAAACCCACCCGTTCCCAGGTGGGTTTAATAATTATTTTGTCTCTTATATGATTATTTTGCTGCTGTTTTGACTGCTGCAATTGCTTTTTCATAGTCCGGGTGATCTGTGGCTTCTGCTACGTACTCAACGTATGTAACCTTATCGTCTTTGTCGACAACAAAAATAGCACGTGTAAGTAAGCGTAGTTCTTCGATAATAACGCCGTAAGCTTCACCGAATGATAAGTCGCGGTGATCCGACAACGTTTGGACAGCTTCAATTCCTTCCGCAACACTCCAACGCTTTTGAGCGAATGGAAGGTCAGCCGAAATCGTTAGGACACTTACGTCCTCACCAAGCGATGTAGCCTCATCATTAAACCGCTTAGTTTGAACTGAACAGACACCAGTATCTAGTGATGGAACCACACTTATAAGTCGAACTGTTCCTTTTAAATCAGAAAATGTTACTGGACTCAAATCATTCGCAAGTACAGTAAAATCCGGTGCGTTATCACCTACTGATACTTCGTTTCCAAGAATTGTAACAGGATCGTTATGAAATGTAACTTTTGTCATTAATAAACGCCTCCCCTTCTATATTTATCTTACTAAACAATTGGAGGGTCTGGCAACTGTTCACCCCTGGCATTTTTCAAATATGGCAATCGACCTTCTTTTTCATACGCATCCTCATGTATAACATACGTTTCTGCAAATATATCATGCAAAGCTTCTTTTTTCGGCATAAATACCACAAGTAAATATGGGAGAACGAGCATTTTCGATATAAATCTTCCAATGATTTCACGGAAAATTAATGCCCCCCAGGTTAGTTTGTCGCCTTGTTGGGAGACAACCTTTATTCCTAGCGCCATTTTTCCAATTGTTTGCTGGAAATACTTCGTCATTAATGTGAAATACATTAAAAATACAATAAGTATCGTTATTTTGTACGGCGTGAAAAATAAAAATATTGGATTCGAAACAGCCAAATCGAATGCCCTAAATACTGGTTTTATGAAAATACCACTGATTGCATACAGAACGATAAGGTCAATTGTATACGCCCAAAATCTTGTCCAAAAACCTGCAAATTTCGGATGAAATGACTCAGAAATCATCTCGGCTGTTTTCGGGGAATGTCCGACAACCGGATTTTCTTGATACTCGCTTTGTTCCGACATGTCTACCCCTCCTTATTTTTCACCATATAAATACATCATTCTTGGCGCGCTATGATCTGATAATAACTTTCCGATTATTTCAGATTCCATATTTCCAGCGAACATTGATTTTGCTTTGAGACCTAATAAAGAACTTAGGCTTTCATCTACCGAGTATTCAAATACTGTTGCATCCTCAAGATTAAAATCACTTTGCATGGCTAAGATAACATCTTCTGCCTTACCATAATCATCAGCAAGCCCCGCCTCAATTGCTTGTCGACCGTTTAATATTCGACCATCTGCAACCTTTTTAACTTCGGCTTCTGACATATCTCGACCGTCGACAATAATTTCGACAAATCGTTCATATGAATCACTAATCATTTCTTCAAGCATTCCACGCTCTTCGTCTGTCATTTCGCGGGAACCACTCATAATGTCCTTATATGGACCTGTTTTTATTGTATTAAATTCAATGCCATGTTTTTCTGCAAGCTTGGCATAGTTCACGCTTTCCATAATAACACCTATTGACCCCGTTATGGTTTCACGGTTTACAAATATTTTGTCAGCCGGCGCTGCCACATAGTAGCCTCCTGAAGCTGCCATGCCACCCATCGAAACGTAGACTGGTATTTCACGGTCTGTCTGGATTTCCCGAATCGCATCGTAAATATCAGCAGATTCAACAACACCGCCACCAGGTGTATTCACTCTGAGCACAACTCCTTTTACAGTTGAGTCCTCATGAATTTCAGCCAATTGATTCATGAAGAACTGATGGTTGTATCCATCTGCTAAAAATGTCGAGACACCACCCAGATCTTGAATAACGCCATCTAGGGAGAGTACAGCGATTTTTTCATTCCCAGCACCTTCTTCAATTACTACTTCGCTATAGCCTGACGAAGAAGTATCCGTCAGGTCATCAAATATACTAGAAAAGTCCTGTGAAAAAACATACGAAAGCGTGTTAATACCCAGCGATAACGCTAGTAGTACGGATGCGACCAATATCGCAACCCATCGTTTAGTTGTCATTAATATTTCCTCCTTTATTTCTTACCATACTCTCATACGTGTATGTACGTCTAAATGTTTCATTTCATGATAAAATAATCAGTATCTGTTAAAATTTATACAAGGGGTGAGTAATATGACTGAACGAATGAATATTTATATTTACAGCAAACATGATGAAGATTCACTTAACAAAAAGTCCATGATTGAAGAAGCACTTATTCATGAGGGTTTTAAAATGTCGGCTGATCATAAGGATGCCAACATTATTCTCAGCGTAGGTAGCGACGGATCTTTTTTACAAGCGGTTCAAAAAACTGGTTTCAGACAAGACTGCCTTTACGCTGGTATTTCGGTTACAGGTAAACAGAGTCTTTATTGCGACTTTGAGTATAATAATCTTTACGAAATGACCCAGACTATTCGCAACGCTGAACTTGAAGTAAGACGGTATCCCCTCCTTGAAGTAACGATTGATGAACATCGTCCATTTTATTGTTTAAACGAATTTAGTATTCGCTCCAATATCATTCGGACTTTCGTACTTGATGTTATCATTGATGGCCGATTGTTTGAAGTATTTCTCGGTGACGGCCTTATCATTTCCACGCCAACAGGTAGCACCGCCTACAACAAATCTGTAAATGGTGCAGTAGTTGACCCACTTCTTGAATGTTATCAGGTCACAGAGCTCGCCTCGGTGAACAATAACAAATACCGAACACTAGGCTCTTCATTTATTTTAAGTGGAGATAGAAAATTACGGTTACGCGTCCATCAAGACGGCAACGATTTCCCGTTAATGGCTGCCGACAACGAAGCCCAAGGTATAAGGCAAGTCGAAAATATCGATATACAGTTAAGTAAGAAAACAATTAAAACCGTAAAGTTAAAAAACAATTCTTTTTGGGAGAAAGTCCAACGTATCTTTTTATAACCTCTGAACTTGAATGAAAAAAGCCGTCTATAATAAATTGACGGCTTTTTTCGACCTTACAACTTCAAATAATTTCGACCCCGCAAATAATATTAACGCCGACCAGATGAATGCAAATGAAAGTAAATGAACTTTTCCGAACGTTTCCCCGTAGATTATCACGCCAAGAAAAAGCATTATTGTCGGTGCAATATATTGAAGGAATCCAACCATATATAACGGCATTATTTGTGAGGCTTTCGCAAATAACACAAGCGGCAATGCCGTTGCGATCCCCGTGAAGATGAGCAACACATCGGTTTTCATGTCCGATTGAAGAAACACCGCACGATCACTTACGAATAGCCAAATATAAAAACCTAAAGCAATCGGCGTAATAAAGAACGTTTCAATAGTTAGGCCACGTAATGCATCCAACTGAATCTGCTTCTTCACAAGACCATATACTGCAAAGCTCATCGCAAGCGCGAATGAAAGCCATGGAAATTTCCCGTATGAAATCGTCAAAATAGCAACACCTATTGCTGCCAGTAAAAATGCTACTTTTTGAGCGTCTGATAATTTCTCTTTCAAGAAAAATATACCAAAAAGTACGGAAACAAGTGGATTTATATAATAACCAAGGCTCGTTTGGACCAGATAGCCTTGATTCACAGCCCATATATATAGAAGCCAGTTCCCCGATATGAGTAAGGAGGCCACGAAGAGCGACCAAAAACTTCGTTGTGATTGCCACAACTTTTTCAAATCTTCTTTCAAATATCGACCGTTTTTCATAAGCAACACGAATAGCAGTGTTGTTATAAATGCCCAAAAAATACGACTTACAAGTATTTCAGCACTTCCCACATTACTTAGGTTCTTCCAATATATTGGCAAGAATCCCCAAATAACATATGCTGATATTGCCATGAGGACACCGTTTCTTTCCCGTCCCATTACGACGCCCCCAATTTAGTTTGTCTCACCAAGTGCTCACTGGTCTCTTTTACGCAGTTCAACACGCATTACTTTTCCCGACGCAGTCTTGGGCATCTCGTCGATAAATTCAATTTTACGCGGGTATTTATAAGGTGCAGTCAAAGCTTTTACATGATCTTGTATCTCTTTAATTAAACCTTCTTCATTTACTCTGCTAGGGTCCCGAAGTACGATAAATGCCTTAACAACATTTCCTCTGACCTCATCCGGACTCGCCACAACGGCACACTCTCGAATAGCCCCATGTTGCAGCAATGCCTCTTCTACTTCAAAGGGCCCTATTGTATAACCTGAACTTATAATAATGTCATCACCACGGCCTTCAAACCAGAAGTAACCATCCTCATCCATCTTTGCCCGATCACCCGTTACATAATAATCCCCACGAAACTGCATACGTGTCCTTTCTGGATCATTTAGGTATTCCTTAAATAATGCAGGTGTAGAAATATGTACAGCAATATCCCCTACCTCACCGGCTGGTGCTGGATTTCCGTGATCGTCAATAATCTCAACACGATTTCCGGGTGTCGGTTTGCCCATCGAACCGGAACGTGATTCCATACCAAGCATCGTTCCAACAAGTAACGTATTTTCAGTTTGACCATAGCCGTCTCTTACCTCTAGTGAAAACATATCTTTAAATGTATCAACCACCTCACGGTTAAGCGGTTCTCCTGCTGACACTGCGCTTCGAATGGATGACAAATCATATTGCGCGATATTCTCGGCAATTGCCATAAATCGATATTCAGTCGGTGTACAACAGATCACATTAACATTATTTTCTTTAATTAATTCGAAATACCTTTTAGCATCAAATTTTCCATCGTAGACCAATCCAGTTGCACCACTGCCAAGAACCGATAGGAATGGTGTCCAAATCCATTTTTGCCATCCCGGAGCTGCAGTTGCCCAGACTACGTCACTTTCTTCAATTCCAAGCCAATTAGCGCCCGTTGTTTTTAAATGGGCATATCCCCAGCCGTGTGTGTGCACGACTCCTTTTGGCGCACCTGTAGTTCCTGATGTATAGGATAAAAATGCAATGTCAGAACTCTTCGTTACAGTGCCCTTGTATTCCGGCGACGCATCAATCATTAGTTCTGTTAATGATTTTTCATTTTTTACAGCTTGTCCAATGACAAATAGTTGAACCCCGTCCATATTTTGAACATCGTCAAACTGGCTTGAAAATGCTTCATATGAAACAACGGCTTTTGCATTACTATGTACTAAACGATAGTCGATGTCAGACGGTCTCAACATTTCCGAACTCGGAATAACTACGAGTCCTGCTTTGAGCGCACCGATATATGTAACATAAGCCTCAATTAATCGCGGAACCATGACTAATACGACATCACCTTTTTCGAGTCCATTCTCTTTAAACACATTGGCCGCCTTGTTAGCTTTCTCCATTAATGTATCGTAAGTAATCTCTTTCTTTGTTCCATCCGCATTTATATATATAAGCGCCTTCATGTTTTCTCCTGTTGCATACTTTTCAAATTCACTTACCACATTATATTGCGCAGGTGCAATTAGCTCTTGTCGATTCATAATAACTCCCCCTTATCATTATTAATTCATTATACTAAGGACTTCAACAGTTTTCAAAAAACTGTTTATTTCACTTCTGTATTTTATCAATAAAAAATAGAAAAGCTGTTCCGAAGAATACTCGGAACAGCTTTTCATTTAACTAATTTTATTTATTTTTGTTGATTTCCGTTCATTTGTTGTTGGGCTTGGCGCACTAATCGCTTAGTTATTTCTCCGCCGACGGAACCGTTGGCACGCGATGTTGCATCAGGTCCCATTTGGACACCAAATTCATTTGCTATTTCATTTTTCATTTGATCAAGCGCCTGTCTTACTCCTGGAACAACTAACTGATTTGAATTGTTCGGCATGATAACACCTCCTTGTGAAATATAGAATGCTCCATATTGTCAAATTCATACTAAGGTATTAATGGTATATCCTGTTCAAATGACAAATTCAGATCTTCTTACAACGGAACTACTTAGTATTGTTGTTGATTTCCGTTCATTTGTTGCTGAGCTTGACGAACTAATCGCTTAGTTATTTCTCCGCCGACAGATCCGTTGGAACGTGATGTAGAATCGGGTCCTAGCTGTACGCCAAATTCTGCTGCGATTTCGTTCTTCATTTGATCGAGTGCCTGTCTTACTCCTGGAACAACTAACTGGTTTGAATTGTTAGGCATGATTAACACCTCCTTGTGACATGTAGAATGCACCGGAATGAAAAAATCATGCGGACTGTAATAGTGGTAAAATATTCATGTGCTTTTCAAACCCCAATAATTAAAGATAGTCTTCAAATTCATCCTTCTGTTGACGCGGTAAATCATAGATTGTTCGATTTTTTACTGCTTCCTCAATCATCGGATCAAAATCAGTAAAACTTTCATAATGCGTAATTTTACTTAATTTCGGCTTCGTTTTAGGCTTTGATGGCGTGAAAATTGTGCAGCAATCCTCGTACGGGCGAATGGATATCTCATAAGTTCCAATTTCTTTTGCGATATCGATAATTTCAAGTTTATCGGAAGAAATAAGCGGGCGTAGAATCGGCGTTGATGTAACTGCATTAATAGCAGTTAAACTTTCTAACGTCTGACTCGCTACTTGCCCGAGACTTTCTCCTGAAATAATACCCAAAGCTTCTGTTTCAACACGGACTTTATCAGCAATTTGCATCATAATTCTTCGTGTTGTCGTCATGGAAGCACCGTCTGGAATTTTATTGACAATTGTTTGTTGAATTTCAGTAAACGGAATAACATGAAGTCGTACCGACGCACCGAACGAACTTAATTTTTCTGCAAGGTCAATAACCTTCTGTTTTGCAAGTTCGCTCGTAAAAGGCGGACTTTCAAAATGAATTGCATCAATTGCAACTCCGCGCTTCATCATAAGGTAGCCTGCAACCGGGCTGTCAATTCCTCCTGATAACATGAGAAGTGATTTTCCGTTCGATCCAACGGGCATACCTGTTGCACCTGGATATACTTTAGACGTAAGGAAAGCACCTTCACTTCTTATTTCCACGAGCAATAAAATATCTGGATTTTGCAAATTTACACTTAGACCTGGAAAAGTACGTAACACTTGTGCACCAATCATTTGTTGTAATTCATGTGTCACATATGGGAAGGATTTATCTGTTCTTCTAATTTCCACTTTAAAAGTTTTTCCTTCAGTTTCATCTGAACCGACTACATCAATCGCAGTTTTATAAATATCATCCATAGTCGTTTCACATTTAGCTACTGGGCTAAATGATTGAATACCAAAAACATGTGGTAATCGCTTGATTGCTTCTTCCATATCATCATAGTCATCCGCGAACAGATACATACGGTCACGTTCAGGTTTAATTACTACTGATTGAAGATCAATTAATGCGGTTTCTATATTTTTCTTTAATCTTCTTACAAAATGACTTCGATTTCGACCTTTTAATGATAGTTCACCGTATCGTATTAATAATTCATTCCATTTCATATGTCTTTCCCCTTTCGAGCAAATTTGTAAAGTCTGTAAATACTTTTTCAAATTCTTCAATATGCTCGTCTGTTGTATTGTTTCCAAAACTGATTCTTATAACGCCGTGTTTGTATTTTTCCGATAATCGAATTGCATCAATCACATGTCCAGCTCGACCGCTTTTTGAAGAGCAAGCACTGGACGTCGAAATAATTATTCCATTTTCTTGAAAGTAATTTACTGCGACTTCACCTTTTATATGATGGAATGCGATAGATAAAATATGGGGAGCACTATTCTCTTTAGAAATGATAATGACATCTTTCGTGCCTTTTATGTAGTTAATCAATCGATTTCTCCATTGCTCATATTGCTCCGCCTTATTATTCTCATTAACCAATCGCATGGCACGTGCAAGTGCTGCTGCATCTGGCACCGATACCGTTCCACTTCGGATTCCAAACTCTTGTCCACCACCGTAATTGATAGCCATTGGTTTCAGTCTTTTTCGCGTAATCAATGCGCCAGAAGCTTTTAGTCCATGTATTTTATGAGCGGAAACACTGATTGCGTCTGGTCCACCTTCTCCTAGTGTTACTGACAGTTTTCCAAAACTTTGAATTGTATCCGAATGAAATAATGCCCTAGAATTTTCTTTTATTACTTTTGCACATTCTTCTATCGGCTGAATTGTCCCAACCTCATTATTTACATGCATAATACTGACTACTGTTGTGTCTTCTCGAAGTTTGTTTCGAAGTTCATCAATTGAAATTAGTCCATCCTCATCGACTGATAAGTAATCAACTTCGAATCCTTCCTTCTCTAGTTGCTGTGCAGCGTAAAGTATTGATGGATGTTCAATTATTGTCGTAATAATATGCATCCCTCTTGAAACAAGTTTACGTGCGAAACCGAACAACGCTAAATTATTTGCTTCCGTTCCACCAGAAGTGAAAATTACTTCACCATCTGAAGCACCAACTATCGATAATATTTGTTCGCGTGATCTGTCTAGCAACGATTCCGCGTCTTTTCCGGCGCGGTGTAATGAAGCTGGGTTTGCATAGAACCTTCTATTTACCTCAGAAAAAGATGACAGCACTTCCTCACTAGGAGCTGTCGTTGCACTGTTGTCTAAATATATCATAAAACCGTCCCTCTCATTTTTTCATTAATAAGCGTGACAAAGCCACCTGCACGCAACGTGCGGTGGCTTTGTTTACTAAAACCAACTTCAACTATTCTCCTGCACAAGTTCTTCAATGCGTTTCATAGCACCTGGCTCAACAGCTTCAACAGCTATTGCAGCCTCTTCAAGTGCTTTAGTATACCTGAATTCCCTAAAGGATTCTTCTGCTTCTAATAGTTGCATATGTACTTCTTGATTTGTAGTTCTGTAGCGGTTGCCATATTGAATAATTCTTTCGATGAGCATAACATTTTCAAGTAATTCTTCAACCTTATTGCTTACATCTTCAATGGAACTTTTTGCGTTTTCTAAATAACTATTTACAAGATTCATATTCAGCGGCACTTCTTCTAAACTTTGCCTTACTATGTAGATTTGCTCTTCTGCCTCTTCTAGTCGAACGTCCATATCAGCAGGTATTCCAGGTATATTCCCCCTGGAAAGCGAACGATCTGTATCCTGTAATTTCCGTGTTAATTTTTCGATTTCCACTCTTACACTATTTTCATCGTTTCGTAAGCTTTTTATTCGCTCCACGAAACTATCGCTAACCTCAGCAATTTGTTCAAGCTCGATTGTCATAGTTTGGAGTTCTTCTTGTAAACTAGAATAAGCTGACTTCTCTTCTTCAAGCACTGAGGATAGTTGTTCGAATCTCTTTTCTAACTGCTCTAGTTTCTCTACTGATTCATTTGGAATTTTGGCTTCCTCTTCATTCAATCTATAACTTTGCTGAACAAATGTCGCCTCTTTAGATGTTTCTCTGATTGACTTCGCTACGTCACTTAATTTATCGGCGGTTGTTTGATAATAATTTTCGACAAAATTCCTTGCAATTACTTCATTTTCCAAAGCATCATAAAAGGATTCCAATTGATTGTGGAGCTTTTCTGTTTCCTCATGGAGTAATTCCATTTGTAACACGCTCAGTTTTCCAATGAGGTCCTCAATTTCGTTTTCCATTTTATTGAGTTTGCTTGGTATACTCAAGTGCCCTAAATAGTATGACTGCTCTTCCATTTCTCTTGTACCGTTTCTTAATTCACGGATAGAAGCTGGAATTTTATTTTGTAGCTCTGTTAGAAGTATTGGAATTTGATCAATCAACGGGAAAATAGTTTGGCCCTTTTCCGTCAAAGCAATTACAATTTCGCGCGCTTGCAAGTAATTTCCGTTCTCCGTTAACTCATCATACTCTTCAAATAACGCATTGAAAGAATCAAGTTCAGATTCTAACGGTCTGACGGCTTTGCCAAAGGAATGTTGTCGGGCAAGAACCTTTTTTCTTGCTGTTCGGTGTTCGTCTTTCAACACCTCAATTTCAACACGGTTCTTTTCTTCACTACCGACAAGCTCATCTAACTCCGACAGAATCTCACTCATCTTCGTATTGCAGTATTCAATTTTCTCTTCTATGACTGCCTCTACCTTTGTCGCTTTCCCATAATGAAAGCGATCTACAAACTCTTCGGCATCAAATAAAAGCGAATCAATTTCAATCATATGAAGGTCCATTACCTCAGTCCATTCATATCTCCAGCGTTCAAACTTCTCTTCAGTTTCACCAGTCATATTTAATTGTTTAATTTTCGTCATTTCTTCAAATATTGGTTTGTGTTGTATTTGCAACTTATTCTGTTCAAGCTTTGCGATTTGACGTATGTGCTTCCGTCTTAATAAGAAGGCTATGATTGTCAGTATAATAAGTGCAATAATTGGAATGATAAAATAATAATAATTAGTCATCGTGGCCCTCCTGTTTGAAAATAACTATATGCTTATATTATCCCATAACTAAACGAATTTGAACACCGTTAACTCGAAAAATAAAAAACTTTAGGTATATCACACTTATTTTGTCGAATAAGCATGCGTTATTTGTAAATGATTGTTGTCAATTGTATACTTAATTATCAACCTACCATATCTAAGGGGTGTTACCTTGTTAACCAAAGACAATCAAATTAATGACACGACTAAAAGGTACAGTCAACTTTCTAGTCAGCTAGATGCGTTACTAACGGGTGAAAGCAATGTCGTTGCTAATTTAAGCAATGCTTCAGCTTTGTTAAACCAATTTTTCGATCGTATTAACTGGGTTGGCTTTTATTTAATGGAAGACGGAGAACTCGTTCTTGGACCATTCCAGGGACTACCAGCCTGTATACGGATTCCTGTCGGCAAAGGCGTCTGCGGTACCGCTGTGGCCAAGAAACAATCAATTATTGTTCCTGACGTCGACGAATTCCCCGGACACATCGTTTGCGATGCGGCTTCCCAATCAGAAATTGTTATTCCTCTAATAAAAGACGGAGTCGTACTCGGTGTACTTGATATTGATAGTCCCGAGCTTAATCGTTTTTCAGAAGATGACCGTATTGGCCTTGAAGAAGTAATTCAGGTACTTATTAAACATATCTAAATAATAAAAACTGCCCTGCATCCTTTATGATATCGGATGCTAGGGCAGTTTTTACTTTATTTTCTTCCCATCATTTACCTTTTCTAACTTTTCAAATGCACCTTCTAAATCCTTGATTAGATCATCGGCATATTCAAGACCAACGGATAAACGTAATAAGGAGTTTGAAATGCCCATAGCCAAACGATCGTCTTCAGGGACAACTGAATGCGTCATTGTTGCCGGGTGTTGAATGAGCGTTTCAGCATCACCCAAGCTAACTGCAATCTTAATGAGCGACAAACTATCCATAAACAGCTGTGCACTCTCTTGTCCACCTTTAATCGTAAACGAAATTAACCCACCGCCGGCGCTCATTTGACGTTTCGCAATATCATATTGTGGATTGTCTACATCGAACGGATAAAAAGTCTCCTCTACCAATGGATGCCCCTTGATATAGTTCACTAGTTTTTCCGCATTGGAAGTATGACGTTCCATTCGGACAGACATTGTTTTTAAACCACGTATTAAAAGCCACGCGTCAAATGGTGAGATGATTCCTCCATAGTCTTTTTGAATAGACATACGAATTTGTTCAATTTCTTCTTTATCATTCCCAACTAATAAACCTGCGATGACATCGCCGTGTCCATTGATATACTTAGTCGCACTATGCAGAACAAAATCTGCTCCGATTGTTAATGGATTTTGTAAATATGGTGATGAAAACGTGTTATCCACAACAACACGTAATCCGTGTCGTTTCGCAACAGCTGCAACTGCATAAAGATCTACTAGTTCCATTGTTGGGTTTATTGGTGTTTCTATATATATACAAACAGTTTCCGGTCTAATCGCTTTTTCAATCTCTTCTTCGGTCCTCATTTGAATCAAATCGTGTGTAATATTATACTTCTCTTCCATAGTAGAAAGTAATCCGAATGTGCAACCATATATTCCGCGTGAACAAAGTATATGATCCCCAGTCTTTGTTAAATGAACGAGGATTGAACTCACAGCGGCCATGCCTGAGCCAAACGCCAATGTCCCTTTCCCATGCTCAAGAGCCGTCATCCTATCTTCCAAGACTCTAACAGTTGGGTTTCCAAGCCTTGAGTAAATCGGCCCTTCTTCCACACCTGAAAAACGGTTTTCACCTTGTTTAGCTGTTTCGAACTCAAATGTAGACGTTTGGTAGAGCGGAACTGCTAAACTTCCTTGATGCGATTTACTATCGTACCCTTCGTGAACGACTAACGTATCTTTGTGTAACCTGTTCTCTGTCATTTAAAGCACCCCTTATCTCCTGTAAACGCTAACACTTATTTCTATTGTACTACTTTTCTGTTAAAAGGAAAAGAGCATAACCCAGGTTTCATAAGTAATGCGTTTCTAGCAGTGCTACATTTAAATTGCTTTAAATGTTCCATCTAAAGTTGTTGCTTGACTCTTCTCTTTTAAATTGTTATGCTGTTCTTTGTGTAAAATAGTTGCAGCAGTTATGTGTTTCGGTCTGTTCAGTCTATTCCTTTTAATAGGTGCACCGCGTAACCTCCTGGCTGCGGAGGCGAAGTTGCAAGATTATAGAATGACTACCGAATTGAACATATCTGGTCTTATTTTACAACAAAGCTTTTCCAAAACGTACCTTGTTTTGGAAACAGGTTACCATAAAATAAAACCAAATCAGAGGAGGAGTCAATTATGGCTCGCTATACAGGTCCAGCATGGAAATTATCCCGCCGACTCGGCATTTCACTTTCAGGTACAGGTAAAGAAATTGAAAAACGTCCGTACGCACCAGGACAACACGGTCCTACTCAACGCATTAAGCTTTCTGAGTACGGAATGCAATTACAAGAAAAACAAAAACTTCGTTTCATGTTCGGTGTAAACGAACGTCAATTTAGAACACTATTCAACAAAGCTGGTAAAATGCCAGGTAAACACGGTGAAAACTTCATGATTCTTCTTGAAACTCGCCTAGATAACGTAGTATACCGCATGGGTCTTGCACGCACTCGTCGTGCTTCACGCCAACTCGTTAACCACGGTCACATTTTGGTTGATGGCAAACGTGTTGACATCCCTTCATTCAGCGTTAAACCAGGACAAGAAATTTCTCTTCGCGAGAAATCTCAAAACCTTGACGTTGTAAACGAAGCACTTTCAGTGAACAGCTTTGTTCCTGAATATGTTACATTCGACGCTGAAACTAAAAAAGGTCAATTCGTTCGTATGGCTGAACGTAGTGAACTTGCAGCAGAAATTAACGAACAACTTATCGTTGAATTCTACAGCAGGAAGTAATACTGAATCATTCTAAACCCTTGAAGTTGAGTAAATCAACTTCAAGGGTTTTTTTGTTTAAATTTATGAGCTTGTGGTAGATGATTTATATAATTTGGTTCTTCGGATAATGATGGAACCATTCACTATGAGCTTTCACTATTTCTAAATGCAATGATAGTTTTGATTGATTTAGTCGATTGTGACTTAGAGATATAAAGAAGGACTCTTTCTTCTTTTGTCGAATGGTGATGAAAAGGGGTGATTTATTCTTTGGTTAGAAATAGATTAACGTTAATTTACGAAGCTGTTATGTTCACCCTAGCTATTATATCCGTCTCTTTCATCTGGGTTGAAAACGCATCACTGAAATTTGTCGATACAGCAATTTGGGTGATATTTGTAATCGATGTATCTGCTCGCTTCATAAAAAGTGAAAGCAAATTAGAATACATAAAGAAAAACCCGTTCGATATCATTGCAATCATTCCCTTTGATTCTATATTCAGGTTGGCAAGACTGGTAAGATTAATTCGAGTGATCCGTGCCCTAACTATCGCAAAACGATTTGCAGGACCATTCTTCGGCATATTGAAAACAAATGGTTTAGAAAAGGTCATAGCCGCAAGTGCCATATTAATTTTAATTGCAGCTGTACCGATTCGTTTTGTTGAGCCGTCTATCAATACGTATGCAGACGCGATTTGGTGGAGCTCAGTCACTGCAACTGCAATTGGCTATGAAGCTGCGGAAACTGTCGTTGGTCGTTTGATTGCTGCGGTACTAATGATTGTAGGCATAGGGTTACTTGGAATGATCACAGGTTCTATTGCAACATACTTTATAAATGGTGCGGAAAAAGAAGACCCGACCATCGCTTATATGAAGGGACAAATGGACCGATTAGATGAATTGAACGAAAGAGAAATTGATGCGATTATAGCGATTTTGAAAACGTCAAAAAAGAAAATTATACCGAGTAAAAAGCGCCCTTCGCAAGGCTCGTTCATTAATACTAACCAACAACAAACAAAATAAGTTAATGAACAATCCTACATAATACCGAAAGAAGAGTCCTAACATCGTTTGGTAATTTGTTAACGCTCAGCTTTACTCGTTTAGGAAAGATTTCTCGGTGGACTTACGAAATTACAAACTACAAGAGCTATAACTTTTATGTGTTCTGTAGTGAAAACAATTTCTTTATGCTAAACGGCTCATAAATAATTAAGGGGTGCTATATATGAAACTTATTTCAATTTGCCCAAGTAATACAGAACTACTCGCCTACCTTGGGTTAATCGACCAACTTGTTGCAATCGATGACTTTTCCGACTGGCCAGCGTCTATCAATAATTTACCTAAATTGGGACCTGACCTTTCAATTGATATCGATAAACTGGAATCATTTAAACCCGATTTAGTGTTAGCATCGCTTAGTGTACCCGGGATGGAAAAGAATATTGCTGAACTTGAAAGACGACAAATTCCTCATCTTATACTAGATCCACAAAGTCTTGATAATATCGCAGAAGATCTTTTAACTGTTGGTAAAGCATGTGGTATCGAGGATCATGCTAAAAAGGTTGCATCAGAATATTTATCTTTCATTGATGAAATGAAAAAACGTGCAGGCACTGTTGCTGAAACGCCTACGCTTTATTGGGAATGGTGGCCTAAACCGATATTCACACCCGGCCGCATAAACTGGCTGACCGAAATTAGCGAAATCGCTGGTGGTTTAAATGAATTTCGCGACGTAGAACTTGCAAATGTCCAGACTGACTGGGACGATGTGTTGGAAAGAGCCCCTGATTATATCTTACTCGCTTGGGTCGGTGTACGGACCGATAAAGTAAAAAAAGAAGTCGTTTTGAAAAGACCAGGTTGGAAAGAGCTATCTGCAATTCAAAACAACCGTTTTCCAATTATGGAAGAAGAACTATACTGTCGCCCTTCCCCACGTCTTTTGGAAGGCGCATTGAAGTTAGGCAAAATGATTCATCCAGATGTTTATGAAGATTTATCACTACCAGAATGGGTAGTAACTATTTGATTTCAAAAAAGACTGCTATCCACAATAATGGGTAGCAGTCTTTAATTAGTTACTTTTTATGCATATTTATAGCACTTATTCGCGCGTGTACGAATTTATGCGCCCTCGCCAAGAGTTATGCGCCGGAAAAACAGTTTATGCGCCGCTACAACTATTTATGCGTAACACGTACAATTTATGCACCACAAGGCAAAAATACGTTAACTAATATTTTAAACGAACTTCACCATCGAATAGTTTCTTCTTCCGCGGCGAACAATTGTAAATTGATCTTCCAAACGATCTTCGGCACTCACTTCATAAGCTGTATCTGTTACTCTTTCTCCGTTCAATGAAATCGCACCGTTCTTTACATCTTCTCTTCCCTGGCGTTTAGATGATGAAATACCCGCTTCAACGATGAAGTCTACAATATTCTTATCTTCTTTCGCCATTTCAGATGAAGGTACGTCTTTGAAAGCATCGCGCATTTCATCCGCAGAAAGTGTTTTTAAATCTCCGCTAAATAACGCTTGAGATATGCGAATCGCCTGGTCTAATGCCTCTTGTCCGTGAACAAGTCGCGTCATTTCTTCAGCAAGTGTTTTCTGTCCAATTCGTAAATGCGGCTCTTCTTGGACAGAGACTTCTAGCGCTTCAATTTCTTCACGTTCAATAAATGTGAAGATTTTCATGTACTTGATGACATCGGCGTCTGCTGTATTAATCCAGAATTGGTAAAACTCATATGGAGATGTCTTTTTCGCATCGAGCCATACAGCACCACCCGCTGATTTCCCGAACTTTGTGCCGTCCGCTTTAGTAACAAGTGGAATCGTAATTCCAAATGCTTTCGTTTCTTCCTCATGTGTTTTGCGGATAATTTCAAGTCCAGTCGTAATATTCCCCCACTGATCCGAGCCACCAATTTGAACACGACAACCGTAGTTATTATAAAGGTGATTAAAATCGATTGCTTGAATCAGCATGTAAGAAAACTCCGTGAATGAAATGCCATCTTCCAGACGTGATGCGACATTATCTTTAGCCAGCATGTAGTTAACGCCTAATAGTTTTCCGTAATCACGTAGAAATTCAATGATGCTTAATGAGCCAATCCAGTCATTATTGTTCACCATTTTTGCGCCATTTTCAGCATTGAAGTCAAATATTCTTTCCATCTGCTTCGTAATACCAACAACGTTATCGTCAATTTGATCAGTCGTTTGAAGTATTCTCTCTTCCGAACGACCAGATGGATCTCCGATCATACCCGTCGCTCCGCCAACAAGTAACATTGGACGATGCCCGTGATTTTGGAACCGGCGTAGCGTTAAAAGTGGAACGATATGACCAATATGCATGCTGTCAGCCGTTGGATCCACACCACAGTATAGTGAAATCTTTTCGTTTGATAATAATTCTTCAAGACCCTTTTCGTCGGTTTGTTGGTATAACAAGCCTCTCCACTTTAGATCTTCCATTAATGCGTTTGTCATTTGAACTCCTCCTATTATCTAAAAATCATAAAGCGAACACTTAAAACTGAACACAAAAAATCCCCACACGATTAAAAAAATCATGCAGGGACGCTAGTTTTAAAGTAACGCGGTACCACCCAGCTTGAGAATAAAAATTCTCCGCTCGAAACGTAATAACGCTACGTGTGCGCCACACTCCAAAGTTGTAATTCATGTACAGTCTACCGAACAGCTTTCACCTGCCGCTGCCTCTCTAAACGGTTCCTCTGACACTACTTCGACTTTTTCATAATGCGGAAATACTATATACTATTAAGAATATCGTATTACGAAAGATTGTCAATCAAAATTGATTGAAGTCTAAAAAATTGTGTTATAATAGGAACGATTTAAGGAGGTTGATTGAGTTGTCAAAACAAAATAAAAATCGTATTCAATTAATAGAAGAAAGGCTAGAGTCGTTAACCAAAACAATGTGGGCAAAACGCTTACGAATCACATCTGGTGTTGCTTGGAACTTATTTTTACTATCTTTAGTATTTGTAGCAACCTTGACTGTATTCGGGGCTTCCGTGGGTGCGGGCTATTTTGCCTCACTTGTAGCCAAAGAACCGCTTCGTTCAAAAGATGAAATGAGAAACCAAATTTTCTCTTATGAAGAAACGTCTGAAATTTACTTGGCAAACAATGTTTATCTCGGGCAAATTAGTGCTGATATCGCCCGAACAGAAACTAAGCTTGAAAATGTCTCACCCTATGTTATCGATGCAGTCCTTGCTACAGAGGATGAATATTTCGAGACGCATAAAGGTGTTGTTCCCAAAGCTATTTTCCGTGGAATTTTCCAAGACGTGACAAACTCTGATAGTCAAACGGGCGGCTCGACATTAACTCAGCAATTAATAAAGATACAAATTTTAACTAATGAGGTGTCTTACGAGCGTAAAGCCAAAGAAATTTTACTCGCCATGCGACTAGAACACTTTATGGACAAGGAAGAAATTTTGGAGGCTTACTTAAATATCATTCCCTATGGTCGTAATTCTAATGGCGATAACATTGCTGGAATCGAAGCTGCTTCTCAAGGTATTTTTAATGTGAAGGCGAAGGATTTAACATTACCACAAGCTGCATTTATTGCCGGTGTTCCCCAAGCACCTTTTGCTTACACGCCTTTTTATAACAAGCCTCTTAATAACAATAACGAGAGATTAAAAGAGGACGAACAATTAAAACCCGGCATTGATCGAATGAAAACAGTGCTATACCGAATGAAAGAAACAGAATATATTACCGAGAAAGAATATAACGATGCGCTGGCTTATGATATTAAAAAAGATTTCCGTAAACCAACCCAGCGCACAAATGAACGTTACCCTTTTTTAACACAAGAAATTCAAAATAGAACCGTTCAAGTTCTTGCGAAAGTTTTGGCGGAAAAGGATAACATTGACCCGGAACGACTTGATAACGAAAAGAAGCTTGAAGATAAATATTTAATTTTAGCTCGCCGCTCTATGACTACCGATGGCTATCGAATATATTCAACAATTGATAAAGATATTTATGACGAATTCCAGAAAATAAAAAATAACTTTCCCAATTATGGGCCAACCCTTATGCCAGTAAGCATAGATAAAGAAACTGGAAAAGAGATAGCAACACCTAGTCCCGTCCAAGTAGGCGCGATGGCTATTGAAAATAGCACAGGTAGAATTCTTGCCTTTGTTGGAGGAAGAGACCCAAAGGAGAAAATTTGGAATCATGCCACACAGGAGTTCCGCCACAACGGTTCTTCCATGAAACCACTGCTCGTTTATGCTCCTGCTATAGAATTTGGCGTAGCAAGTGCTGGTAGCCCCATTGCAGATGTTTGGTTCAAAGGAAATAATGGCTCTATATGGCCAAAAAACTTTATTCCAACTGAGCAAATGGGCATCATTTCAGCCCGTCAAGCTCTAGCCTCTTCACAAAACGTTGCGGCTGCTCGGCTATACGCACAAATATTAGACAAGAACCCATTCCAATTTTTAACGAAAATGGGATTCACAAACACCGGTGGAGGCGGTCTTGCAGATGCCTTGGGAACAGTTGAAACAACTGTTGAAGAAAACACAAATGCGTTTGCTACTTTTGCCAATGGCGGTAAATTCATCGATGCACAAATGATTGACAGAATTGAAGATATGGATGGGAATATCGTTTTCGAGCATAAGGTCGAGCCTGTTGACGTATTTAGTCCACAAACATCTTACATTGTTACAGATATGCTACGGGATGTGTTGACAAATCATAGAGGTACCGCGCAAACTATGAAGAAAAACTTGAATTTCAATATCGACCTTGCAGCAAAAACAGGGACAACAGATAATTTTGGTGATGTATGGCTCGTTGGCTATAACCCAGATATTTCCCTGGGAGTATGGCTCGGATATGAATCTCGGACTACATCGCTTAAGAGTGGTTCAAACCAATACGGTGAACCAAGTACACGTGTCAATATGTTGTTTGCACAACTAATGAATGGGATGAACAAGGTTAAGCCCGAAATTGTAAATGCAGGGGAACGTTTCAAAGTCCCTGAAGGCGTTGTAACCCGCTCGTTTTGCGGAATTTCCGGACTTGCTCCTTCCCCGGCATGCTCTGCTGCTGGACTTGTCAAGTCGGACTTATTCAATGCAAGTGTTTTCTTACCGACCAAACCCGATGACAGTCTCGGTTCATCATCTTCATATGTTCTAATAAACGGGAAAAAGTACAATGCACTACCATCGACACCATCCGAGTTTGTTTCATCAGGAGGATCGTCTGGTATTACACAAAAATATATTGATCGAATACTGAGCCCGCTCGGAGGGGATCCAGCATATCTATTCCCTCAGAATTCACCTTTTTCAAAGAGTATTGTATCTACCTCAGAGTTCCAAGCGGATAATGTTGCACCGCAACCGGTTAGCGTTTCAATAACTGATAAAAAAATAACTTGGGGGAATTCGGCTTCTAATGATGTAATTGGTTATTACGTTCATTCGAAAGACGGCAAGAAAATTGGTACGATTCGTAGTGGCCAAGGAAATTCTTATTCTATTGGTGCTGGTTCCTTCTACGTTACCGCCGTTGATATCACAGGTAAACTATCAAACCCTTCGAATACAGTAACACTAGAAGTAGAAAAACCTGTGGAAGTTGAGAAAGATAGGGAAAGCGAGAAAGAGAAAGAGAAAGAGGATACCGAAAAGGAAGAGGTTAAAGTAGACAAGGATAAGGACAAAGATAAGACCCCTCCACCTAAAGAGGATGAAAAAGAAAAAGAAAAAGATAAAGAGAAAGATAAAGATAAAGAGAAAGACAAAGATAAAGACAAGACTCCTCCAGAAGAGGATAAAGAGAAGGAAGATAAAGATTAAATAAAAGCTTGCACACAATCGTTAGATTGATGTGCAAGCTTTTTTTGTCGGTATCTACAGACTATAGTTCGAGTTCCCATGATTTCAACACGCGGCGCATAATTTTTCCGCTTCGCGTTTTCGGAAGCTTTTCCTTAAACTCAATTTCCCTAGGAGCCGCATATGCCGCAAGCCCTTTTCTCACAAATTGCTGAATATCCTCTTTTAATTCATTAGAGCAATCATAACCTTCATGAAGCGCCACAAAAGCTTTAATAACTTCTCCGTGTACAGGGTCTGGTTTTCCAATTACACCAGCCTCAACGATCGCAGGGTGCTCAAGAAGCTTGCTTTCAACTTCGAATGGGTCAACCCTTTCCCCACTTGTCATAATTACATCATCTATCCGACCTTGGAACCAAAAATACCCGTCTTCATCTATATAGGCAGAATCTCCCGAAATATACCATTCATCGTTTATAAAACTTGATTCATATGCAGTTTCGTTGTTCCAGATTTTGCTCATCATCCCTGGCCAACCCTTTTTAATTGCTAAATTGCCCATTTCCTTTGGCGGTAACACATTTCCTTGGCGGTCAATAATTGCTACCTCAATTCCAGGCACCGCTTTCCCCATAGAACCTACTTTAATTGGAAGGCAATTGAAGTTACAAATTATATGTCCACCGGTTTCCGTCTTCCACCACGTGTCATGTATTCTTAATTTAAACGAGTCGGTTCCCCACCGGATAACCTCGGGATTCAATGGCTCGCCTACAGAAAGGACATGGCGAAGTGTTGTCAAATCAAACCCACGTAATTGGCCTTCCCCTGCGCCCATAAGCATTCGAAATGCAGTTGGAGCACTGTACCAAACCGTAACGCCATAATCTTCGATTGCCCCGTACCAACTTTCAGGTGAAAATCTACCCCCAAGTACAAGATTCGTTGCACCTGCTAGCATAGGGCCAAAAACACCATATACGGTACCTGTCACCCACCCTGGATCTGCCGTGCACCAATAAATATCTTCGTCATTCAAATCAAGGACCCAACGTGTCGTTTGCAGTTGTTGAACCATCGCTTCCTGAACGAGTGCAATCCCTTTTAGTTTTCCTGTAGAACCCGAAGTATAGTGAAGAAGAGTCGGATCTCCCTTTTCCATCCACTCGATTTGAAAATGCCTTGATGCATTCTTTAAATGAGTTGAAAAGTCAATCACTTTTTCGTCTTCTTGGATATCTTCGCCTACAAGGAATACGGTTTCTAATTTGGGCAATCTATCTAACGGGACGCGTTTCAGTAGTTCAGGTGTCGTGACAATTGCTTTCGCTTCACTGTCATATAGCCTGTCATAAACCGCGTCTTCCATAAACGCCTCAAATAGAGGCCCTACGATAACGCCAAGTTTCAGAGCGCCAAGCACCGAAAAGTACAGCTCCGGAGAACGCGGCATAAATATGAAAAGCCTGTCCCCTTTTTCTAAAGATGACTGATTGCGCAACACGTTCGCCGTTTTATTCGTCATCTTTTTCATTTCATTATATGTATATGCTTCTTTTCGTTCGCTATCTTTATAGTATAGCGCGACTTTGTTTTTCCTAAAAGAATCCGCATGTCGATCAACCGCTTCGTAAGCAATGTTCATTTTTCCGCTTTCATGCCAACTGAATTCTTTTTCCGCATCTGTCCAAGTGAATTCGGTTTTGGTAAGTTCATAATTTTTTAATTCATAATCCCCTTTTATAACTGGTAGCGTTTTCAATCCCACTAATATCATCCTTTCTCAAGCGAGTACATAACTCTATTCTACAATAACCTGACTGAAATATGTGAGTAATTCATTTTTTTACTCTGTTTTTAGCAATGTTAGAATTTGACGTCTTGTATCCGTGCTTTTGTTGTATACTATATAGATAGTTACAGATAAGTGAGGCGGTGATTTTTTGAAACATGTTAAAACGTATAATGCGATGGAAATCAAACATAAAAATGGCGATATTATCGTTGAAGGCCCCATTTCTTCTGAAGAATTGGCAAGACTTGATTTCCACGAAGACTTAACAGCATTTAGACTTCCTGCGCAGCAACACAAAGCATTAATCGAAATTGCTAAACTTCCTGAAGGCAGGATTATTATCGTCAGAGAATTAAACAAAGTCGTGGGATATGTCACCTACCTGTACCCTGATCCTTTAGAGCGGTGGTCAGAGGGAAACATGACTGATTTAATAGAACTTGGAGCAATTGAAGTTGCCCCTAAGTTTCGAGCAGGTGGAGTAGGTAAAGCTCTACTACAAGTGTCAATGATGGATGATGCTATGGAGGATTACATCATTCTAACAACTGAATACTATTGGCATTGGGATTTAAAAGGGACCGGTCTAAACGTTTGGGAATACAGAAAGATCATGGAGAAAATGATGAAGGTTGGCGGTCTTGAATATTATGCCACTGATGAGCCTGAAATTAGTTCACATCCAGCAAACTGTTTAATGGCGAGAATCGGCAAAAGAGTTAGTCCAGAATCTGTTCAACAGTTTGACAATCTTCGGTTCCAAAATCGATTTATGTATTAACACGAAAGTAGGTAATAATAAATGTTAATTGAAGAAATTATGGCCACAGATGTTATCACATTGCAACCGACAAATACCGTTAGAGATGCACTTGAAGTCATGCGCGATAAAAAGATTCGACATTTACCTATCATTACCGAAGATCGGACGGTTGTGGGTATTATTACAGATCGCGATTTAAAAGAAGTAGTACCGTCTATCCTTTCAGATCATAAGGCCATCGATATCTATGATATTGAGATTTCTACGATAATGACCAAAAACCCAATCATCGGTCATCCTATGGATTTCGTTGAAGAATCTGCAGTTATTTTTTACCGTAACAAAATCGGATCACTCCCAATTGTTTCAAACAATAAGCTCGTTGGAATTATTACTGAAACAGACTTGCTATACAAATATATCGAGCTGACTGGTGCACATCAGCCAGGTTCGCAGCTTGAAATTCGCGTACCTGATACGCCGGGTATTCTTTTTGAAGTTTCAAAGGTCTTCCATGAACAAAAAACAAACGTACTAAGTGTTCTTGTTTATCCTGACAAACAAAATATTTCAAGCAAAATTCTTGTCATACGAATTAAAACGATGAATCCGATAAACATCATCGAGGGACTTAAAGCGGGTGGCTTTGAGGTTCTTTGGCCAAACTTTCCAGGATTAGAGCGATGAGTAAAGAGGCCGTCTTTATTTATTCGGACGATCAACTTAATTACTCTTTCTCTGAGACCCACCCATTTAACCAAAAAAGGATTGTACTAACTGTTGACTTATTAAAGAAGGCCGGTTTACTAGAGGATTCGGACATTATTCCCCCACGAATGGCGACGGATGAGGAACTCCTTCTCGCGCATGATGCGAAATTTGTCGACATCGTAAAAAAAGCAAGTAAAGGTGAAATAACTGATTCCGTCGGTGAAATGTACGGAATTGGAACCGAGGATACACCCATTTTTCCGAATATGCACGAAGCAAGTGCAATGCTTGTTGGCGGTACACTTACTGCCGTTGATGAAGTGATGAGTGGACGTGCACGCCACGCTCTTAATCTAGGCGGCGGTCTTCACCACGGATTCAGTGGAAGAGCATCCGGATTTTGCGTTTACAATGACAGTTCTGTTGCTATTAAATATTTACAAAAAAAATACAAAGCTAGAGTTCTTTACATAGACACAGATGCGCATCACGGCGATGGAGTTCAGTGGAGTTTTTACGACGACCCTGAAGTTTGCACTCTATCTATTCATGAAACAGGACGCTATCTGTTCCCGGGCACCGGAAGTATCGCCGAACGTGGCAATGGTCAAGGGTATGGAACCTCTTTTAATTTCCCTATTGATGCTTTTACAGAAGATGATTCATTTCTCGATATCTATCGAACAGCAATGACTGAAGTAATGGAGTTTTTTAAACCTGATGTAATTCTTACCCAAAATGGGGCGGATGCGCATTACTTTGATCCGCTTACACATCTATATGGGACTATGAAAATTTTTGAGGAAATCCCTCGTGTTGCACGTGAAATGGCGAACAAGTATTGTGAAGGTCGATGGATAGCTGTCGGTGGTGGTGGTTATGATATATGGCGAGTCGTCCCACGTGCCTGGTCGCATCTTTGGGTGGCCATGAGCGGTCAAGAGGTACCTAGAGGTCCATTGCCAAAGAACTGGCTAGAAACTTGGCAGAAAGAGGCTCCGATTCCTCTTATCAATACTTGGGAAGATCCATTGCCTTTGTATAAAGCGATTCCAAGAAAAGATGAGATTACTGAAAAGAATGCACAAATGCTCAGCCAATCATTACATATCATTCGTGCAGAAAACTCAAACGACTAACTTTAGTCGAACCCAATTTTCAACATAATAAAAAAGAGCTGCTTTATAACCGGATTTTTCCGATTAAAAAGGCAGCTCTTCTTTATAACTTCAAATAATTTTAAGCTCGTAGATGGGCTTATAAGCGCAACTAGAGTTCTTTATTTCACGGAATCTCTTTCTACAAATCTATACGGTAAAAGCACTTTCTTTTCTTCTATTTCTTCTTTGTTCATTAATTTTGTTAGTAAGCGCATTGCGACTGCCCCTAAATCGTATAGTGGAACTGCTACAGTTGAAAGTTGCGGCCTCACGATACGAGCGAGAATTGAATGCTCAAAACAAATGAGTTCATAATCGTCCGGAACTGAATATCCTGCATCTCGCAAACCATTCAAAATACCCACAGCTAGCTGGTCATTGCCTGCAAATAATGCAGTCGGTCCATCTTCGAGACTTTCAACTTTTTTCCAACCTTCATATGCACTATCATAATTGTCGTCAATCTCAATGATATAATCATCTTCTAGAGAGATTCCCGCCTCTTTTAATGCACGTTCATAACCAACCTTCTTATAGTCACGATTAATATCCCGTGTCTGTGGTCCTGTTATAAATGCAATCTTCTTATGCCCGTTCGCTACAAGCTTTGACACAGCCTCAAAAGATGCCTGTTCGTAATCAATATTAACAGTTGCGAATTGGTTCTCCTTGTCTACTGTTCCCGCAAAAACAATCGGAACAGTGCCTCGCGACATTTCTTTTCGAACTTCATCCGACACTGAATCACTCATGAAAATGAGGCCATCCACTTGTTTTCCAAAAAGATCGACAAGCAATTCTAGTTCTCGTTCTGGCCGTTCATCAGAATTGGATATAATAATATTATATTCATACATCGTTGCCACGTCAGCAATCCCTCGGGAAAGTTCTCCGTAAAAGTGAGCTGAAATATCCGGAATTATGACACCAATTGTTGTCGTCTTTTTACTAGCCAGACCCCTAGCGACCGCATTCGGTCGGTATCCTAGCTCCTCTATACAGTCAAGTACCCGTCTTCTTGTTGACGGTTTAACATTTGGGTTGCCATTGACGACGCGTGAAACCGTTGCCATCGAAACATTGGCAACACGTGCTACATCATAAATTGTGACCGCCATCGTTTTCCCCTCCTTTATTCAAATTCATAGTTGTAAACGATTCAAAACGCCGGAACCAATTAAGGTCCGGCGTCCATTATACTATTTTACGCATGAATCTTCATAAAGTCCATCATAGATGAATAGAACTCATCAAATTGAGTAAGATCCATTTGTTGAGCCGCATCAGATAAGGCTACTGCCGGATCCGGATGCACTTCTGCCATTACGCCATCTGCGCCTACTGCAAGTGCTGCCTTAGCTGTTGGAATGAGCAGGTCGCGTCTTCCAGTTGAGTGGGTGACATCGACAAACACCGGTAAATGTGTTTCCTGCTTAAGAATTGGAACTGCAGAGATATCGAGCGTGTTACGAGTAGCGCGCTCGTATGTACGGATTCCTCGCTCACAAAGAATGATTTGGTCATTCCCTTGCGCCATAATATATTCAGCTGCATTAATAAATTCATCAATTGTTGCTGCAAATCCACGTTTCAATAGGACTGGTTTATTAACAGCACCTACTTCTTTCAATAATTCAAAGTTATGCATGTTACGTGCACCTATTTGAATAACATCTACGTATTCTAATGCTTCTTCCAAATGTGAAGGTGTAATAATTTCACTGACAATTGATAATCCAGTTTCGTTAGATACTCTCTTCAAAATTTGTAATCCTTCTAGTCCAAGACCTTGGAAATCATAAGGCGATGTTCTAGGTTTGTACGCGCCACCCCGTAAAAACTTTTGGCCTTTTGCTTTAACAGCTTCTGCAACTGCTAGCACTTGTTCGTATGATTCTACTGCACACGGCCCAAAAATAAATGTAGGCAATCCATTCCCAATTTTGGCTCCGTTAACGTCAACAATCGTATCTTCTGCTTTCTTCTTCCGAGAAACAAGTAAAGCATTTCGTTGGTCGTCTTCTTGTATTTCAAGTGCCGACATGAATATTCCTTTGAAAATATGTTCCATTACCCCGTCTGGTAGTGGTCCTTTATTATATGCTTTAAGTTCATTTAACATTTCACGTTCGCGGATAGGGTCATACCGATTAACACCTTGTTTTTCTTTTACTTTTCCAATCTCTTGAACAAGTTCCGTTCTTTCGTTAATCAAATCCAAAATTTTCGTATTCAATCCGTTTACATGGTCTCTTAATTCATCAAGATTAAGGTGTCCCATATGTCCATCTCCTCCCGTACATACTATTCTTATTCATTAGCCTAGAATGTATGTTACATTTTTTGTGAATAGACTTATTATAGAGAGTACTTTTAGAAAAGTCACGCAAAGTCCTAATATTTCATACAAATATCGCTATTTTCGTTAAAAAGAGTGGAATTCATAACTTTAACATTATTCGGACACGGTATTAGAACATAATCCGATGTTAGTTTTAATTTAATAGAAGAAAAGATTCTTACCACTATGCCAGTTTATTTTCCAATGAGCAAAGTGATAGATCTATGAATGTTTGCCAAATACATAATATTTTAAGTTTAACAAATAGTATTCTTGAAACTAAAGATTGATTAGAAATCAAGCACGATTTATTCAATTATTAATTTTAGTTGATGAATAGAATCGATTGGTCTAGCCGTAAGACAACTAGTAATTATGATGACCAATTTAACAAAAGCCCTGTTAATAATTATTACTACTGTATCGCATATTCTGTACGTCATCACAATTTGGACATCGAAATAATTGGAAATCTGAGAGACCTAACAAATCACTCCCCTCGATGAAAGTTATTGCGACTTCGATACCCAGGTTGTTGCAGAACTTCTATGCATCCTCCTAACGCTGCTGGAATTGAAATGGAGGAGTTAAACTTAAATCGATACGTCAATCCAAGGCCTTGTCCCTCATCCATAGGAAGGCTGCACGACGCTCTAGCCCATATTGTTGCCTGAACACCAGACACTGAACTCACAGAGCACAGCAAAGGCATTGCATATAAGACCGTACTGCTAGTCGGTTGTGATGTAACCGAAGCCAAGTATAAATACTTTCAAATTCATTGTTGAGAATGACGATACTTCTTCTCATGATTTAATTGGAATATGTCAACTTCTAATAAATAACTCTCATGCTGAATTCAGCTATCCAATTTACGGCGGTGAAACCTCAAAATTTTTTCCTTGCTGCATCGCCTTGTTTATGAGGCTACTTAAACACACCATTGCCAAAACATAAAAATGCCCGAAAGTCGGTTAACTCCAACTTTCGGGCATTTTACTAGCTTTTTTTACTATTAGTCAGCTTTTACAACCGCTTTTTTCATTGCATCTGCTGTTGATGTAGTGAGTTGTTCTGCTTCTTCTAATTTTTCTTGAATGATATTCTCTGTTTTCTCAACAAACTCAATAGCCTCTTCGCCTTCTAATGAAGCAGTCCCATCATCCATTGGTACTGAAGTTTTCGAAGTCATAGATTTCACTTTATCTACGAATTGACCAGATTGTTCTTGTATCGATTTTGTTACCTCTTCTGTCTTTCCCTTTGCAACTGAAGTAAATTCAGATGCCTTGTCCTTAGCAACTGATTTATATTCAGACGCTTTGTCTTTTGCAGCTGATGTATATTCAGATGCTTTGTCTTTTGCAGCTGATGTATATTCAGATGCTTTGTCTTTTGCAGCTGACGTATATTCAGATGCTTTGTCTTTTGCAACTGATGAATACTCAGATGCTTTGTCTTTTGCAACTGTTGAATACTCAGTCGCCTTGTCCTTTGCAACAGTAGAAATTTCAATACCTTTTTCTTTCAAATGAACTGCTTGTGTTGATATATCTTCACGCATTTCCTTACCTGTTTTCGGTGCAAGGAATAGTGCTGCAGCCGCACCTATTACGCCGCCGATAACCGCACCAAGGAGGAAACTCCCAGCTCCTGAATCTTCATAATCATCTTCATAAAATGAATCCGTATATCCACGATCATTAAAATTATATTGATCTGGCTGATATGATGATTGTCCGTCTGTGTTTATGCTTGGCTCTTGTCCAGGATCAAACTCGTGGCTATTTCTCATTTCATTATTGTTGTTTTCACTCATATTTATTCCTCCTATAAAATTTAAATGGTCAACTCTTATCTTGGTTCGTAACTTTTCCAACCTCGGGTGCTTCGTTTACGCTCCTTCATCTTGTCCATAATTTCTATGGCCACATGACTCCACTGCATCACTTGAGCCACCTTATCGCTGTTTTTATCCGCTTCCTGCACGACCGTATTGGTCACACGACGAACGGATGTATTAATTCCGGTGACAGAATCACCGACACCCTTCACCGCATCAACAACAGAATTTAATTTGTCCGATTTTTGTTTAATATCATCGGCCAAAGTATTTGTCTTCTGAAGTAGTTCGGTTGTTTCTTTTGTAACACCTTCCAACTGAACAGATAAACCGTCCATAGTTTCAGAAACGCTTTGCAATGTGTTCTTTAATGAGAACAGTGTCATAGCAAGACTTACACATAAAATTAAAAATGCAAGTGCAGCGACGATAGCCGCTATATACAATAAACTATCCAAAGACATGTCCTCCCAATTATTAACTGTCATAACATTGTTTACCCTTTTTCATCAGGACTTAAACGTTATGTCTGTATAACCTATTCGTTGCCTGTCTTAAAATCCCTTCTTTTCAAGAAGAGTTTTTGATAATAACTTGGAAAGATTTAATTTTCTAGAAAAAAAGAAACAGCTAAACAATAGAAGTTTAAGCTGTTTCCTCTTTATCTAACATTAATTTAAATTTATTTAAATACTTTTGCACATCGCCTGCACCCATAAAGAGGTAGACTGCGCTTCCATGTTTTTCAAGTACCTCAATATTATCAAGTTCCAGATGTACTGCACCCGGCATCTTTTTAAGGAGCTCATCAATCGTTATTTTGCCAGCCTGTTCGCGTGCTGAACTGAAAATATCACATAGATAAACATGATCAGCAGTTTCCAAACTATGCGCAAATTCATCAAGCAACGCAGCTGTACGAGTAAATGTGTGGGGCTGGAAAATCGCAACCACTTCTTTAGTCGGGTACTTTTGCTGGGTTGATTGTAACGTCGCCTTAATTTCCGTCGGATGATGCGCGTAATCATCTATAATTACTCGATCATTGCTTTCCATAACTGTAAACCGTCTTTTAACACCATCGAAACTCAATAGCCCATCTTGAACGATTGACGCGGGTATCCCCTCATAATGACAAAGTGCAATAACGCCAAGCGCGTTTAGAATCGCATGATCTCCCGTAAGTGGAATATTAAATGTATAATACAATTCACTACGGACATAAACATCAAATGTTGAGCCTTCTGCATTTTTTACAATGTTTTTCGCCGCAAAATCGTTTGACTCGTCAAATCCGTAATATACGACAGGTACATTTGCTTGAATTTCCTGCAAATGTGGATCATCTCCACAAGCAATTATCGCTTTTTTCACTCGTAATGCCATGTCACCAAATGCATCAAGTACATCGGCTAGGTCTTTGAAATAATCTGGATGGTCAAAATCGATATTTGTTATTATCGCATAATCAGGTTCATACGCGAGAAAATGTCGCTTATATTCACATGCTTCAAAAGCAAAGTACTTTGCGTCTTCAAGCCCTTTTCCCGTACCATCACCTATTAAATATGATGTCGGTGAATAACCGGAAATCACATGTGAAAGAAGTCCAGTTGTTGATGTTTTCCCATGCGTTCCTGTAACGCCTATTGATATAAAGTCTTGCATATAACTTGCCAGAAATTCGTGGTAACGAATTAGCTCAATTTCTAGTTCGCGTGTTTTTTCAATTTCAGGATGACTGTCCGGAAAAGCATTTCCCGCGATAACCGTCATGCCTTCTTTAATATTATTTTCATCAAATGAAAAGATTGGTATATTTCTCTCAAGCAAAGAGTCTTCAGTGAAAAAATATGTCTCCACATCAGAACCCTGTACGTTATGTCCAGAATCATGAAGAATTTGTGCAAGCGAACTCATGCCTGCTCCTTTGATTCCTATAAAATGATACAATGTCATTTGGTAACCTCCCGGGACCTTTTTGGTTCCCTTTATACTCAACTATCTATTCCCTATTTCACAATAAATTATGCAATTAATTATAGGTCTAAACGTTAAAATACTGATTCTGTTAATTGGTCTATATCTGCTTGTGTCATGTAAACTTCGCGTGCCCTACTTCCCCTTTGTTCGGAAATAAAGCCATGCTTCTCAATTCGATCCATGAGCTTTGCAGCACGGTTATAGCCTATGCTGAAATTGCGTTGTAATAAGGACGTTGACGCACTCCCTTGCTCATAAATAAAGAGACAAGCCTCTTCAAACAATGGATCTGTTTCTTCCTCTTCAACTGCACTTTTCAATAGCTCCTCTTGCCCAAACAAATAATTTGGGGAAGCTTCGTGACGAACGTGTTCTATTATACGTTCAATCTCGTCATCCGTGACAAATGTCCCTTGTAAACGAGTAGATGAAGATTGCCCATTACCAAGATACAACATATCCCCCTTACCAAGCAAACGCTCAGCACCGGCCGTATCAATAATTGTTCTCGAATCTATTTGAGACGATACAGAAAATGCAATACGCGTAGGAATATTTGCCTTTATTGTACCTGTAATTACATCTACTGAAGGACGTTGCGTAGCAATAATAAGATGTATTCCACACGCACGTGCTTTCTGGGCAATTCTAATAATGGATACTTCAACATCCGCCGGTGACATCATCATTAAATCGGAGAGCTCATCGATAACGATTAGTAGGTATGGCATCTTCAATGAAAATCTGCGATTCTCCAAGACTACTTTATTGTACCTTTCAATATCCCTAACACCAGCATGTGCTAATAATTCATAGCGACGTTCCATTTCCTTAACTGCCCATTTAAGTGCAGCGGTTGCGGCCTTCACGTCAGTAATGACCGGGCTTATGAGATGTGGAATTCCATTAAATGGCGCAAGTTCCACCATTTTAGGATCAATTAGCATCATCTTAAGATCCGTCGGAGACGCCTTATACAGAAGGCTTACTAGAATTGAATTAATACAGACCGATTTTCCTGATCCAGTCGCACCGGCAATTAGACCATGTGGCATCTTTCTGAGATCAAGTGTCTCGGGTTCTCCTGTTAAACCTAGTCCAAGTACCGCTTCAAGCGGAGAATCAGAGGCCTTAAATGCTTCCGTTCCAATCACTTCAGAAATACGAACCGGTCTTGTCTGCCTGTTGGGAATCTCAATCCCTATGGAACTTTCTCCAGGAATCGGTGCTTGAATACGAATTTCTTTCGCAGCAAGTGTAAGTTTTAAATCATCCGTTAAATTTCTAACACGACTCACTTTTGTCCCCTGCCCTACAGTTAACTCAAAGCGAGTTACTGTCGGTCCTTGCACAGCATCAATAACTGTTGCCTGGATTCCAAAATGTGATAACGATTCTTCTAGTTTCTCAGATTGTTTCTGAAGCCACTCTGTATCCTCAATATGTAGTTCGGGTGGAATCAGATAATCTAATGACGGAAAAACATAATGCGGCTCTTCATCGACTTCTTCAACCACTTCTTCAGAAGCCACCAATTCTACTAGGGGTTCTTCCCTAGTATTTTCGGGCTTTTTTTTATCCAGTTCAGCATTTGGTAGTTGTTGTGCTGCTTTTCTTAATTTTTCTTTGTCCGTTTTCAACATCAGTACATTAAACGGAACAATTCTTTCTTTTTTCTTCTCTTCTTTTTCTTCGAGTTCTACTGATTCTTGTTCTGGTACTAGTTCTGGTACTAGTTCTGGTACTAACTCTTGTATTGGTTCTTGTATTGGTTCTTGTACTGGCTCTTGTTCTTGTACTGGTTCTTGTACTGGTTCTTGTACTGGCTCTTGTACTGGCTCTTGTACTAGCTCTTGTTCTAACTCATGAACTGGATCTTGTACTAGCTCGTGTTCTAACTCTTGTACCGCCTCTTGTACCGCCTCTTGTACTTGTTCTTGCTCTTGCTCTAGTTCTTGTATTGACACTGGCGCAGCTTCAGGCTGTAGTTTAGGGTCTAACTCATTTTCAGACTCTGTTTCTAGCACTACATCAGGCTCAATCTCTGGTTGCACTACTACTTGTTGCTGTACAACCTCTAATTCCTCTTGCACTTTTTCATAGCTTTGTTCATTATCATCTAGTTTAGTAGGTTCGTTACTTCGGCCAATAGACTCGTTTACAATCGATGTCTCAGCAGGCTTTAATTCAATAGAAGTTAATCCCGTTTCTATTGTTCGCTTTGGTTTGGGTAGTAATGTACTTTCGGCCCTACTCGACAATTCCGATAGCTTTTCTCGGTTCGAGAATCCAAAAATTGGTGAAGGCACTTTGGTCGGATTAAACTTTTTTGTCCCCATTTTTTCAACGGACTGAATCTGTTCTATTTTCTCCTTGGATTTTTCAACTTTACTTACGCCAAAGTCGTGTCTACGTTCCACATTATTTGGATTTTCTGTAGTTGAATTCGCCCTATATATGTTTGTTGGAATGTCATTTTTAGGCCATCTCTCGTTTTGGTAAAATGGAATCGGTTCATAATCATCTTCTTCTAGATCTGCCGATAGTTCCGGGTGTTCACGTTGTTTACCTACTTCATCCTCATCCCAGCCATAAATTTCGGAGTCAGTAATGATTGGAAAACGAAATACTGGTTTTTCCACAGTACCGACTTTTTCGGCTTCATGTTCCATCAATTCATTATCTAGCTGTGGTGGATTTTCACTACTTTCATTTTCTTCTGCAAAAAAACGGTTCTTTAATCGGTTAAACCAATTCAAGACAATCACTCATTTCGTGTCGATTACTCTATTTTAGCAGTTACAGTGAGTTGAAATCAAATTATATCCTAAAATAAGAAAAACGTACCACTCGGCACGTTTTTAGACCTAGACCATATAAGCTTGCAGCAGTGCCCGCAGAATGCGGAACACTTAAGCTGTAGCCTTACTTTACAAACGATTCCCCTACGACAAACTTGTCATCTAGCACAAGTATACCCGTGTTTTCTACTGCATCTGGTAATGATAGTTCAGTAGCTGAACAAACCATTCCAGAAGAAGCAACTCCACGGAGTTCCGCATCTCGAATGACCATACCCGACGGCATTACGGCACCCACTTTTGCTACGACAACCTTTTGACCCGCGGCGATATTCGAAGCTCCGCAAACAATCTGAAGCGTTTCGTTCCCAACATCTATTGAACAAACGTTTAGACGATCCGCATTAGGATGTCCCTCTATCGATAAGACATGACCGACAACAAACTTTGGCGTGAAGTCTGCATCAAGCTCAAGTTCAACATTATTTTTTACAAGTGCCTTTTGTATTTGGTCAACAAGTTCTTCAGTTAATTTAACTTCACCATTATCTACAAGTTCTACATACGACGAAGCGTTAAACATATTGAATGCCACTACTTCTTTTGTTTCTTCATTTTGAACTAAAGCCACATCACCTTTGGTTTCAACTGCTACTGTTTCAGGTTTTGTCAACGCGATTTGGACTAACAATACTTCCCCAACACCATTTTCATTATAAAATATATTCATTGAATTACTTTCCCTTCTTTCGTGTAACACGATTTTTCGCCATAATAAATATTGGTTCCAATTCATCTTTTTCATAAATGAATGACAGCGACGTGACAGGCACATTCCCTTTTGTGAAGAAGTGCATCGTCATTTGTGCGAGTACATCATACCCTGTTTTATTCCTAATATCACCAATTATTAACACATCTTGATGAGGAACTGATACAGTCATATCTCCTTCGACTTTCTCTTTCATTTCCTTTAAAAATGCAGTGTTCAAAATTCGGCTTGCATCGTATCCATCGTTATTATTAATAAAGTAGAATAAGTTGCCATCCACTTCATCTTTCTTCATCTTCGTTGGCAATGATTTCACTCGAAATTGTGCAGCTTCCATTAATTGTGGCGCGGTTTGGCCAATCGCATCTAGCATACTCTCATCAATTAGACGATAAGTAGTATCCAAATCCAACGCATAATAAATACGCGTTTCCGCCGTATGATCTTTCATGACAAACCGATTACCATCTGCTGTTTCCTCCGCAAATGAGGTTGAGCGGATAACAGGATATATTGGGCGGCCACCTTGAAACCCTTCAGTGTGCTCAAGTTCCATTGCTTTAAATGTCATATCAATTGTATAAACCACTTCATCAATAGCTGCTTCTTTTTTCTCGCTATATTGGCGGAGTATGTCAGGAAGGGAAATATCCATTCCTTTATTCAACAACTTATGATCTAAGCGAACCCTATCTGCTTTTTCATCAAACTTCCAATCAAAGTTTTCTGAGGGAAGACGTTCTTTCAAGATTTTCACTAGCTCTCTCGATTTCATTAACTAAACTCCTCCATTCATACTAAAAACGAATGGTTTCCACTATGGCAAACCATCCGTCCAATATATATCTACCTAAAATCACTCTTGTTTACTGATCGAACGGACGATTTCCATCATCATTCTTAAATGTGTATCGATATTCTTTTCTTTTGTAATTGTTGTTATTTTTGCTCCACCCACACTAACAATTAACTCTACTTGGTTATTGCCACTTTCTACTACCGCAACGAATCCAAATGTACGATTTTCTATGAAAGTTTCGATTGCAACTGTTTCTTTTGTTTCATCCTCTATGAGAAGGTCATAAAAAAGGCGACTGTTTGCTTCCTCGTTTGGATTAATGAACAAAATAAAAGTGTCATCATTCTTATTAAATAGGATGTTTTGTGCATCTGAATCTTCTTTTATTGTGAACCCCATTGGCTTGTATAGTTTAACACCATCAAATTCTTCGGTTCCCGCTTTATTATTAGCATAAAATGCTTCTTCTGCTGATTTCAAACCTTTTGCGGTTCGATCCTCAAGTGATTGTCCACATGCAGTTAGAAATAACGTGGACAGCATGATTAGTAATATGTTTTTCCAGGAGTGGAACATTCGAGTTCCTCCATTCGTTAAATTGAACTCCATTACTATTTTAAGGCTCTTTGACAATAGTTGCAACTTAGCGGTTTCATAGTGTTTTTATGACGTCTCAATTAATGAATATTGCCACTGACCAATTAACAAGTGCAAGATGTGCGAAAAGAGTTCATCTCTACTCACCGCACCATTCGTCAAGAGACCCACCGCACCTTCTTTATGTCGTAATCCTTCCCCACCGTAGTAATTTTCAATCACGGGACCTAACTCTTTTCCTTTTTTAATTTCTTCAGCTATATAATCAGGTAACGGAATCTGTGCTCCAGCTGCCGTAAATCTTGTGCCATCTGGCAAAATTAATGCGCCCCAGTTACAAATATACAGCTTCTCATCGAGTTGCCTGACGCCGCCTTCCAGCCCAATTCCGATAGCACTGCCATTTAAACTGCTGGCCTTAAATGCTCGATTTATGGCACCAAGACGCGTTTCTTCATCCCCGTATGGTTGATTGGAAACACCTGAACCTATATCTACGCTCGAAAACTTTGCTTCTGGGAAGTATTGCAACACTACATTTTTTGTTGCACGTATCTTTGCTTCATTTGCTGATCCAATAATAAAATTCATCACTTATCTTCCTCCATTAACATCAAAACCGCCCCGCACATGACGTGCAAGGCGGCAAGAATATTATACGTTGCTCATAATCGTTTCTACTGTTGTTTTATCGCATGAAGTTACGAGTTTAACAAGTAGTTCTTTGGCCGCTGCGTAATCATCGGTATGAATAATTGATGCTGCTGTATGAATATAACGGGAACAAATACCAATAACCGCACTTGGTACCCCTTCGTTTGCCATGTGAACACGTCCTGCATCAGTTCCTCCTTGAGAAATAAAATACTGATAAGGTATGTTATGCGTTTCTGCCGTATCAAGAATGAATTCACGCATCCCACGATGTGTAATCATCGAACGGTCCATAATTCGTAGAAGCGTTCCTTTACCCAGTTGGCCAAATTCATTTTTATCACCTGACGCATCATTTGCGGGACTTGCATCTAGCGCAAAAAATATATCGGGGTTAATCATCGTTGCAGCCGCCTGCGCACCGCGCAAACCTACCTCTTCTAATACGTTTGCACCAGAATAGACAGTGTTCGGCAATTCTTTACCATGTACTTCCTTTAAAAGGTCTATTGCCAGACCGCAACCATAACGATTATCCCAAGCTTTTGCCAAAATCTTTTTATCATTAGCCATTGGCGTGAACGGACATATCGGCACAATTTGTTGACCTGGTCGAATGCCTATTTTTATTGCATCTTCTTTATCATCTGCACCAATATCAATGAGCATATTTTTTATATCCATCGGTTTGTTGCGCATCTCATCACTTAACAAATGGGGTGGAATTGAACCTATGACCCCAATTACTGGTCCTTTTTCAGTGATTAGCTCAACGCGTTGTGCAAGAAGAACTTGGTTCCACCAACCTCCAAGCGGTTGAAAACGAATCATTCCGTTATCGGTAATTGCAGTTACCATAAATCCAACTTCATCCATATGACCCGCAACCATAATACGGGGACTATCCTCTGGCCCTTTTCTTACACCAAAAATTCCGCCAAGATTATCCTGGATTAATTCATCCGAATACTTTCCTAGCTCGTCCCGCATATAATTACGGACTGCATGTTCATTACCCGGTGCCCCAGGAAGTTCGGTTAGTGTTTTAAACATCTCTAAAGTTTCACGATTCACAAATATAGCCTCCCAATTAAATATGTATACTATTCAGTGTAGACGATTATTTTAAAAACTTCCATCTTCTTTAGCTAATAAATGATTTTGATTAAGTGCTTGTCTACGGATTATTTAAATATTGTGATACACTAAATTAAAGTCATATATTGGAGGTTTTATTAAAAATGAATATAAAAGATTTCGCAGCTGGTATCCTAACAGGCGTAGCAGCAGGGATTGTCGTTAGTAAAGTAATTGACCAGGTTGATCCAAACGTATCGGCTGAAGCCGTATTAAAAAATATTAAGCAATCCTTTAATGAAGAAGGTCCAATTGATGGCTCGTGGATCGTTATGAAAACCGAACCATTCAGCAAGAAAATGATTCATATGGACGTTTACCGTGGCGGCATCTCACGCATTATGAACGGCGAGTTAGAGCAGTTCGAATTTTCCGCAGATGCTAAGACCGGAACCGTAGTCGAACTCCTTAGAGTTTAATAAATAGTTCCGCGATTTGAAAATAAACACTACCTAAAAAAATAATAAAGAAAAACCGTTACTTAACTGAAAACATCCAGTTGAGTAACGGTTTTTTCATGCCTCATTCGTTCGAGAGCTTTGTCCTTTTTACACTTTCAACAATTTCTTTGCCTGGCTCATCCCATTTTACAAGCCTATAAATTGCGTCATGATAAAAACTAAACCAGTAGTTCCCAGCAAGGGCTTCTTTCATCAGCGATTCTTTTGCGGCAATGGAATCCATTGGATAGTCATCATATGACAGAACCCATAGGGGGTTACTATGCGCATGCGTCGGCATCAAATCACCCATATGAAGAATCGTCTCGCCATTTTGAGTTAGCTTAATAACACTGTGGCCATTACTATGGCCACCTGTATGAATCATTTCAATTCCAGGAACAACTGTTAATCTTTCTTCAAAAGTCTTTACTTGGTCTTGTACAGGTTCCCAGTTTTCTTTCCAATATGTATTCTTAGAACGAATATTTGGGTCGCGCATTTCATCCCATTCAACTTGCGAAGTATAAATTTCGGCGTTTGAAAAGACCGATATTAGTTCCCCATCTTGCCACTTCGTTAATCCCGCCGCATGGTCATTATGTAAGTGTGTCATTAATATAATATCGATGTCTGCTGGTGTAAGTCCAAGTTTGTCTAGATCTTCTTCCACGCTAGACTCTTCAACTACTCCGAGATTACGTTTCAATTTTTCATCCAGTTTTCCATTACTAAGCCCAGTATCTATCAATATATTTTTACCGTTATATTGAATAAGTATAGGATCCGTGGCGAGTTCAATTAAGTTATTTTTATCCACATCGTATCTCCGAGACCAGAGTACTTTTGGAACGGGCCCAAACATCGTGCCCCCATCTAAATAGTTGAGTCCCCCATTTAACCAAGTCATTTGCATCGCGTGAAATTTAAAGTTATCCAAAATTATACTCCCCCTATTGCTTAATTTAACATTCTACTTTCTCCCCGTCGTCCTCAAGAAGTCGACTTATTGCGCTCGTTTGTCCAACATCAAATGGACAGACTGGATAATCAATATAACCGATTTAAGACAGCAAGTATTTCTTTGCTGGAAAACGGACTTCCTTCTCGCTAAAAAGTATAAAACATGACGCTACTTTACGTTGTGAATAGCTTTTCAAATGATAGTATCCAAGCTCAATCAATCGTTACTTAGGAATTTGCGCCGTGAATGCGATTTGCAACTTCTCTGTTATCGCCCCGCGTTTGCCACTTCCGATTTCATGTCCATCTATAGTCGTTACCGGCATAACTTCCATAGTCGTTGAGGTATAGAACATCTCATCCATAGCAAATGCTTCTTTAAGTGCAAATGCTTCTTCTACAACCGGGATACCCAATTGTTGGCACAACTGAACAACGACTTTTCGTGTAATTCCTTCAAGAATAAGATTTGTAGCAGGGTGCGTATATACGACACCGTCTTTTACAGCAAACATATTTGTTGAAGAACCTTCTGTCACTATACCATCCCTATGAAGAATTGCCTCCGAGCACCCTGCTTCTTTAGCTTCTTCCTTTGCTAGAACACTTGCTAACAGATTCAAACTTTTTATATCGCATCGTAACCAGCGAATGTCGTCAACGGACTTAACCGAAACACCTTTTTCCATATCGCCTAGTGGTCTGGCTCCATTTACTGCATACGCTGTGACAATCGCAGGAACCGCCGGTGTTGGAAAGTTATGCTGCCTTCCTGCTGAGCCCCGTGTAACCTGCATATAAACATGACCATTGGACACTTTATTTTTTTTGATTAATTCACGAGCCACATCAATCAATTCTTGCTCAGTGTACGGAATTGTCAACTTTATTTTTCTTGCACTTTCAAATAACCTGCTAAAATGTTCTTCCGCTGTGAACAATTCATCATTGTAAACCTTCACGACCTCGTAAACGCCATCCCCGAAATAATACCCTCGGTCATCAATCGAAATTTCCAAGTGCTCTTTCTTCGTAAAATTCCCATCCATAAAATAAAGCATAATTGTAATCCCCCTATATATTTTTTAAAAAATACAACTAAAGTCTTTAATCATTCAATTTAATTGAATATTCGTGCACACAAGTCTATTATAAGGTATAATTATATTATCAGAATACTTTCACTGATGACGCAACTTACTACGGGAAGGATGTGCGACTCAGGATCAATTTCAACGTACCCACAGCACCATTCAGAAATCTCATGACCAACATTTTCTTGGAATATGATGACAAAGGAGTGATTGCACAAGTGAATTCTACTACTGAACGCATGTTAACCCGCGTAAAGGGCGTCTACATGTTCATTTTGGATCAGGGCACAGTATCGACTCAAGATATAGTTGAAGAATTTGATGTCACGTCCCGGACCGCACAGAGGGATTTAAACGTCCTTGAGTATAATGACCTTGTTACAAGTCCCGTCCGGGGTAAGTGGACAACAACATCAAAAAAATAATTACGTAACTGCTATTTCAAGAGGGCTGAATCCCTAGATGCGATTCAGCCCTTTTCTTATGTTGTTGAGGTACGAAAGAGCATCTCAACTTCTTCATTTGTTAATTCGCGGTATGTGCCTAGTGGCAATGCTTCGTCCAGCGAAAGGGGCCCCATCGACAAGCGCTTTAAATAAACAACCTTCTTGTCAACGGCTTCAAACATTCGCTTTACTTGATGAAATTTCCCCTCGGTAATCGTTAATTCAATTTCCGAAGTTTCACCAGATTTTAAAATATGAAGTTCCCCTGCTTTTGTCTTATAGCCATCGTCGAGAACGACCCCGTTTTGAAAGTCTTCTGCATCTTGGTTCGTAACTTCTCCCGAAATATGTGCATAATAGGTTTTCGGCACGTTTTTCTTCGGAGAAAGCAAGTTATGAGCTAGCTTTCCGTCATTTGTTAAGAGTAAAAAGCCTTCAGTATCTTTATCTAGTCGCCCTACTGGGAATGGATTGAAATGAGTAAAGTCTTCACTCAGTAAATCAACTACCGTCTTGTCTCGCGAATCTTCTGTCGCTGAAAGAACTCCCTGTGGCTTGTTCATCATGAGGTAAATAAATTCACGATATACGACAGGCTCACCTAAAAGTGTAACACTATCCTTATCGGTATTAATAATCGCACCGGACTTCTTTTCTGTTTCATCGTTTACCCGAACTGCGCCATTTTTTAAATACTGACGCACCTCTTTTCGCGATCCATATCCCATATTCGATAATAATTTATCTAAACGCATTCATACTTCCTCCTAAAAACCTAGCTTCTTCGTAAATCTCGTCAATCGTTCACCAAACAGTTTTTGAGCTAGACCCGTCTTGAGTGAAAGATAAGCGTAAATAGCTCCACCAACAAATGCACAGATTAAAATATATAATAGCGCATGCATTTTCCCATCCACTGCACTAAAGGCCGTTAAACCTTTCAGAAGGTAATAAACGACAACAAACATAATGAAATTTAAAATACTAATTAATATAAGTCTTCTAAACACCACTTTTGATTTGTACTCAAGTACACGAGTAACAACTGCGATATTCAGACCAACAGCCACCGAATAGCCAATAGCAGTTGCAAGTATCGCCCCGTTTGTTTCAAATAATTTAATGAGTGGAATATTGATTGCTAACTTAATGAGTAGGCCTGTTAACGAGTTGAATATAATCCACTTGTGTCGGTCTATTCCCTGCAATATTGCAGCACTTACCGTGAACAAACCAAAGAGTATTGCGACCGGTGCATAGTTTGCAAGAATTTCTGCACCCATGGCATCTTTTTCATAAAGAAGTTCGTAAAACTCATTCGATAATACAATAAGACCTATGACAAGCGGAATCGTTAAATACATCATAATTTGATAAGTTTGATCTAGGGAACGCGTAATCCCTTGTCGATCATTTTTTGTAAAATACGTTGTCAATACAGGAATTAACGCCATTGAAAACCCTGTCGCTACCATCACAGGTATCATAACAAACTTATGCGTAAGTAGATTCAGCATTGCTAAATATGTATCAGAAACATCTGCTAATCCAATCGAAAACATTGCTCCGTTAAATGTAACCATATCAACGAATTGATAAAGTGGATTGATAACACCAACCAAAATAAATGGCAACAGATAACCAAATAGCTCTTTATACATCTTCAGAAATGAAGGTGTTTCATCTGGTGACACACTATTTTCCAACAAATAATCAAACTCTGGCTTATATTTTCTCCAATACCTGTAAAGAACCACAAGTCCCGCCATTGCGCCAATAAACGCTGCGAATACTGCAAAGTTTATCGCTTTTTCCGGGGATTCTCCCATGAAGTTAACGACGATGTACGCCCCGACAAGGACCGCAATTATACGAACAATTTGTTCAATTAATTGAGATACCGCGGTTGGCTCCATTTTTTGATATCCTTGAAGAAAACCTCGTACAATACTCATTAATGGAACGACAAGTAAAGCAAAGCTGACCCATTTTATTACAGTCGTAATTTGACTAACCGTATAGATTTGTTCTTCTGAACTAATAACCATATGCGCAATCGGTTCGGCTAAGAAAAATAGTGCAAGAAATGAAAGTACGCCTGATGCTGCCATTACATACATGCCCGACTTCATTAACTTCCTACCCGTGGCATAATCGCCGAGCGCATTATATCTCGCAACAAATCTAGACACTGCGAGCGGTGCGCCTGAAATCGCTATAGCAAGCGCTATGTTGTACGGTATGTAGGCGTATTGATACAACCCCATACTCTCTTTCCCAACAATTGCATAGAGTGGTATCAAATATAAAAGACCAAGTGCCTTTGAAAGAAAGAGCCCTATCGTTAATATTGCAGTGCCTTGAACAAGTTTAGACGACATATTTAATCCTTCCAATCTCCGTAATTCTATTTAATAGTTTACCCTCGAACACCGTTTTTCACAACGATTAACCGCTAGTTGTGTATAATGAAAGAAAAACGGAAGAGTGGTTTCATATATGTATGATGTTGTTGTAATTGGTGCTGGGCCATCTGGATTGATGGCCTCTATTGCCGCCGCTGAAAATGGAAGAAAAGTTCTTGTCCTTGAAAAAGGGAAAAGGCCCGGCAATAAACTTGCCATCTCAGGGGGCGGACGATGTAACGTAACGAATCGATTGTCACAGGAAGAAATCATAAAAAACATTCCCGGAAACGGTCGCTTTCTTTACGGCCCGTTTTCTGTGTTCAATAATGAGGATATCATTAATTTCTTTGAAGGCCTTGGCGTAGCACTCAAAGAAGAAGATCACGGGCGTATGTTTCCCGTAACCGACAAGGCAAAGGATGTTGTCGACGCTTTGCTTACTGAAATGGACCGCTTGAACGTGGTCATGAAACTCGAGACGCGAGTAGAAAGATTATTAATGGATGATGAAAAAATTCTTGGTGTTCGATTAACTTCGGGCGAAGAGATTCACGCGCACTCCGTTATCTTAGCTGTTGGTGGAAAAGCCGTTCCTCAAACAGGTTCTACAGGTGATGGCTATCCATGGGCTGAACGTGCAGGCCATACAATCACTACACTTTATCCCACTGAAGTACCTTTGTTATCAGACGAACAGTTTATCCTTTCAAAGGAGTTACAAGGGTTTGCGCTACGCGATGTGGCCGTTTCCGTTTTGAACGCCAAAGGTAAACCATTAATCACTCACCAAATGGACATGCTCTTTACCCACTTTGGACTTAGTGGTCCTGCTATTTTACGCTGTAGCCAGTTTGTCGTCAAAGAACGGATGAAAAATGGCAATGCACCTGTCGATATGAAAATCGACTCGCTCCCCTCTATGAACGAGGAAGAAGTGTTTCAATTGCTTAATAAAACAGTACGGGACGACCCGAAAAAACAAGTCAATAATTCATTAAAGGGCGTTGTGCCTGAGCGCTGGCTACACTTTTTATTTGACCGTGCTGGGATTTCACAATCTGAATTAGGCGCTACAATGTTGGCAGAAAAATTACGTGCGCTTGCCAAATTGTTGAAAGCATTCACGATGACTGTTAACGGAACGCAGCCAATGGAACGTGCTTTCGTTACGGGGGGTGGCGTTTCTGTTAAAGAGATTGTGCCGAAAACGATGGCCTCACGTAAAAAAGATGGTCTCTATTTCTGTGGAGAAATTTTAGACATCCACGGCTATACTGGCGGTTACAACATTACCTCCGCCTTGGTAACCGGAAGAATTGCCGGCATGAATGCAGCGGAATTTGCGACTCACGTTTAAACCTGATTCGCTTGCACTCGACTGGATTTTGCTTGCACCCACTTGTCCATTCCTTGCACCCAGAACATGTTCGCTTGCAAGCGAGGACCTTTGACTCATCATTTCAAACAAAAAAACCGCGGGAGAGCCCTTAGCTCTTCCGCGGTTTTCCTCTTCTTAACCAGGTGCTACGATGTTCACGAGCCTTCCTGGAATTCCGATGACTTTCTTCACTTGTTTACCTGCTAAAAATGCTTTCACTTCATCATCTTCTAGCGCAATTTTTTCAAGTTCTGCTTTTGTGCTATCTTTATCAACGACTATTCTAGCACGAACTTTTCCGTTAATTTGAACAGCGATTTCAACTGTCTCATCAACAAGTTTCGATTCTTCATACGTAGGCCAAGCTTCATATGTGATTGTTTCGTTATGACCTAGCAACTCCCACAGTTCTTCCGCAATATGTGGCACAACTGGTGAAAGCATCTTCAGGAATCCTTCAGCATATTCCGTTGGGACAGACTCTGCTTTATAACTTTCGTTAATGAATACCATAAGCTGAGAAATGGCAGTATTATTACGCATTCCCTCGTAGTCTTCCGTCACTTTCTTAACAGTTTGGTGGTAAACCTTTTCAAGTTCTCCGCCAGATTCTCCGTTAATTTTCGAACTTAGTTTTCCTTCTTCATCAACAAATAATCTCCAAATACGATCTAGGAAACGACGTGCTCCGTCAAGGCCATTTGTCGTCCACGCCTTCGATGATTCCAACGGCCCCATGAACATTTCATAAAGACGAAGTGAATCAGCTCCGTGTGAAAATACAATATCATCCGGGTTAACAACGTTACCAATTGATTTCGACATTTTTTCATTGCCTTCCCCAAGTATCATACCTTGGTTGAACAATTTCTGGAACGGTTCTTTCGTGTGAACTACACCGATATCATATAGCACTTTGTGCCAAAAACGTGCGTACAGTAAGTGAAGTACCGCGTGTTCTGCACCGCCGACGTATGTATCTACCGGTAACCAGCGTTTTGCTAATTCAGGGTCAATCACCATTTCATCGTTATGTGGATCTATATAGCGAAGGTAATACCAGCAGCTTCCAGCCCACTGCGGCATCGTATTTGTTTCACGACGACCTTTCATTCCTGTTTCAGGATCAGTTACATTGATCCACTCTTCGATATTTGCTAAAGGTGATTCACCTGTTCCACTCGGTTTAATATTGTCAGTCACTGGCAATTCAAGTGGTAAATCAGCTTCATCTACAGTAGTCATCGTGCCATCTTCCCAGTGAATAATCGGAATCGGCTCTCCCCAATAACGCTGTCTTGAAAATAACCAATCGCGAAGACGGTACGTTACTTTCTTTTCACCTGTTCCTTTTTCTACAAACCAAGCAATTGCTTTTTCAATCGCTTCATCTTGCCCAAGGCCATCTAGGAAACCTGAGTTAATATGAGTACCATTACCGACATAAGCTTCTTTAGAAATATCTCCGCCCGAAACAACTTCAACAATCGGAAGCTCGAACTTCGTCGCAAACTCATAGTCACGCTCATCATGCGCAGGTACAGCCATAATCGCGCCAGTTCCGTATGACACTAAAACGTAATCAGCAATCCAAATCGGCATTTTCTCGCCACTTGCAGGGTTAATGGCGTAACAACCTGTGAATACACCCGTTTTCTCGTCTGCAAGATCAGTTCTTTCTAAATCACTTTTCAGTTTTACTTCATCTAAATACGCAGCAACCGCTTCTTTTTGCTCAGGTGTCGTAATCTTAGCAACTAACTTATGTTCAGGAGCAAGCACTGCATACGTTGCGCCGAAAATCGTGTCTGGACGTGTCGTAAACGCTTCAAAAGAATAATCTGTACCTTCTACTTCAAAAGTGAGCTGCGCCCCCTCAGAACGTCCAATCCAGTTGCGTTGCATATCCTTCAAACTCTCAGGCCAATCAAGGTCTTCTAAATCCTCAAGTAGACGATCTGCATAATTCGTTATACGCAACACCCATTGACGCATCGGACGGCGTTCAACTGGATGTCCACCCCGTTCAGATAAACCGTCGATGATTTCTTCGTTCGCAAGTACAGTTCCGAGCGCCGGACACCAATTGACATCAACTTCATCAATATACGCAAGCCCTTTATTATAAAGCTGAATGAAAATCCATTGTGTCCATTTATAATAAGATGGATCTGTCGTATTTATTTCACGATCCCAGTCATAGGAAAATCCGAGATCCTGCATTTGTCTTTTAAATGTTGCGATGTTTTTAGCCGTAAATTCAGCGGGGTCATTACCCGTGTCGATTGCGTACTGCTCCGCTGGTAAACCGAATGCATCCCACCCCATTGGATGGAGCACATTATACCCTTGTTTCCTTTTGAATGAACTAATAATGTCCGTCGCGATGTAACCAAGCGGATGCCCAACATGTAGTCCTGAACCTGATGGGTATGGGAACATATCCAGTGCATAAAACTTTGGTTGTGACGGATTATCAATCATTTTATACGTTTTATTTTCTTTCCAATAGTTTTGCCATTTCTTCTCAATTTGTCCATGATTATAACCCAACAAAAACTCCTCCTTCAAAATAAAGAAAACTCGGTGATTGCCGAGCCTCTAGGTGACAGCAGAGCCGTAGTTGCGCTTATAAGGTCATCCTTAAATTTACAATTTGGGACGTTATAAAGAAAAAATCCCGTCCCTTAATAATCTAAGGGACGAGATTTGTCTACAAACTCCCGCGGTGCCACCCAAATTGACGGTAAACCGTCCAACTTGTAACCTTAACGCGGAAAACGGTATAAGCTACTAAATTTCACTCATACAGGCTCTGAGGTGAGTTCATCTCAATACGTCACAATCGGCTTGCACCACCCGCCGACTCTCTAAATGTGACGCCTATAGATTACTACTCCTCATCACTGCCATTACTATTTATTCTAGCTTACCCGAATATACGACATTTCACAACTACAACTTAACGTTTTCAACAACATCCTTCGTAATTAAATCGACATCTGTCGAATCAATCACATCTTGCACAGTGAATCCTTCAAACACTTCTTTTAGTATCATTCCCTCAGGAGTGATTTCAATCGATGCACGTTCCGTAATAATCTTGTGCACGACCCCTTTCCCTGTTAACGGCAGTTCACATTCTCTCTTAATTTTAGCAGATCCATCTCTTGCAACATGATCCATAATTACGATGATTTTTTTAGCACCGTGAACAAGGTCCATCGCGCCGCCCATACCTTTTATCATCTTCCCCGGAATCATCCAGTTCGCAAGGTCACCCTTTTCGGATACTTCCATTGCGCCAAGAATTGCAACGTCAACATGTCCCCCGCGAATCATCGCAAATGATTCAGCACTAGTAAAGAATGCTGAACCAGGAATGGATGTGACTGTTTCTTTCCCCGCATTTATTAAATCAGGGTCCACTTCATCTTCTGTCGGGAATGGCCCAATTCCTAGAAGCCCATTTTCCGACTGAAGTACCACCGTTTTATCATCAGAAATATAATTCGCGACAAGCGTCGGCATACCAATTCCGAGGTTGACATAGTTCCCATCTTCAATTTCTTTTTCCGCGCGCTTTGCGATTCGTTCCCTAAAATTAACTTGTCCCATTGTAAGCAGTCCCCTTTCCATTCACTTTCGAGTCGTTAGACGCTCAATTCGTTTTTCTTGCTTCGCTTGTAAAAGCCCTTGAACGTAAATACTTGGTGTATGAATCGTTTGTGGATCTAGATCGCCGGTTTCGACAATCTCCTCAACTTCTGCAATGGTAATAGCCCCCGCCGCAGCCATCATCGGGTTAAAGTTTTGTGCTGTTTTATTATAAATTAGGTTTCCGAACTTATCAGCCTTTGCCGCGCGAATTAATGAAAATTCCGCTCGAAGTGCTTCTTCAAGAACATATTCTTTCCCGTCAAACACACGGATTTCTTTCCCATCTGCAACTGTCGTTCCAACACCCGCGGGCGTATAAAATGCTGGTATTCCAGCTCCACCTGCACGAATTTTTTCAGCAAGCGTCCCTTGTGGTGTTAAGTCGACTTCGATTTCGCCCGAAAGGACTTGCCGCTCAAACTCTTTGTTTTCACCAACATAAGAACCTATCATTTTTTTAATTTGTTTTTCTTTTAATAGAAGTCCAAGTCCCCACTCATCGACTCCACAATTATTAGATATTACGGTTAGGTCTTTCACACCTTTTTCAACTAACGCCAATATAAGCTGTTCCGGAATCCCAACGAGCCCGAATCCTCCAACCATTATTGTCGCGCCATCCTGAATTTCTGCAATCGCTTCCTTTGCAGATGTATATATTGGTTTCATTAGTAATGCCCCCCTCGAATCTTTTTTCTTACTATTCTCTACTCAATTAAAACAAAGTTCTCTCAATCTTGCAATGAAAGGAACACATCTGAATATTTTACTCAAAACTCTGAACAACTTTCAATTCAGTTCAGGAGTCTTAAAACACCAATCTAATGGTATACCCATCATTAAACATGATACAATGTCCCTTTAGAGGAGTGAATAAATTGGACAAGTTAAATCTGCCATTTCCAACTGAAGGAAAACGATATTATACATGGTCACGTTATTTAAAAGATGAATTTGGTTTCAAGGTTTTCAAAGTCGCATTAGATGCAGGTTTTGACTGCCCGAATCGTGACGGTACTGTCGCATTTGGTGGTTGTACATTTTGTAGTGTTGCAGGATCTGGAGATTTCGCGGGAGACCGAGTAGACCCCATTGATGTACAGTTTGCGGAAATTCGTGAGCGGATGCATAAGAAATGGAAAGACGGTAAACCAATGGCCTATTTCCAAGCTTACACAAATACACATGCACCACTTGCTAAATTAAAAGAGAAATTTGAAGCTGCCCTTGCGCAAGATGATGTTATCGGCATTTCGATTGCCACACGACCCGACTGTTTACCAGATGATGTCGTTGAATATTTAGCAGAATTAAATGAGCGTACATATTTATGGGTTGAACTTGGCCTACAAACCGTACACGAAAAAACAGCCAATCTAATAAATCGAGCACATGACTATCCAACTTATGTTGAAGGCGTCAATAAACTTCGAAAACATGGGATTCGCGTTTGTAGCCATATTATTAATGGACTTCCAATGGAAGATCATGACATGATGATGGAAACCGCACGCGAAGTTGCGAAACTTGATGTGCAAGGGATTAAAATCCATTTACTTCACTTATTAAAAGGGACGCCAATGGTAAAGCAATACGAAAAAGGCGTGCTAGAATTTCTTGAAAAAGACGAGTACATTAGCCTAGTTGCAGATCAACTCGAAATACTTCCACCCGATATGATTGTTCACCGAATTACAGGCGATGGTCCAATTGAACTCATGATTGGCCCTATGTGGAGTGTCACAAAGTGGGAAGTATTAAACGGGATTGATAAAGAACTAGAACGACGCAACAGCTGGCAAGGAAAATACTTTAAAGGAGCAGCAAGTTTAACATGAAAATTTTGAGAGTCCTCCCTTTCGCAAGACAAGTACTTGCGGAAACAATAAAACCCGGTGAACTTGTAGTCGATGCGACTGCAGGTAATGGTGTCGATACACTTTTCTTAGCAGAACATGTCGGTGAAAAAGGTCATGTTTATGCTTTTGACATTCAAAAGGCTGCGCTCGAATCGACGGCAGAACGTCTTGGCGAATTAACAAGCCGCGTGTCACTGATTTTGGACAGCCATGATAACGTTCAAAAATATGTAAACAAACCAATCAGCGGCGCAATTTTCAATCTTGGCTATTTACCACATGGTATTGATTCATCAATCGTCACCAAACCAGAAACAACCATTAAAGCCGTACATACACTACTAGGTATGTTGAGAAAAAGTGGCACCATCGCAATTTCAGTGTACACTGGACATGATGGTGGAAAAACTGAAGGAGACGCACTTCTTGACTATGTAAAAACCCTTCATCAAGCAGATGTTAACGTCGCTAAATATGAAGTTCTAAATCAACAAAATAACCCTCCATTTCTTATTGCACTTGAAAAGATGAGAGCATTCGAAGAGCCAAGGCTAACGAAATAGGTAGACTTTATGTAAAAACTCAATGGTGTCCCAGTCTTGATTTTATTTTAAAAAATAAATTCAAATAAATATACGAAAACAAACAGCCAATTCCAGTTGAATTGGCTGTCTGTTTTTTATTTTAATATTAAATAAACGATTTCTATCATTCTATTGCCCATACGTTTTTAATAATCTCTAATATCAACAATTGGTCCTACCGCTTTGAAGTCTTCATTTTCCATAAATGCAATGAGTTTCTGTGCCGTTTCTTCTGCACTACTTAGTAGACCTTTTTCTTTATAGTCAATAAACCGGTCTAGAAGTGGGAATGCATCTGCACCACTTGCACGAATCGTTTCTTGCATACCTGTGTCTATAATACCGGGTGCGATTGCAACGATTTCAATTGGATACTTTGCAGTTGCTTGTTCGAGTGCGACCACACGGCTAAAATGGTCTAGCCCTGCTTTCGTTGTGCAATAAGTTCCCCAACCTTCATATGCGTTACGTCCTGCTCCTGAGGAAATGTTAACGATTCGCTTCTTGTTCTCGAAGTTCTCGAGTCTTGAAATAAACGCATTGGTAATTAGCATTGGTGCGGTTAAATTAACTGCAATTGCTTTTGCAATTACTTCCGCTTGAACAGAACCTATCAATCCAATTGGATCGACGATTCCTGCGTTATTAATAAGTGTAAACGAAGTGGCAATTTCAATATGCTCATCAATTATTGATGTAATTAGATTTTCAAGACAATCCGTATCAGAAAGGTCCGCACTAACAAAACCAGCCCTATCTTCCGGCATAGTCCTTGCAATCCCAATCACTTTCTTTCCTTTTGCTTCCAACTGTTGCGAAATTTCAAACCCAATCCCTTTCGAAGCACCTGTCACAATAACGATATCCAATTATGATTCTCCTTCTGTATAAACCATTATCCAATCATCAATACTTGCTTGTTTAAGTTTGTCTTGAACCTTCTCCTTAAACATTTCAGGATCCTTAAAGTCTACAAGAGTTGTCCCGAACCACTTTTCAACATTCTCTCGCGTTACAGTATATGACTTGTCTTCAAAACGCATCTCGACTGTTTGTAGATTTCCGATAAGTGTAAAGGCTGCAGTTGTGTTATAGATTACGCCTTGCTCTGCTTTAATCCCAAGATCAGCAGTCGTTGTATTATAATTTACAATAAGTGAGAATGACTCGGAATCCATTTCCAAAGTCCCTCTATCTTGATTTAAAGGCAACGCCTGAAAGAGCCCCCCTATATTCGAACTATCGCCCATATAAGGATCTTCAAATGAAGTCACATCTTGGAACTGGTGCGTTTCTGGATCTTGTTGTGTTATAGCCTCCCCAATTTTCACTTTATTTGGAACCTCGAAAAATTGGATCCAAATAAATAATGGAACGCCTATTAATACAACGATGGTTATCATAAGTCTTCTTTTATTCAACTACTTCACACTTTCTTTTTGAGGTTTGTTTCAATTATTACAATTGTATCAGTTAGAATACAAAAAAGAAATATTATTTAACACATTACGCTTAATTCTCACTGAATATCAACGCTTCGACTGAAGATTGCTTGATTACTAGTAAATTATAAGTGTAATTCAAAAAGCCGCTTATATTACAAATAAGCCTAACACATTACATTTCAAAAAAAGAGTTTGCTAACCATTGAATGGCTAGCAAACTCTCTTAACTCTTACTATTAATCTAGAATCGTTATTTTCACGTTTTTACGTCCCCATTTATAGGCAGCGTTTTTCGTTGGAATGAATACATCGATTTTATTTCCTTTAATTGCCCCGCCGATATCACCTGCGACTGCATATCCGTAACCTTCAACATGTACTTTCGTTCCTAGTTTGATGACACTTGGATCTACTGCAATAACTTTCATACCAGGATTTTTCTTTAAGTTAATACCTGTTTTCGTTATTCCAGAACATCCAGTACAACTAGCAGTATATGCTGTGGCACTTACCGTAAATGATTTCTTCCCCTCAGGTTCGTTTGATCGTGACGGTGTTTTTTGTGTTGCTTTTGGTTTAGCCTTCGCAGCTGCTTTCGGTGCTGACTTAGCAGCGGCTTTTGGTGCAACTGTTGATTTCTGAGCTGCGCTTGCACTACCCTTAACGCTCAACGCTTGATTTGGATAAATAATCGTTGAAGTTAAGTTGTTCCATGATTTTAGATTTGAGACGGATACCTTGTACATCTTGGCTATTTTAGAGAGCGAATCTCCTCTTTTAACCTTGTAAACTGTAGCAGATGCACTAGACTTAGTTGTCTTACTAGCACTAGATTTAACCGTCTTACTTCCAACAACCAATTTTTGATTTGGATAAATTACAGTTGACTTCAAGTTATTCCAGTTCATTAAGTTTGAAACGGAAACCCCGTGTATCCCTGATATCTTATATAATGAATCACCTTTTTTTACTGAGTGCTCTGAGGCTGCTGAACTTTCTGCTGCTCCACCAATTAAAACCGCTGATGCAACTAGAAGTGCTGTGAATACTTTTTTCAAATACATTACTCCTCACGTTTTTTAGACTATAATGAGCATAACAGGTTCATGTTACAGGGAGATTACAAAAATCTTCACTTTATGTTACAGAACATCGTCGTTATATTACAGACACGGGGTGAACAGCTTGGATTCGATAGTAATTAGGCAATCTACTATAAGAGACGTGCAAGGAATTTCGGACGTACTAGTAGCGAGCCAGTGGTTTACGTATGGAAAATTGTTCTCAGAAGACTATATTCAAGAACTAATAGAGCAATATTACAACTTGCAACGCATTGAACTGGAAATCGTCTCAATTGATAAGAAATGGCACGGATATTTGGTAGCTGAAATCGGAAACACTATTGTCGGTGTTATTGGTGGCGGCATGATAACGGTAGATAGCGGCGAAGTATACGTGTTTTATTTAGATCCTGACATGCGCGGGGCCGGTATTGGCACAAGACTTCTCAACTTCTTCACGAAAATACAAAAGCACAAATACGGCGCTAAAGAACAATGGGTTGCCGTGGCCAAAGGAAATAATTACGCAATACCGTTTTATGAAGCTCGCGGCTTTATTTTCCAATCTGAAGTGCTATCTTACGGGTCCACCGTAAAAGATAATGACATATCACTTATGTATAAACGTAAAATATAATGAAAGAGGGATATTATTGATTAAAATTAAAGGTAAGTATAATGAAGCAGTTGTTTTCTCAGATGAAATAGAAGAAACAGCAAAACAACAAGTGTATGAGCTGTGTAATCTGGAGTTTTTAAATGACTCAAAAATTCGAATGATGCCCGACCTTCACGCTGGAAAGGGCTGCACCATCGGGACAACTATGACCATTACAGACAAAATTGTCCCTAACTTTGTAGGAGTAGATTTGGGTTGTGGCATGATTTGCGTTAAATTAGATGTAGATAAAGAGCAAATTAATTTCAATAACCTCGATCAAATCATTCGAAGAAATGTCCCTAGCGGTATGAACGTACGTAAGAAAGCGCATATAAACGCAGCCAGTATTCCTTTTGATAAGTTTATTGCACCTATTAATGAAAACAGAGCCCGGGTAAGTATTGGTACGCTAGGCGGCGGAAATCACTTCATAGAACTTAATGAAGGAGAAGATGGGAGTATTTATCTTGTCATTCACTCTGGAAGCCGTAATCCAGGAAAATTAGTATCTGACCATTACCAAAAAGTTGCGGTCGATTCACTTTTCAAAAAGAAAGAGAAGCCAGCAATGACCAAAGATATGGCCTATGTCGAAGGTGAAAACATGCAAAATTATTTGCATGATGTGAATATTGCTCAACAATATGCAGCGCTGAACAGAAAAACAATGGCGGAAGTAATTATTGAATCTATGGGCTGGAAGACGATTTCTGAATTCGATACAATTCATAATTACGTGGACCTCGACAATATGATCCTTCGTAAAGGCGCTATTTCAGCACAAGCTGGTGAAATCGTAATAATCCCTATGAACATGCGAGACGGCTCCCTGATTTGCCGCGGAAAAGGTAATCCTGATTGGAACTACTCAGGTCCACACGGTGCAGGTAGAACTATGAGTCGCTCACAAGCTAAGCGAGAAGTAACTGTGGCTGAATTTGAAGATACGATGAAAGATGTATGGAGCACATCCGTAACAAAAGCTACCGTTGACGAGTCCCCTTTCGCTTACAAAAAGATGGAGGACATTATTCGCAATATCGGCGAGACTGTCGATGTACTCGAGATTATCAAACCAATTTATAATTTTAAAGCTAATTAAGATATGACGACCATTTCTAGCTATGTTAGGTAGCGACTTAATCGTTTTTGGAAGGCTCTCCTCATTAAGAGTTGGCACTTCCCTTTCAATAGAATAGTTCAGGAGGTGAAGGTGATTTTTAAATCCATCATACTGTACACCAACAAACTAAAAAAAGTTCAGCACTTTTATTTGAATGATCTAGAATTTCCGCTTCTCGAATCTACAATGAATAGTTTCACAATCCAAGGCGGTGAGTCTACCCTTACATTTATTCATAGCGACGAGCCTGCTGCTTATCATTTTGCGTTTAACATATATGGTAATCAGATGGAGTCTGCAAAAAACTGGTTGGATGGTCGAGTATTTTTAAACCTTGAAGATGGAAGAGACGAACATTATTATAAGAGCTTTGATGCAGATGCCATTTATTTCGAGGATCCTGCGGGAAATGTCGTTGAATTCATAGGGCGGAGATATCGGAAAGTTATCGGTGATTTTAGTACTTCTTCTATCTTAGATATTAGCGAAATTAGCATTACTACCCCGTTTGTAATGAATACTGCTAAAAAGATAGCAAAGCTTGGGATACAAAGTCGTAATGATAATCCCATTAAGTCAGAATCACTTAACTTTTTAGGAGCAGAGGATTGGTATATTATTCTCGTACCACCCAACAGAAGATGGTACTTTTCCCGAAATATGAGCATAACATGTCCACTCGAAATAGAGTTGTTTAATCATAATCGAATCATAGTCGATTTCGACGGCAATATAACTATTTCTGAAGATCATTCCTCACTAACAAATTAATAGTGAAATGCAATATATCATCAGTACCCGTTTTCCTGTATACTATAGTTAATGTCTTATAATGGATGGTGATGAAAAATGCCAGTACCTAATGACCATGCGAAGCCAATTCGTAAAACTGCTAAAGAAAGCGCGTTCATCCAAATTCAACAATGGATTATTGACGGAACGTTGCTTCCTGGTGAAAAACTGAACGACATAGAACTTGCAAAAGCCCTGGGTGTAAGTAGAACACCTATCCGCGAATCTTTGCAACTACTTGAAGTTCAAGGATTTGTAGAAATGTTCCCTGGGAAAGCGACGCAAGTAACGGCTGTAGAAAAGGAATCGATTACTGAACTTCTACCTCCGCTGGCGGCACTACAGGCATTGTCTGCAGAACTTGCAATCCCGCTTCTCAGTGACGAGACGATTTCACTACTAGAAAGTACGAATAAACGCTTTAGTGAAGCGGTGCACGCACAAGATTATTTTTCTGCGATAAAAATAGATGAAGAATTTCATCAGATCATTGTCGATACAGCAAATAATCCCTATATTATTTCAATGATTGCTTCGCTACAAGCTCATGTGAGTAGATTATTCTTCCACAACTCGATTGTCTTGACCCAACAGTCTATCAAAGAACACGACCAGATCATTGACTTAATGAAAGAAGGAAACACAGCAACAGTTTCCTCTGTAATGAGGGATAATTGGTTGCGTGCAATCGACGAATTCAACAATTTACAATCCGAATAACAATTGAATCAGAAGACAAATTAAACACCTTACAATAATTATTGTAAGGTGTTTAATTTTAAAATATACTAGACCCTAACGCTTTGACCCCATGCTCACGATGTAATTTCTATTGGATCCTCCCCTTTTTTATTCATCAACCGAATTGAATCGGGTGAAACTTTCAATATGACAAGATTGGGATCCTCAGGACCACTGAACCACGGCTCCAAATGCTTATTCCATACTTTCTCTTTTACACTTTCATCGTCGGAAATAGCGACAGTACCTTCTATTTCAAGATATTCGTCACCCATACCTTTTCCTTCGTATCCGATTAAGATATGTGTGTGCGGATTTACTTCAAGCTCGTCCACTTTCTCAGTATGTTTTGATGTTGCGGTATAAAGTGTAAACTCGTCACTGAAAAACGTCATATACCTTGTGTGAGGCTTGTTTTGCTGAATCGTTGCCATTGTTCCAACAGCGCTCTCTTTCAGGATTTTCAGTGCTATCTTTTTTTCATTCATCAGTATCTACTCCTTTTTTTTACCCTGCTATAGCTTTCCTATATTATGAAGGTATCTAAACATCATGTACTTAAATGGAATTAAATATGCACTAGGAGTGATAGAATGCATTTAACAAAGAAAGGGTTACAAATAGCCGTTTTATATGGACTGATTTCAGGTTTATTCTTAGCTTTATTTTTAAAAGTTGTAGAGTACTTCACTCATTACAAAGTTTACACGCTCTTATTAAACGTCGATTATATACCTTACGTCAAGACGTTTGTCTTTCCTGAACTCATTGAAGTCGGCTTCCATCAAATTGTCTCGATTGCTTTAGCAGTTTGTTTGTACATACTAATTGTTTATCGAAAAATTTCCTCTCATAAGAAAATAATTTTCCTAAGTACCTTCGTCTGTTTTATAATAGGCATCGCATTATTTCCTACAACTACATTTTCTGACAGAACACCTGAATTTACTAGTATTCCTTCATTTTCATATTGGATGATAGGTCACATAATTTACGGCTACATATTGGGATTATTATTTGCACTTAATTTAACAAAAAATAACACAACGCCCTAACTTAATCTCTATCTTTTTAGCAAAAGACACCCTTCACAATATTTCATGAAGGGTGTCTTTCTTATTTCTTATTTCCTATTTAACTTCTTAATAAGACGTCAATTTTAACCACTCTTGCAATGCATAAATCACACGTTGTGGGCGCGTCATCGCACTTTGGTATTCGTTTACATCAAGCGTATAAAGGGCATCTTCATTTTTCCATAGACGTTCAAAATAGGCATCTAATTCTTTTACTAGTTCACTATCCTTAGGTGCAATCACATGTAGATCACTTTCAAGATTATAATTATCTAGCGTTCGCTCTGTTAAATTTGCAGAACCGTTTAAAATATTGACTGTCTCTCCTTTTTCAATCATGATCAGCTTCGTATGGTACTGGCCAACTACTGTGTTATACCAACGAACTTCGATTGTTTCTTCACTGTCTTCTAATAGCTTCTGAACAACAGGACGATTCGGAAGACCTGATTTGTCATTCCCAAAAGAATTCTCATTTGGATCTAAAATGAGTTTTATTTCAACCCCGCGCTTTGCTGCTTTAGTTAATGCTTTCACAACATCAGGCTCAGCAATAAAATACATCCCAATCCGAACCCGGTCCCCTTTTTCAGCGGATGTTAGATTTTTTAAAAGTACGTCTTTAATCTTCTGTTCAGTTACATATTGAACTCTGTATTGACCTTCATTTGTTTCTTGTACTTCAATACGAGGAAGCGTCTGACCTGTTTGACCTGTTGAATAGTTAAAAACAGCTTCTTCCGCTTCTAGTAAATCATTAATAATCGTCCCCGATACTTTCAGCGCAACATTACCATGGAAGCCACTGGCATCATGAGGGTTGGACGAACTCACAAGGCCCGCCTGTTCCGTCACAATCACTTTCCGATGGTTAGCTTTAACATTCATTAGTGTAACGTAAGAAGCCAGCCTAAGCTTTGGCGCTTCAGACGACATCGCATTTGGTATCCAGCTCTTACCACCAATATCTCCCCAACGGAATAATGTCCTGTACAAACCAGAATAAAGTGGCATTGAATCTCTTAATTGGTCAAGATCTGTATACACAACTTCTACACCTGCGTCTACTAACTTCTTAAACCACTTAGACTCATAGGATCCATACCCCGTATTAAGTGGGTCTGTTATAAACACGATTTTCATCTTAGGATTTTCTTTCTTTTTATCAAGAAGCTTTGTTGTTAATGTCTCCGCAATCTTTGGAAATTCTATATCTTGATCCACATAATGATCCATTAAAAATAAATCCAATACAACAAATTCCTCTGCCGCTTCAATCATCGAATAAACCTCATCGAATATATAATTCTCGTGGACCGTACCGTCTCCATCTTGGTTCTTGGCATACGTCAAATCCGTAAAAACCTCGATGTCTTCCGTCTTCCGAAGTTCTCCTTCATAACTAATGCCTTTCGGTAACTGCTTATATGTATGATATATAATAACGCCGATATACACAGTAAAATATACGCCTATAGCTGTCCACATAATCATTCGTTTTCTCTTTGTCATTCGCCTTTTTCTAACCTTACCCAATCTCACTCACCCACCTTTATTTCAATTACTTTTACATACCCTTTGTGGCATTTCACAAACTTTTCCACCTAGATAAAGACTTATTCAATTACTTACCCCACGAAATAACTTTAACCAGAATGACAGATACAACGTCGAGATCCTTCTCAATCTATATATTCTTAATACTCTTATCCTCTTAGGTTATTGGTAGGGGCAAATTACCTTCTGTAGAGAGGGAAGTTTGCGTTTCTCCTTCAGCAGAATTTGCTACACTTGTCCGGGCATTTTGCACTGTCAGGACGTGCAAAGACAAATCCTCAATCCGGTCATATTTTTTCTTGTTTATTTTCATAAGTTTACACTAAGCAGTGGAAAGAATATCCCCTTTGAATTTCAGCCAACGAACCCTACTTTTAAATTTATCACCCCACCAGGACAGGTACTTTTCATACGTTTTGGAAATCCTTTCATTCACTGCCCACACATTGTTAAAGAAGGGTAATTTGAAGCGGAATTGTGGAAACATAGTGGTCGTGTTCAATCTCCTCTCACTGATATAAATATGAATACCCCCCTGATCTCAATCGGGGTTTTCATTTATTAGCTCGAAAGCTTTTGGTTAGGCCTTGGGTGGTTCATTTTCTATATAGACTTTTAATTCCTGAAAGGACACAAATGAGACAAATTTAATTGGCTACAAAATAACATAAAATTAACCACTTGATGTTTTGCATGAATGGTTTAAAGAAATGGAACTGATTTGAATACTTTCTTTTTATGTATTCCACTGTAATTCATTGACATATTTCTCGATTCACCGTAAGCTCTTAAGAGGTTTAATCATTAAAGTATATATTTGTTAAAGTAAGTGAGGAGGATGGTAAGAATGGATCGAAAAGAAAGTTTACGAAACTTTGAGGTTCTATTCTGGCAATTATCAAGAAAAGTGGAATATCTTTGGAAAGATATTTATGCGAAGACCTTTCCAGGATCACAATCACGGATTATGTATTTGCTTGAACAAAATGGACCCTTGAAAATGTCCGAGTTGGCAAATTCTTTACATATCACTGCCGGGGCAGTCACTACTGCTTCCAATATATTGATTGAAAATGGCTATATTTCTCGATTACGGAATGAACAAGATCGTCGGGTTGTTCACCTAGACTTGACTGATAAAGGAAGCAAAATCCTTAAAGAGCTTCAAAACGAAGGGCGAGAAATGATGAACTTAGTATTTGACGACATCTCAGAAACTGAGTTAGAGACGATACAGAAAGTTTATAAAGAAGCGACAATCAATATAGATAAGTTACAAAAAAGAGATCAATGAACTGATCTCCTTAATGCTTTTTAATTTTTAATAAAGGGATGAGATTACTATTAATAAAATGCTAAAACCAACAATTTTATCGATCGGCATGGCGACAGTGATGGCGGGTGCTGCAATTTCGCCTGCACTTGGACTCATTGCCAAAGCTTTTCCTGAGGCAAGTCCAACGATGATTAAACTCATCTTGACTGCTCCCTCTATCATGATTATTCCATTTTCATTTCTATCTAGCTATTTGACCTCGAAATTACCGAAAAGAACAATTATCCTGATTGGGTTACTCATTTACTTAGTGGGTGGTATTGGTCCGCAAATTGCAACGAGTATTGAAGTACTATTACTCTTTCGTTTAATTTTAGGTGCTGGTGTCGGACTTGTTATGCCTTTATCAATGTCACTTATCAATGACTATTTTCAAGGGAAAGAACGGACCAAAATGATGGGCTATAACTCGGCTTTTAGTAATTTAGGCGGGATTTTGACGATGTTACTCGCGGGTTGGCTAGCGACATTCGGCTGGCGCGTTCCTTTTAATGTGTACTTTTTAGGACTCTTCATCTTAATATTGGTTTTCTTCTATCTACCTAAGGGTGAACTTCAAAAACCACGGAAAAATGAGAAGAAAACCAGACTCCCACTCGCTGTATTTGGCTATGCACTAGCAATGGGCGGGATTATGTTAGCCTATTATTCAATCGCTACAAACATCGCAATTTACTTAGAACAAAGTAATTTAGGTGGAACAACACTTGCGGGAACAGTCATATCCTTCACGACTGTTGGCGGGATGATTACGAGCTTATTCCTCGTTCAAATTGAATCTGCATTCAAAAAACTTGTAATTCCAATCATGCTGTTAGGGATGGCCGTTGCTTTTCTCTTATTAACATTTACACATAGCGTACCTCTTATCATAGTAAGCGTCTGTTTGATTGGATTTGGACAAGGTTCTTTATTTCCAATACTTGTACTAAAAGCGCTCGATAGCGTGCCATTCCATCAAGCTGACCAAGCAATTGCTGTGACGTCAAGTTTTACATTTTTGGGCCAATTTTTATCGCCGATAGTGCTAGACGGAATTGGTAAGATTGCCAACCAAGCGAATATTCGTTTCCAATACGGGACACTTTCCGTTGCTTTCATACTCATCGTTTTAATTAGTACGGTGATGATACTGCGGAACAATAAACAAACACCCTCACCACTTTAAGGATGAGTTAACTTAATATAAAACTAGCCCTTACATTCATCGCTAGATTTTGCCATAGAAAAACACCGGGCAAGTTAGAATTTCAACTCTAACTTGTCCGGTGTTTATTTTAATTTGATTGATTATTATTTCAGTAAGACCTGTTCATCCTTACTCTTTTATGCTGGATAATTTTCCAAGCATATACTGCAGTAACAACCGCAGTTAATGTTGAACCGATGATAATTGATATTGTATAATCCATGTTTAAGCCTTCCGGTGCGTAAAATATGTATGTACATACTACACCCGTCATGAATAATGCTGGTATTCCAGCAATATAATGATTTTTATCCGCCTTCATTAAATATGAAACGGCAGTCCATAACATGATTGTCGCGGATAGCTGGTTCGTCCATCCGACATAACGCCATAGGAATGTATAGTCAATTGTTGATAATAAAAACATCGGTATTCCGAGTGCGATTGTAATTCCAAGCACAATTACTTTTTTGTCGGGATTCACCCATTTGGAAATCGTCTCGGTCACAATCATCCGTGAAGAACGAAGTGCGGTGTCCCCTGTTGTGATTGGTAAGATGATTACCGCTAGAATGGCTAGAATTCCACCGACCGTGCCTAATAATGAAATTGAAATCTCATTAACAACGCCCGCTGGTCCACCCGCTGTTAGTGCAGCTTGTAGTCCTCCAGTTCCTCCGAAGAACGTCATTCCTGCAGCTGCCCAAATAAGGGCAATAACACCCTCAGCAATCATTGCACCGTAGAATACTTTCCGACCTTCTGACTCCTTTTTCATCGTCCGTGAAACGATCGGGCTTTGAGTTGAGTGAAAACCCGAAATCGCACCACATGATATCGTCACCATTAAAAGCGGCCATATTGGTAAGTCCCCCGGATGCAAGTTCTGCAGAGTCAAGTTCGGTATTGGTTCACTTCCAAAAACCAATGCGACTGCTATTGCAAGCGCCATGAAAATAAGAATAGCTCCAAAAACCGGGTAAATTCTACCGATAATTTTATTGATTGGAAGAATTGCCGCCAGTATAAAGTAGGCAAAAACGAGAGCCAACGCTCCCATAAAACTGATTGGCGTAATTTGAGCTATAAGTTGTGCAGGCCCTGCCGTGAATGCTGCAGCAACTAAGACCATTAACACGATTGAAATAACTGTGATTGCTTTTCTAGCAAAGTTGCCTAAATATTTCCCTACAATTGTTGGAAATTGTGCACCGCCATGTTTTAAAGATAGCATTCCGGAAAAGTAATCATGGACACCACCTGCAAAAATAGATCCGAATACTATCCAAATGAATGCAACTGGTCCATATAATGCACCTGCTACTGCACCAAAAACTGGGCCAAGTCCAGCAATATTTAGTAACTGGATGAGCCATCCTTTCCACCAACTCATTGGGACAAAGTCCATCCCATCATTCACGGTATAAGCCGGTGTTTCCCTATCATCATCAATACCAAATGATCTTTCAACGACTTTGGAATAAATCGCGTATCCGGCAAAAAGTAGAATCACGGATGCAAAAAACGTTACCATTTACGCGCCTCCTCTATGTATAAAAAAACAATATACTGATTATTATATATTATCTACCATATATTACAAGCATTAACTTTTTTGAAGTAATTAAATAGACAGTTTACTAGATTTAAAAAACCTTTACCCCTAATTAATGGTAGTGAAGGTCAGATTCCTTTTTATACTAAGCCTCAACTTTAACCGAAGATGTACTTTGCGTTACACGAGCTATTAAGCCAGTAATAAGGATGACCGCCAGAACTGGTAGCAACCAACCCAGTCCTTCAGTATAAAATGGCAATGCACGTTCATATAAAGAAATGATTGGCGCTAACCCTAGGAAATACTCAATTTCTAATAAGTCGCAGAGTGTTTTCAATCCGTCAATCGTACTCACCATTAACGCAACCACAGTTGCGGATACGTACACTATCCGTGAATGATTGAATAACGGAGAAAGGAAAGTTAATAACATCAACACCACCGCTAACGGATAAAGGAACATCAATACCGGAATTGAGTATGTAATGATATTCGACAAGCCAAAGTTCGCAACAACAAAACAAAAAGTCGTAAAAATTGCAACAAAAACTTTGTAGCTTACTTTGGGCATAAGCGTATGGAAGTACTCTCCACAAGCAATCATTAAGCCAATTGCTGTTGTTAGACACGCAAGTATTATAATAACAGATAGCATGACTAATCCAAATGATCCTAAGTAATGAGTCGACGCACCGCTAAGTACAGCCCCCCCAGTATCAAGAAACCCCAACACTGATGTGCTCGTAGCGCCAAGGTAGGCAATTCCCACATAAAGGATAGCAAGGAATGCAGTTGCGATAGCACCCGATTTTGCGGTCGCCGCTAAAATACCGCGCTTATCCGTTACACCCATTGACCGGATAATGTTAATAATGATAATCCCGAATACAAGTGAAGCAAGTGCATCCATCGTATTATACCCTTCTGTAAATCCCTTCATGAAAGCTCCACTTGCATATGCTTCTTGTGGAGTTCCAATTGCCCCCATCGGCTTGACGATTACCATGGCAAGCAAGACGAGAAGTAATATGATAATTGATGGCGATAGTATTTTACCAACACGGTCGACAATTTTAGTTGGATTTAACGATAGCCACAAGGTAATTGAGAAAAATACGAGTGTAAAAATTATCAAGCCAATCTGCATATAAGCTTCTCCGATAAACGGGGCAATACCAACATCAAATGCTACCGCACCGGTACGTGGAGCCGCGAAGAATGGTCCTATTGTTAAATAAAGAAGCGATGTGAATATCACTGCATAAATTGGATGAATTCGACTTGCAAGTTCTTGTAAGTTTCGACTTCCCGAGAATCCCATTGCTAAAATACCAAGAAACGGTAATCCTACGCCCGTGATCAAAAATCCGATAATCGCTGGCCAAAAGTTTGTTCCAGCATCCTGCCCAAGCTGTGCTGGGAAAATTAAATTACCTGCCCCAAAAAATAATGCGAATAACATGACGCCAATAATAAGATATGCTGAGATTGGTAATTTAGTTTTCATTTTTCCAGTTCCCCCTAAGATGTGTGAATCACTTGTTGTTTTATATGCGCGATATATCGCTGTAATTAATATACGACAAACACTAGCGAAATGCAATATATTACAGTGATAAAACAGTTCCCATTCCATCCAGTTTATACCAACACTAAGGTGTTTTGAAGACAAGCTGAATTATTCTACCATCACAAAAAACCGTTTGCACAATGATCATGCAAACGGCTATTCAGGTTATCTATTACTTTATCAAGAATTCAGTGTGGCTATGCCCTTCGCGAGACTTTTTCACATCTAGAATTGCTGGGAAGGCGGCCTTTAGCTCCTCAACATGTGAAATGACACCAATCATACGTCCTGATTTCTGTAAATCGATTAGCGTATCAATCGCTTTATTTAATGACTCTTCGTCGAGTGATCCGAAACCTTCATCTATAAACATTGTATCAATCGAAACGGCTCCTTGGAAACTTTGAATAACATCAGCCATTCCGAGCGCTAAGCAAAGAGATGTATTAAATTTTTCTCCGCCAGATAAGGTTTTCACATCTCGTGTTTGTCCGGTATAAGAGTCATACACAGCTAGCCCCAATCCACTTTGCCGACCACGTACTTCTTGCCGATCACTTCGAATTAGTTCATACTGACCGTTGGACATATCACGAAGTCTCTCATTTGCAGAGTGAATAATTTGCTCCAGGTATTCAATTTGAATATAACGTTCAAATGATAACCTCAATCCATTATGACCCCTTACAATATCGTAAAGATCAGTCACCTTACCAAATTCTTTCTCAAGTTTTGTTTCTCTCGTCGAAGACTCTAGTAATTTTTCTTTCAACCTTGCTGCTGTTTTCTCATATTCTACCGAGCTGTTATAATCTTTTAGTGCCGATTCATAAGCTGTTTTCAATTCAACCAATGCATTATCCAGACCGCTTATATCGACTTTTTCTTTCCCCTCAAGCAACACTGCAAGTTCTTTAACAGCCTCCCTTATCGAATAAAATTGCTGTTTAAAGTTTTCAATAGTAGCTTTCAACGAATTACGTGAGTTCACGTCCATTTTCGCTTCTTGGTAGGCCTCTTCTGACGCAAATTCAGAGTTCTTTAGTTCATTAAAAAACCTGACCTCAGTTGCCGCTTTCTTTTCTTCCGCCTCAACAAGCGAGGTTTTTGCATGGATTTCAGCTGATCTACTTGTAGTTACACGTTCCCTTCCATCTTCCCGAAGTTTTTGTACAGTTTTCCTGGCGTGATCTAAATTCGTTTTCTTCGTATTTAGTTCAGCAATTCGTTGTTCTAACACTTTAAGGTCACGCACATCTTCCGGAATTGATTGTAACGTGTGGTCAAAAATGGCCTGACTCGTTTTAAGTGATGCACTACGTTCGAGTACATCCCGTTCTAATTTCAATTTCTCCTGATTTAATTCATCCGCAATTTTAGTTTGTAAATTTAGGCTTTCCCTTAATTCAGTAAGTTTTTTTCTGGATTTACGAAGTTCGGTAACTTCTTCTTCCATAGTCTGTTTCATAGCGTGCAATTTACTACTTTCTACCTCTACATTTTCAACATCAACTTCAAGTGTAGCAAGATCTACCTGCTTACCTTCCAACTGATTAAGAGCGCTTTGATAGTTCGCAACTGCAGTTCGGTACTCACCCTCTACTTCCGAAAGTGCTTTGTTTGATAATTCAAGTTCGTCTTTCGTCACTTCAACATTGCCGCGGTGAGCTTTCTTAGGATGATCAACACTACCACACACTGGACATGAATCACCATCATGAAGCGATTCAGCTAATGTAGCCGCTTCGTTAGCAAGCCAATCTGCAGCCAATTTTTCGTATACGTTTTTATCATGTAGATAAATAGTTTCATGTTTTATTTTCTCTTGTTCAAATGCAGCTGTTTGTGTTTTCAACAAAACAAACTCATCAACAACTCGACTTTTATCGATTGTCGTTGTCAGGAGTTCAACTTGTTCATCAAATAAAGTGAGTCTCTTTTCCAACTCATCAATTTCTACTTTCAATGATGTTACCTTTTCTGTTTCAATAGTAGATTTCACAACTGTTTCGTTCAATTTTATTTGTAGTGAGTTTAATTCATTACTTATGATTGCCAAAGCTTCTTTTTTAGACGCCAATTCCGAGACTAATGGAAGAGAGTCGGTTAAGCGGATTAAACTTTCCGTTAGTTTTTCACGTTCTGGTTGTTTTTCTTCCTCAACTTTATATTGAATTTCAATTTCCTCTAGATTTTTCGTTTCAACTTGAACGGTTTTTGCTGTTTTTTCTAGATGCGCTGCCTTAGCTGCAACCTCTTGCTTCAATTCAACAAACTGTAATTCAATTTGTTCAATGGAAACAGCCCGCTCTGCATCACCGAGACGTTTCGACTCTTTTTCCATAAATGGAATCTGTTTTGAAAGCTCCGCAATAGTTGCCCTTCTCTGATCAAGTTCAATAAACCGTTCATTTACACCTTTTGCGGCGTGATAATTGGAAAACATCTCTTCATGGCGTTTATAAGCTTTCTCGTACTTACTCTTCTCGTCGATTGTCTTCTTGTTATAAAAAAGGAGTTCCTCTTCTAACCCCTCAACAACTTGATTGACGTTGTAATTTTCATTTGCAAGAACCGAAAATATCGTTGAGTCTCGTTCAGGTAATAATGAGGAAATCTGCTTTGTCAGTCCATTACTTTGCTGTTTTTCATTTAGTAATGCTGCCTGAGCCTCATCTTTTTTCACTTTCAATCGATCCACGATTTCACGATAAGGTTCAGTTTTAAATATTTTCCGCATAATCGTCTCTTTATTTTCCGTATCAGATGTTAAAAACTTTCGAAATTCACCTTGTGGCAACATTACAATTTGACTGAATTGAGCTTGCGTAAAACCAATTAAATCTTCCACTTTTGTATTAATCTCAGACACAATTTGTCTATCAACGATTGGAACTTCCCCGTTTTCAGTTTGTTCATATAGCTCACATCGAGCCGCTGTTTCATTTTTATTACCTGCTTTTATATATGGGATCTGCCGCATCACTCGGTATGTTTTGTTATGTATTTCAAAAATTAGTTCGACAGCGGTTTGCGTTTCATTATCCGCAAAATCACTGCGCATCGCTCGTATGTCAGTCCTATCTTCTCCGCTCGCCTGTCCATAAAGCGCGAAACAAATCCCGTCAAATATTGTCGTTTTCCCAGAGCCCGTTGCACCGGAAATAACAAATAGCCGGTTGTCCTTAAGCTCTCTAAAGTCAACGATTTCTGTTTCTTTATACGGTCCAAATCCTGTCATTTTTAGTGTAACTGGCTTCAAAGTTTTTCCTCCTCCCTGTTCATAACCTCATGAAGTACTTCCGCAAATAATGCTTTTGTTTCCTCATCTGCCGTTTCGCCTTTCATCTCTTCATAAAATGAGTTAAAAAGCGTAATATCGTCTTGCTTGCCTGGCTCCGTTCGCTCTTCGTTTCCAACACTTTTAGTCGGCATATACATTTTTCGTTCAACATGCATCGCATTCGGATAAACTGATCTCACTTTTTCCATTGGAAATAACACAGGCGTCTCATCGAGTAATTTCACAAAAACGTAATCTTCACTTACCTGATGTTTTTGGATTTCTTCAATTGTCCCTTTAACTGTGCGCATGTCTTTTTTGGGAATTAAGTCGCGCTTCTCATAAGTTACATGGCCTTCCCCGTCCAACTCCACAATGAAATATCCTTTATTATGGTGTTCTTCTGAAATTGAATATTTAAGGGGGGATCCTGAATATCGTATTGTTTCGTTCAATACATTGTGGCCCTGATGCAAATGTCCGAGCGCTGTATAATGAAAAGGTTCAAACAGATGGGCAGAGACATATTCAGCTCCTCCAATAGCTATTGGGCGCTCAGAATCACTCGTGTTCTCTTCAGTCTCACCGTGTGGCGTTACAAAAGCGTGTCCTACAAACACATGTCTAGCATCTTCAACCATTTTCTCTTGGATTACATCGACTACCTTTCTCATTGCATCTTGGTGGTTACTAATCATTTCATCTTCGTAAAGATGTTTCACAACGGAAGGATCTACAAACGGAACAAGATGGAAATGCACATCTCCAAATTCATCCTTCAAAACGACTGGTTCCATATCTTTTGTCATTTGACCTACGATATAATAGCCGTTTTCGCGCATCAGTCTACTCCCAAAATGCAGACGACCAGGGCTATCGTGATTTCCTCCTACTGCAAGAACTGGTATCCCGAGTTCTACAACAATCTTTTCCAGAACCTCATCTAGTAACGCGACAGCGTCCGTTGGTGGAACTGCTCGGTCATACAAATCACCTGCAATAATGACTGCATCTGGTTTCTCTACTTCAATCGCCTCAATGAATTGGTCGAGAATATAGCGTTGATCTTCTGTCATATAAACGCCTTGGACAAGCTTACCTAAATGCCAATCCGCCGTATGGAAAAACTTCAAGTTAATTTCCCCCTTAATTTCTCTTTCTTACTAGTTTACAGGACAAAGTGTAATAAATGAATCTCTTCTCACTTTACACCTGATTTTACAAACCACCATTATAAAAAACTAGCAACCACAATACGTTCTGTAGTTGCTAGTTTTATTAATAATCTTCTAGGGAAACGACTTCTCCCGTTATCGCGTCAATACCTTCTGCAGCATCAAGTAACCCACAGAGGATGTATTTCCCCGTAACCTTGTCAAACACATAAACGGGATCCAGTGAAATGTAAGACAGCAACTTCTCAAATGCATCTTCATGTGAGACGACAGCTTTTTCGGCTGGCGCGAATGTATCAAATATCTCAAACATTTGTCCGTTATCTAAATAATTTACGACAGCCATAGATTGGGGATTAATAAGGACGACAAACTTTCGGTTGAAGAATGATGAGTTCTCTTCATTCAACTGACAAACAGCTTCGATAAAGTTTTCGTGCCGCTGCAAAGTAGCAAGTTTCCACATGCCTGACTCTTTTGGGAGTACCATACGTAAAACATCACGCACAATAACTTTACACTGCTCTATCTGTTCATCGGTAACAAATAGTTTTTCTAAAACGCCAACGTTTCCAAACGCCTCCTCAGCTGATGCTTCGGAAACGAAATCAGGTTGATCACGGGTAGGTTCGCCTATGAGCGGCACATCCCATTTCAAGACTTCATCGACTTTCACTTCGGATCGTTCATGTTCAAAATATGTGATCCAACGAGACCCATCCATAGGAACATATACTTCTTCCATCGCATAAACAGGAGCGAATCGACTTTCAGCTTCAATTGGAAAATTCACAAGTTGAAGTTGTTTCTTGACTAGGGGTTCAATTTCTTCGAGTGTCAATGTAAATTCAGACTTCACAATCTCCGCCTCGGTCGGAATCGTATCGAATAAATTATAAGATGTCAGTTTACCCGATTCATCGAATTCAACTTCAATCATTCCCGACGGCGTAATGTCAATCCCATCTATATCTGATTTAAATTGATAGCCACCCTCTAAAACCTCGGACAACTTGAAATCTGTTTGATATGTTAATCCAGTCTCTATTTCAACCCAAGCCGCAATTTCTTCAGCTGTTTTCTCAGTAAAGTGTGTCTTTGTTGAGTATGTTTTTCCGTTAACGAATATAACAGTCTCTACTAGATCTTGTTGCAAGTTATATTCAATGACTGCTGTACCATCGGGATTTACATCTTCTTCAATTTGTTCAGTCAATACGTTCGGGAAAAACTCCATATTGAATTTATAATACGCTTCCCCCTTATTATTTCGTTCTTTATGAATTGAATGCGACTCTAGTTCATACGCTGATAGTCCAAATTTCTTTTTACACTTCTCGACAATACTTTGTAAACGTGCGTCCATGCTGTCACCTTTTTCATATGTAGTAGAAAAAAGCTGATTGCACAAGGCAGTCAGCTTTTTCAGGTTTATTTATAAAATACTTTATCAGTGTTGTACTTCGCATACTGTGTGTTAATAATATACGTTTCCAAAATTTCACGGTCCATTGGCTCTTCAATAACAATAATCGAAATTTTTGTAACTTCTTTTCGGTGATCTTTTAGTGGTGATACTTTGTCATCAAAATGCTTATTTACACGTTGGCGAAGTTTGCGTGCCTTGCCGACAAAAAGGAGCTCATCTTTATTATTATAAAATAAAATGATACCACCTTTATCTCTTGGAATCTCGTGGATATCAATGAATCCGTAAACCGGCTTAATAACCGGCGCATCAGTATTTTCTTCTTGTTTCCGTTGAACGATTGTTAAATCGGGTTTTGGCACTGTAATTTTAATCAATTCACTTTCACGTCCTCTTCTTTTCTGAACCTAAATATTACCACGATTCGTGTTAAAAAGCGAAGAATCGCACCGTACCAATCAATACATAATTTATTTAATTTTATTACTAACTTACCCACCACTTCATTATTTATTAAATTAGCCACCATTCCCAAAATGACAGGCTTGCGATATTCCTTTCTAGAAAGCTCCTGTTCGATGACATCCAAACTAACTAACTAACTAACTAATTTTCGTCCGTTATCTTTTGCCTTAGCAACTCAATCTCCCGAAAAAATCTCATCGTACCGCTGGTCTATGAGTTTGCAAGTAAGTTTCGAAAGAAGAATAATGATATAGATGAAGAATAAATTTAAAAGAGTTTCACGAGTAGTAATCGTGAAACTCTTTTAAATCGCATTAATGTAATCCAAGAACAAAGCTAATTTAATTAATTTTTAAAAACATTTGACAATGTCTTTCTATTCGTGTAACTTAATAATCAATACTTAAAAGCGTTGAAGAGAAAAGTAAAATGTTCGGTTTTTTAACAGAAAGCTTCGGTAGCTGAAAAGAAGCAAAAAACCTTTCATTTGAACAATGGCCTCTGAGCTCTGAGTTGAACGTGTAAATTATTTACATTAGTAGATGTCAGCGGGAGTTGGTTCCCGTTATCAAAATCACAGTCTAGAATTCATCATGATAGAATTCTGTACTTGCTGAGGTTACTTACTTAAATAAGTAACGAATAAAGGTGGTAACACGAGAGATAATCTCGTCCTTTTCAATCGATAATTGATTGATTCGGGCGGGATTTTTTTGTACCCATTTTTTCTGCATGACTGTTCAGCCGTTTTTTAAGTAAATAAAATTAGGAGTGGGTTTGTAATGACAAAAGGTTTATTAGTTTTCCAATCAGATTTCGGTAATAGTGACGGTGCTGTAAGCGCAATGCACGGAGTAGCAAACTCGGTTCAAAATGGGATCCCTATTTTCGAAATTACACATCAAATTCCCCAATACAATATATGGGAAGCATCCTACCGTCTGCTCCAGGCAATCGGTTACTGGCCGAGCGAGACAGTATTCGTATCAATTGTAGATCCAGGTGTAGGTTCGGACCGACGCGCTGTTGTGGCGAAAACTAAAAATAATCACTATATTATTACACCAGATAATGGGACATTAACACACGTTAAGCAATTCGATGGAATTGTCGAGGTCAGAGAAATTGATGAATCTATCAACCGACTTCCGAATTCTGGTGAGTCTCATACTTTCCACGGTCGCGATATTTTTGCATATACAGGTGCACGACTCGCTTCTGGTGTGATTCAGTTTGAAGATATTGGCCCCCTGTTCGAACCAACTGAAATTATCGGACTACCATTAAAAAATTCCGTGATTTTAGACGAAGTCATTACGGGAAATGTCGACATTATTGATAGACCATTCGGAAACCTTTGGACCAATATTAGCCGTGTCCAATTTAGAGAAATCGCGAAACAGTTTGGTGATTCCTTCGAAGTTACCATCTCGACTGACGGTAGAACAATTTACAACAATATTATGACATACGGTCGCTCATTTGCAGATTTACATATCGGGGAACCCCTCGTCTATGTGAATTCTCTTGACAACATTGGGATTGCCATTAACCAAGGATCCTTTGCTGATGCTTATCGAATCGGTACGGGAACAAACTGGGAAGTCATCATTCGGAAAGCACCACGCATTACTTATGAATAATAGAATTATTCAATAAAAATTAGGTTAATGGGAGTGTTGGCAAATGAACAAATCAATTTTTTCAACAAGAACTATTGTGGCAATTGGGATTGGTACTGCCCTATTCGTTATTTTAGGGCGGTTTGCCGCAATACCAACCGGAATTCCAAATACATCATTCCAAACTAACTATGCATTCCTAGCGCTTATCGCATCGATATTCGGCCCTATCGCAGGACTTTTCATCGGTTTAATCGGTCATACCTTACAAGATGTCATTTCATACGGAACCCCTTGGTGGAGTTGGATTATCTCCTCTGCGGTTGTCGGCTTAGGTATTGGCGCGTTCCATAGTAAATTCAATGTCCAAAATGGTGAATTCGGCGTGAAGAAAATAGTTATTTTCAACGTCGTACAAGCTGGGGTTCAAGCAATTGCTTGGTTCCTTATCGCCCCCCTACTAGATATCCTTATTTATGCAGAACCTGCAAATAAGGTGTTTACACAAGGAATTGTCGCGGGACTGCTAAACATCGCAACCGTTGGTGTACTCGGAACATTCCTGTTATTGGCCTATGCCAAAACTAGAACAAAAAAAGGCAGCCTAAGCTACGAAGATTGAAAAGGATGGGTATTATATGAAGAATCCAATTATTGAATTTAAAAATGTTAATTTTCAATATAATAGTCAAGCCGAACCTACATTAAAAGACATTAATTTAACTATTTACCAGGGAGAAAAAATTTGCATTGTCGGGCCTTCGGGTTCTGGAAAAAGCACGCTCGTTCATCTATTGAACGGGCTTGCCCCTTTTGCCTATGAAGGTAAACTTACAGGAAGTTTAAAAATCCAAGGAAAAGAAACAAGAGATCAAGACATATTCTCCATGTCTCTTCAAGTCGGAACAGTTCAGCAAGACACAGATGGACAATTTATTGGAATCACTGTGGCAGAAGATATTGCTTTTGCCCTTGAAAACAATAATGTTCCATTAGCTGAAATGAAAAAACAAGTAAAACATGCCGCCAATATTGTACATATGTCCCCCTTTTTAAACGCTCGTATTTACGAATTATCTGGGGGCCAAAAACAACGCGTTGCGCTTGCCGGTGTTCTTGTTAACGATATCGGGGTTGTTCTATTCGATGAACCTTTGGCAAACCTTGACCCCGCTTCTGGTTTAGACGCAATGTCCCTAATCAATGAACTTCATAAAAAGGAAAATAAGACTATTATTATCGTTGAACATCGATTAGAAGATGTCCTTTCGCAGTCGGTAGATCGGATTATTTTAGTAGATGAGGGTAAAATCATTGCAGATACGACGCCCAATGAAATACTTGCTGGTTCGTTGCTCACCGATCATTCAATTCGAGAGCCACTCTACATACGAGCATTAAAGTATGCACATTGCGACTTAAATTCCACAATGAATTTAATAGACGTCAATCAATTAAATTCGCAAGACTTTTCCGAGAAAATAGATACGTGGACAAATAGTATTCAACTAGAAGATATAGAAAAGGAAGAGCGGACGCCAATTCTAGAACTAAGAGAAGTAGCGTTCAGCTATGTAGAAAAACCGCCTACACTTCTAAATGTGAATATAAAAATTCATCAAGGAGAAATGATTAGTATCGTAGGTGCAAATGGCACAGGGAAATCAACTTTAGGTAAACTCATTTGTGGGTTCGAAAAATTATCAACTGGATCTATTCTATTTAATGGCGTTGACGGTGCAACTGATTCCATTAAAGAACGTGGTCAACGCGTTGGATTCGTCCTACAAAATCCAAATCATATGTTTTCAAAGCAACTTATCTATGATGAAGTAGCACTCGGTTTACTCCAAAAAAATATCGATGAAAAAGAAATAAAAGAACGCGTTGAAGAAACGCTGAAAATTTGCGGGCTATATCCTTTCAGAAATTGGCCTATCTCAGCACTCAGTTACGGTCAGAAAAAACGGCTGTCCATTGCGACAATACTAGTACTAGAACCTTCAATTCTTCTACTTGATGAACCAACCGCTGGGCAAGATTATAAACATACAACAGAGCTTATGACTTTTTTGGAAGGTTTACAAAATCGCGGTTTTTCCATCATATTAATCACGCACGATATGCATATTATGACTGAATACACGAATCGTGCAATTGTTTTAAGCGAAGGGAAAGTCATTGCGGATGATTCACCAGCACGCATCCTTTCCAATCCGGAAATTATTAGACAAGCGAAATTAAAACAATCCTCATTACATGACTTGGCTAGAACGCTGAACATTACTGATACTGTAAAGTTCGTTGAGAAGTTCATCCAACACGACCGGGAGGTTCGTTTTAATGAGCAATGAGCTATTGAGTTATATTGAGCGCGATTCTGTTATTCATAGGTTGAATGGCGCGACGAAGTTAATTTGTTTTTTGCTATTATCTGCCGCTGCAATGCTAACCTATGACACACGAGTCCTTCTTTTCATTGTATTAACTAGTATCCTAATTTTCGTCGCATCAAAGGTTAAAATAAGGGAGATCGGCTTCATTCTCGGTTTCATATTATTTTTCTTACTATTAAATAATATAGCGATTTTTTTATTTGCACCTCATCATGGGACTTTTATCTATGGGACTTCACACCAACTTACAAGTTCAATTGGCCGTTATTCAATTACAGTGGAGCAATTATTTTATCAGTTCAATATTACATTAAAATACATTGCTGTAATCCCACCCGCCCTACTATTTATTGTGACTACCCACCCAAGCGAATTTGCGGCTTCACTGAATCGACTTGGAGTTAGCTACCGATTATCCTATTCTGTCTCTATCGCACTACGGTATATTCCCGATATCCAACGGGATTTTAAAACAATAGCCCGTTCTCAGCAAGCAAGAGGCATTGATATGTCTAATAAGGAGAAGTTAGGAAAGCGGATTAAGAATGCAAGTGCTATTTTACTCCCTCTAATTTTATCTAGCCTTGACCGAATCGAGACAATTAGTAACATCATGGAGTTGCGAGGGTTTGGTAAACACAAGAAAAGAAGCTGGTATAGCTATCGTTCTTTTAAAACGAGAGATTTTATCGCGCTAGCGTTATCGCTATTAATTTTTAGTTTAATGATTGCATTTATGCTAGTTAATGGTGGCCGTTTCTACAATCCCTTTATTGAATAAAAAAAGCTTTCGTAGAAGAAATCTAATTCTACGAAAGCTTTTCTTATCTTCACAGCTCAATATCCGACGTATCATTGAATAGGCTGTTTAATTTTTGTTTCGCCTTACTCTTTATGCCGTCATCTAGATGCGACACAACTTTATATACTGCAGTTGCAATTACCGCTGCATCGTCTGCTAAACCAACAACAGGAATAAAGTCAGGTATTAAGTCCACCGGGAATATTAGATAGCTCAGCGCGCCGATAATGATCATCTTTGAGGATTTTGGTACCGAAGGACTCTTGGCAGCGTAGAAAAGCAATAAGCTATAGTACACTGTTTTCTTACCTATTTGTTCCCCGTATTTCTTCACTTTATCCCAAAATTTTCTGTCCGAATAATGGTTCTCCATATTCTTCATGCTTACTTCCGGATTGAAATCCTTCAATTGTTCTTCATACTTTTTTTGTTTTTCCGACATAATTAAACCTCCTTAAAGATTATTCCTTTAATTAATAGTACACCGGAATACCAAATGTGTCATTCGACAACTTCCGACAAAAGACAATCAATAAAAATCTTAAATCCAACCTATATTTAGTTACTTTCTGGAAGAAAATTAATCAGTTGTCTTAAATCAACATTTCCACCCGACAAGACAGCAACAATTCTCTTCCCCTTTACGTTCAATTTCCCCGACAAGATTGCCGCAATTGTTACCGCGCTTGAAGGTTCAACGATTTGTTTCGTTCGCTCCAATAGAAACTCGAGTGCTTCTTTAATTTCTTCTTCCGTTACAAGTACTAAATCATCAAGATATCTTTTCACAATAGGGAATGTAAGGTCACCTGGTTGAGACGTTCTTAATCCATCCGCAATGGTTTTCGTCGGTGGTATTGAAGTAATAGCGCCTGCTTGCAATGACAAATGAGTATCATTCGCCGTAGCAGGCTCCACCCCGATGACCTTTACATTTGGATTAAGCTGTTTTACAGCCGCAAGTATGCCGCTTAATAATCCCCCGCCGCCAACCGGCACAACAATAATATCAACATTAGGCACTTGTTCAAGTATTTCAAGTCCAAGCGTTCCTTGACCCGCTATAATATACGGATCATCATATGGCGGTATAAACACACCATCATTTTCATCAGCAAGTTGGATTGCTCTTGGTATACGCTCAGCTGACATCGTTCCACATTTCACCACTTTACCGTTGTACGCTTCAATTGCGGCGACTTTTACGATGTTAGCATCTTCTGGAACGACAATCGTTGAGGGTACACCCAATTGATTTGCGATATAAGCAACCGCCTGTCCATGATTTCCAGACGAAGCAGCTGTAATAAACTTAGCACCGTTTTTCACTGCTTCTTGGACTTTATTCGTGGCTCCGCGGATTTTAAATGAACCCGTTTTTTGTAAGTGTTCCGATTTCAAGAAAATTGTATTTCCAGAAACTTCATCCAGTAAACTCGATGTCAGTATAGGTGTCTTATGTACGTACCCCTTAATATTTTCTCTCGCATTTCTTATATCTGTCAATGTAACCATTTATATCCCTCCTAATGTATCGATTCAGTCTTAATTAGCTCTAAGCAACATATAATCACATATCTCTTTTTAATGAAAGGAAGTCATTTATGGAGTTCCCCGTTTCTATTAAAACGAAAAATATACCGCATGCCTCACCTAATGTAAACATTTTCTTTCCTGTTGTTCTAAACTTAAAAAATGAAAATGCACAATCAAGAATAAATCACACTATTGTTACATTGTTGAACAAAATACTAATTGAGCAAAGTTATTATGATCCCAGTCTTGTTGAAATGCAAGCTTATTATGAAATCAAAAATAATCAACGCGGAATACTTAGCCTTAACCTAATAGTCTACTCATTTACCGGCGGTGCTCACGGAACAACAATCATTAAATCACTTACGTTTGATACAGCAAGTGGTAAGTCTTATATCTTAAGTGAGATGTTCAAACCAGGAAGCGATTACGTAAAAGTACTTTCAGCTATTATTCAAAAAGATATTAAAAACTGGGGTATTGACCTAGTGGATGGGTTTAATGGAATCGATAAGGAACAGGACTTCTATATTGCCGATACTTCAATCGTCATTTACTTTCAGATATATGATATCACACCCGGCTACTGGGGTTTCCCATATTTTCCAATTCCCCTATTAGATATCTCAAATATAATCAGACCCAATAGCCCCCTCGACCGAATGATGGCCTTCACATGATTCTATACTCTTAACAAATAAACAAAAAACCGTTGATATACTATTTCAAACCGTTCAGTTGAGTGGTAAAAAAACTAAATAAATACAACAAAAAGAGTCTAATTCGCGAATTGGGCTCTTTCCTTTTACCTATCTATCAACGTTTGTGAATGAAACTCACCTATTTTAAAGACCCTATTGTCAAGCCTATTGGCAGGATTACAATTTCTATTGTAGGTCAGCAAATGTATGTGTTAATACCACTGTGATTTTTATGTCAAAACACAATGATACATTTCGTTACCCCAATAAATAAAAGAACGATAAGATCATTTATTACTTTTACTATTCCATTAACTCTCCCAAGTGGAGATTACCACACACGTTGATTTCCGTTCCAGACGGGAGAGCGGTGGACCAATCCGTTCGCTTCGCTCCCGTTGGTTGCTTCACCTGTCCCGCTGATTCTCCCGGAGTCGCCGTCTTTGCACTCCAATCAAATAAGTGTCCATAAAAGAGTTCTTACTCCACAAACACACCATTTAATTGATAAATCGAAACTATCTTTTATCTCCATCCAAATTAGAAATAGCAAAGTGTAACTCTTCTAAAAGTTCGTCTTTCATAATTGACTTCAGTGCTAAATCTAGTACTTTTACTTTTATAAGTACCTTTATACTTATGATCATACAACAAAGCTATAACTTTTTGTCTCGGTGAATCAAAAAGTATGCCAAGACTATTGAACTCTGGATAAGTATAATAAAACTTTTCAATTCTTTCCTTTTGTATTTGTTTATCTCTTTCTTTATTTTTCTCTGCCCTTTCCATATCTTCTATAAGCATTGCTGCCTTCCATTCATTCCATTTTTTTGTTTTTCTATCTCTTTATCTATATCTATCTGTTTTGCTTCATAATAATCAAATGGAGTATTGTAATAGCTCTCGCCTAATGTTTTTTGCATCTTCTTTAATATACTAACCGCCTCTTCAGGTATTAAAAAGGACTTATGGTAACAGTTTTTCATCCACTCTGGGTTAGGTATTATTTTATCTAGATACCATTCTTCAATTTCTGGTTTTAAATATGTAACGTATCCTGGATAACCGAATTCTTGAGATGATTCTTCTGCAATCAAAACGTGTAAAATAGTATGTTCTATCAGATCACAGTAAACTAATCTTTCTTTCTTTTGAATTTCAAACGGATATTTATACTTTTTTACAAACAATTGGTCTGATATCTTCAAATATTCCCTCTCGTCTATATGATGACAGTATAAACCCTCACCGGTCCTTGTAAAATTTCCTTTTGTGATACTTTTTATTTCTCCATTCATAAATCTCTGATATGACTTTTCTCTAAAATAATCATCCTTGGAAGGTCCATATTTCTGAAGTAAAAATTCAATTGCTTGGTCATGATTTTTAGATAATAAATCCACATACTCTTTATAATTACTCATTTATAGTTCCCCCTAATCCTAAAGTAGTTACACAGAAATTAAGTTCCCGTGACCGTCACTGGAGGAGCATTCGAACATATATTGCACACTGCTTCTCTGACCGCTTCATAAACAAGTTAATTAAATTTAAGTTTTATCTTGATGCTTCGATAACTCGGCCCGTTTGATGAAGATGCTTTTTCATATAATACACTCCGTTGCTTGGAGTGTAAGCGTAGACTCCGGGAGGATCAGCGTGAGCCTTGAGACCCTGGACGGAGCGTAGCGAAGGAAGCGACTCAAGCCACGCCCTCCGGAAAGCGTACGCCGGAACGGAAAGCAACAGTTTATATAACGCATTGCTCCATTCGTTGAATATTAAATTTGTTTCCATCCTACTGCTATCATACCGTAACCACCACAAATGTCCTTTTAAAACAATTAACAGCATCGCTAATTGCGATGCTGTTAATTGTTTTAATTCGATGTTATTTCGCTTGTTTTTCAACTTTTATACCAGTGAACTGAACGGGTTACACACTATGTGCTACGGTTTTTTTTAGTTTAAGAATGTAAATGTGACTCAAGTTCAGCTAATAGATCGCCAATCTTCACATCATTAATGACTATATCAGCGTATTCATCAAGCTGCGTCGGCTCCATATTAACGATTACCAGTTTCGCTCCTTGTTCCTTTGCAAGGATAGGAAATTGATTTGCAGGCGTAACCGTTAGCGAGGATCCTAGAACGATAAATAAATCCGCTTTTTTACTTTCATCCACTGCTTTCATAAATGAATCTTCCGGTAGCCCCTCACCAAATAAAACAACTGAGGGTCGTAACTTCCCACCACATTCACAATAGAACCTTTCTTCTTCATACATCTCGTTGCTATACTCTTTCTCACATAATTGACAATGAACCTTTTGCAAAGTCCCGTGTAATTCTATCACATTTTCTGAACCCGCTACCGAATGAAACCCATCAACATTTTGTGTAATAATGCTTTTTATAAGTCCTGACTTTTCCCAGTTCACTAAAATATCATATCCGTTATGAGGTTTACAATCCTTCATACCAAGTACCCGTTCACGATAAAACTGAAAAAACTTTTCAACATCTCGATTTAATGCTTCAGTACTCGCAACAAGCTCTGGATTCTCATTTTTCCATAGTCCGGTTTTTGCTGAGCGAAAATCAGGGAGACCACTCTCAGTTGACATGCCAGCCCCCGTATATACCACTGTATACTTAGAACTCTTTATTAGATCAATTAACATAAAAATCCCCCTTTTCATTTCTCAATCAATTTACTTAAGCTTATCACTGTTATACGTTAGAGTCATAGTAAGCACAATTGAAAGAGACAAAATGCCGAAATGAACACGAGACATAAACCACATGTAACGCGCATTAGATACATCCGAACGCCTCTTATATAGTTCAAGTTATTTTTATAATCATTACCAGTTTATTCTTCTTGACGATTATTAGAATGGAGTGATTAACAATGACGAACAAAAAATACGAAGCACTAATTCCGGGTCGAATATTTATAGGTGGTATCGATGACATTGACGATCTTCTTGAAAACGAAAAGATAGATGTTATTTGTGACTTACGCGCGGAAGTAAATGGTCCACTGTCAAGTGACATAAGTCTGCATCGCCCTATTGTAGATGAAGCTGAACATCAAGACGAATCCATTAAAGCTGCCATTAAAGAAGTAGTCGATGCCTATCATTCCGGAAAAAACGTGTACTTCCACTGCAATACTGGTCGTGGGCGAGCCGGAACAATCGCAGCCGCAACACTGCTCGAACTAAAACTCGCTAAATCTGTAGAGGATGCCGAACAAAAAGCAAAAGAAGTTCGTCCCCAAATCAATATAAGACCTCAATTTAAAGACGCACTAAAACGGATTTATAACTAGTAAAATTAAAATGCCAAGTTCTATAAATAGGACTTGGCATTTCTATATTAACTATTTCTATCCTGATCTTTCGCTTTCTTATTTCTCGTCTTTTTCTTCACTTCTTTTTCTACTCGCTCAAACTGTCTTACATCCGAAGGGCGGACCGTAATTGGCTCCTTTTTCAGTAATTTTGATAAGGAGAATATCAACAAAATTAATAGCACTGTAAATGGTAAGGCTGAAACTAGTGAAGCCGACTGAAGAGCCTCCAAACCACCCGCATACAATAGCACCACCGAAATGGCAGACATCAGAACGCCCCATACCATTTTAATGATTAGCGGAGGAAACAATCCTCCATTAGTAGTCATACTCGCCAAGATATACGTAGCAGAGTCTGCTGATGTTATGAGAAACGTGAAAATTAGTAAGATTGATAATGCTGTTATTAGACCAGAAAATGGTACGTGTTCAAAAGTTGCAAAGATTGCAGATGTAATATCATTGTCTACTGCTTCTGCAATTTTAGTGCCCTCTTTCAAATCATTATACAAAGCAGTTCCACCAAGTGTTGCAATCCACATACATGAAAATACAGGTGGAATTATCATAACCCCTGCGATAAACTCCCGAATCGTTCTACCTTTTGAAACGCGAGCCACAAATGCTCCAACAAAAGGAGACCATGCGATCGTCCATGACCAGTAAAATATGGTCCAATCTCGAACCCACGTTCCACCTTGATAAGGTTGTAATCTCAAACTGTACTGAATAAAATTCGTTATATAATCACCCAATGCAAGTGTAAAAGCATCAAGAATAAATACTTTTGGACCAACAGCAAAGATGAATACTAACAATGTTATTGCCATACCTAAGTTAAAGTTACCCAAGTAGCGGATACCTTTATTTAGTCCCGTAGACGCAGATAGCATATAAGCTACAAATACAATAGCTGCAATAATAAGCTGTATTCCAAATGAGCTCTTAATATTGAATACGGATTCTAATCCACCACTCATTTGTAATATCCCTAAGCCAAGTGAAGTAGCAACACCCATCACAGTAGCAATAACTGCAAGTGAGTCAATTCCAATTTTTAATTTACTATTTGAACCCACTAGTGGTTCCAAAGCTGTCGAAATAAGGCCGTCCCTTTTCTTTCGGAACTGTAAAAATCCAATTACTAGACCAACTATCGCAAATATCGCCCATTGTGAAATACCCCAATGGAAAAACGAGTAACCCATTGCTACACGCGCCGCCTCTTCAGTCTGCGCCTCAACACCAGCTATTGGTGATGTGAAATAATGGCTCATTGGTTCCGCAACGCCCCAGAAAACGAGTCCTACACCAAATCCGGCAGAAAATAACATCCCTATCCAAGTGAAAAATGGATAATCTGGACGTTCGCCGTCTCCACCAATTCGAATTGCTCCGTACTTACTAAGTGCGAGTCCGGTCAAGAACAAAACAATAACAAATACCGCTAACAAATAAAACCAACCAAAAACTCTTGTCGTAAATTCATATAACTCTACTGCTACATTCCCAAACCATACAGGAGCCATTGCCCCAAAAACAACTAGTATAAAGATCACCGCTGCTGAAATTGAGAATACCGGGTTCTTCCAAAAACTCTTATCCATTGTTTACCTACCCCTATTTTGATAGTTCATAGTTAACTACCCTAAACTACTTGCCATTAAACTGCAACCGCAAATTTTTATAATTATCACAATTAAAATCGTATGAATACAGCACTTTCTTATGCATGTTGATAAATAAATAGCAAGGATACCCATATATATCGGGCATCCTTGCTACTTTTAAGTCATTACTCCATAATTACTGTGGATTCCTTCTTTCCTTTTCGTTCGAAAAAGACATAGCCAACGAGAACGATAAATAAAAGTCCCCCTGCAAGTAAATAAACATTTTGATAACCATAGTAAACAGCAACAAGTCCTAGCGCATATGAACCCGTCGCGATACCAATATCGAAAAACGTGAAAAAAGTAGCTGTCGCATACCCACTTCTTTCATGAGTTGTTGATTGAACAGTTAATGTCTGTAAACTTGGAACAAGCGCACCGTACCCAAATCCAACAACCCCACCAGCTAGTAAAAACATCCAGGCAGAATTCATAAATGCCAGTAAAACCAGTCCTAAAATGAAAAATAGTAATCCTGGAATGATTACATATCCAGGTCCCTTCTCATCAAAGGCTTTACCTGTGAGTGGACGTGTCAATAGCATGACGACAGCGTACACGAGAAAGAAACTACTCGCAAAGACCAGCAAACCTTTTTCTTCCGCATAAATGGATAGGTAAGACAACACGCTCGCATAAGAAAATGCAATGACACTTCCTAGAAGCGCAACTGGCATGGCCCCTTTTTCAAACAAATCCCCTAGTTTTAATTTACTTTTCACAGCACTTTTCTCTGGTACATTTCCAGTCGGTGCCATAGCCGAAGTAAGTACACCTACCAACATTATTATACTCATAACGAAAAACAACATATCAAATGAATATGACTGAATAATATAAAGTGCAATCATTGGCCCAAGAACTATCGCTAAGTTTTGTGACATATTAAAATAGCCAATACCCGCTCCCCGTCGTGCTATAGGAACATCGTCAGCCGCGATTGAAATCGCTGCCGTTGTGATAATACTAAACCCAATTCCTTGTACAAAACGTAAAACTAAAAGCGCTCCAAACGGTTGAACAAAGTAATAAAGAATCGTACATACTAAGTAAAATACGAGACCAATCCATAACATTTTTCGCTTTCCGGTTACATCCAATATTTTACCTGTAAAAGGTCTTACAATAATTGCGGATAGTAAAAAGATTGTCATCAAAAGACCCGCTTCTTCATCTGTCCGCCCTAACAATCCAATAGCATAAAGCGGAAGTGTTGTGACAAGACCATAAAACACTATAAATACTGCAAAATTTGTTATAAATAAACTAGTAAAAGCTTTTGTCCATATGGGTTCTTTATTCAATAATCCTCACTTCCCCTTCCAAATCCATCTTCCTTAGCAAATTTAATAGTTGCGATTGTTCGGCTTCCGTCAGCCTTTGTAAGAATCGGTTTTCATAGCGAATAATCGCCGCTTCAATTTGAGGGAAATCAGCGGTTGCTTCTTTCGATAACTTAACAATTCGTTCACGCCGATCGACCCCTTCTTCAATCGTCAACCAGCCTAACGTCACCAAACGATTCACTGTTCGTGTAATCGTTGGCGCCTCTACATTCAAATACTTCCACACTTCCGTTAACGTCATGTTCCCATGTTGGTGAACGCAGTATAAAACTGTCCATTGAGATGCGAATAAATTATATTCCTTCAAAACCAAATTTAATTCTTTGCTTAGAAATCGAGTTTTTTGAAATATTTCATGAAATAGTGGATTCAATTTTACATCCCCTTCATTTACTTACCTAGCTAAGTATATAGTGATTCTCTCATAAATACCATATTTAACAATATAAAAAACAGGCATCCAATAAAGCTGGAATGCCTGCTAATTTAAGATAATGCTTTTCTGGGTGTCTTCCATCGAGCCGAGCCAATTGTCGTCAAGACTAGGACAATCAATCCAAGAACGAACGGATAAATAATGTGGATATCAAACAATACCCCGGCAAGTAATGGACCTAAAACGTTCCCTATACTCATGTAGGCATTGTTCATGCCCATGGCAAATCCTTGCTCCTTGCCTGCTAATTTTGAGATTAACGTTATGAGAACAGGTCTTAGAATGGATGTTGCAAGAAATATAATCATCGTCACGCCGAAAAACATGACATAGGTAGATGCAAATATTGATAATAAAAATCCGCCCGCGGCAACCCCTAGGAATACAGTTAATACCGCAGCCTCTCCGTATCGGCGTACGATACGGTCTACAGCGAACAATTGGATAATCACACTAATAATTCCAGTCGATGTTACAAGTACAGCTATGTCCTTAGGAGATGCACCAAATTCGAAGTCCACAAACAGTCCAAGTACAGACTCGTAAGCCATTAATCCGAAACTCATCACCAATGTAATAAGTAATGGAATAAAATAAGGCTTACTAAACGTTTGCCCAATTTCCTTGATCATCGATTCTGATTTTGCTTCGTTCACTTCAATTTCTGTGCCCTTGCTTTCCTTCAACATTACTGCCGAAAAGATAACAGCCACTAGACCAACAAGCGCAGAGACAAGTAGTGGCATCTTTAAGCCGAAATCTGCCAAGAATCCACCTATACCAGGACCGATAACAATTCCAAGTGACATCGAGGCCGATATTAAACTATTCCCTTTTGCACGCTGATCCAAGGATGTAATATCAGCAACATATGCGAATATCGCTGGGATTAAGAGCGCTGCCCCTACACCACCAATGACACGTGACGCGTACAGGACAGTAATTGAGTCGGAGAAGTAAAATACAAACATCGATAACGCCAAGCCACTCAGTCCCGCAATAATCATGACACGACGGCCATACTTATCCGCCCACTTACCCGCAATTGGAGACATTGCTAGTTGGGCACCAGCAAAGATTGCTATCATTAAGCCCGCTGCTTTCCCTCCTTCATTAATTGAAACGAGGTAAGCGGGCAGTATTGGAATTATAATACCAAAACTACCTACCGCTATAAACATATTTATCATTAGTATTATTAACTTTTTTCTTTGTTCACTCGACAATTCGTCTACCTTCTTCCTAACCGACATGCCTAAATTATGCCGACTCCTCATTATAAGAAAATTAGCCGGAATAAGCCACTGTTTTTAATCAATACATAACCATTTAAAAATAACCCAATTTAGTATTTCCAACTAGATTGGGCTGTTATTTAGCTTTTCATCTCATATCTATCTACATTAATCTTATCCAGCAACTATTTTCTGATCCTTCGGAAGTCCTAAACCGACAAGGCCAATTATCGGTAAGAATGAAATGACAATCATCGTTTCATAAATTCCAATCTGATCCATCAGTATTCCAATTACAACAGAACCAATTGCGCCCATTCCAAATGCAAGGCCTACAGTTAACCCAGACATTGTACCAATTTTACTCGGTACAAGTTCTTGTGCATAAACGACCGTGACTGAAAAACTAAGCATGATAGTGAAGCCAATTAAGGCCAATAACAAAATAACTGCCCATAACTGTACATAAGGCAATAATAGACAAAGTGGAATAGGTACCGCTAGCGAAAGTACAATGACATTTTTACGGCCAATTTTGTCAGCCATTGGACCGCCAAAAAATGTGCCCGCCGCGCCGAGTGCAAGAAATATAAATATACATATTTGTCCTTGTGAAATTGTCAGTCCATAATTTTTTATGAGGTGGAATATGTAAAAGTTCGTAATGCTAATCACGTAAAATGATCTTGCAAAAATAATAAATAACAGTAAACCGAGTGCAATGCCTATTTGTTTTCTTGTTAAATTTTCCATAGAAGATAGGATTACACGTTTACGATTGTTTAATTTCTCCTGTATTAGCTGTTCCTTATACCATCTAGATATTTTCATCAAAATAAATATCGCAAGCGCTGCGACCAATATAAATATAGCTGCTCCTTTTTGACCCAATGGAACCAATATAAAAGCACTTATTAGAGGTGCGAGTGCTTGTCCTGTATTCCCACCTACTTGATAGATTGACTGCGCTAGTCCCCTTTTCGACCCTGCCGCCATGAACGATACACGCGACCCTTCTGGGTGGAAAACGGCCGATCCAAATCCAAGAAAAATTACGAAGACTAGAATCATCCAATATTCAGGCGCGAATGCAAGCCCGGCCATACCGACCATGGAAAAAGTCATTCCAATAGGTAGTGCAAATGGTTTCGGTTTTCTATCACTTAAATATCCGATGACGGGCTGCAATACAGACGCCACCATATTCAATGCGAAAGCGATTAATCCAAGTTGCGTAAAAGTTAACCCCATACTTTTTTCGAGAATGGGAAACATCGCGGGAATAACAGCTTGCAAAGAATCATTCAGTAAATGAACACCCCCAATAGCGAAGATTATAGGATAAACTGGATTCCCAATTACTGACTTTGTTTTTGTTGTCATCTCTACTTCTCAACTCACTCTCAACTAATTACTATTTACCTATTCAAATAAGTATAGACTATATTCAATATATTTGAATTAATATCTATCATATAATCTTTTATCATGATTAATCTGCTAGATATCGCTATACTTAAGAGAGGAAGCCATTACGGAATAGAAAGAGGTTATTAAATTGAACATACACGAAGCGATTAAAACACGTAGAAGTAAACCACTTGTTAGTGATAAAGCTGTTCCCACAGAACTTATTGAACAAGTTATTGAAGCAGGAACTTATGCACCTAATCACTTTCGAACTGAACCTTGGAGATTCTTTGTTTTAACAGGAGAAGGCCGTGCGAAGTTGGGCAATGTTTTTGGTGAAATAATTGGGGCTCGACAAGACGATCCAACTTCTGAGGAAAGCTTGAAAAAAATTGAGCGAGTTCAAAAAAATCCTTTAAGATCTCCCGTTGTAATTGCGGTAGGCGTTGAACCGACTGAAAAACATAACGTCATTCCACAAGAAGAACATGCAGCTGTTCATGCCGCCATTCAAAACATGTTGTTAACAGCGCATGCACTAGGACTTGGCGCGATTTGGCGAACAGGCTCGATATGCTATAATCCTAAAATCACGAAGTTTTTCGACCTATCTGAAGACGGTGAAGTTGTCGCATTTATTTACCTCGGATATCCTGATGTAGAGTTAGCTCCTATAAAAAGAACCGACGCAAAAGAACTGACAACTTGGATTGATTAATAGTCTACACTTTAAAACACTGCAATTCGCAGTGTTTTTCTATTGACTTTCATTTCATTTTCAACAGAATGTTTAGTTTTAATATGAATAGGCTTAGCCTTCATTAATGATAATCATGTTTAAGGGAGGAACTATATTGTTTTACGTTTTAGATCACGTTGGAATTGCCGTTAGAAATATCGAGGATGCACTTCCCTTTTACCTTAATGTATTAAACGGTGTGTTGGAGGACCGTTATACGAGTGATACACCTGGAGTTGAGGTGCATGTAGCTGTGGTCAGAACTGATGATAAGATCATTGAATTATTGGCTCCAACCAACAAGGACTCTCCAATGGCACGGTTTATAAAGCAACGAGGAAAAGGCGTGCACCATATCGCATATCGCGTTGACGATTTGGACAAGGCCATACTCGAGGCAAAAGAAAAAGGAACGCGTTTCCTAGAGGACACACTTCGCACCAACGCACTTGGAAGAAAACTCATTTATATTAATCCTGCTTCAACTGATGGAACTTTAATTGAACTTTGTAGCTACCCTACAAATTAAAGAATGTTTTAAGATAGTAGTTTTTCAAGTAAGTATTTTTCAAGTGCCTCAATTGAACAAGGCTTCTTTACGGTGTAATCCTTATACTTGATATACTTTGTATACCTGCATATAATTAAATTATTATGTGGAGGTGATACTCATTAAAATATGTCCCTATTTAGAGTCTTCGTTCGAGATTTTAGGACGCCGGTGGAATGGACTCATTATTCACTACTTGTTTAATTGTCCAGATTATACGGCACAATTCTCTGGTATAAAACGTGATTTGACGGATATCACATCCCGTGCTCTTTCAATGAAATTAACCGAGTTAGCTGAACATAATCTAGTCGTTAAAAATGTGACTTCTGGAACACCAGTAACAATTTCTTATCAGCTGACTGAGATAGGACAGGAGTTATCACTCGCGCTTCAACCTATTCAAGAGTGGGCACTTAATAATATTGAGCTTAATTTAGAACATACAAACTAATGAAATGAGGAATTTATATGAATACGAAAAACAATATGATGTGTGATTTAGAAACAGGCGTTTGCGGACCCGCTGGCGGCGAAGCTGAAGGTACAATGGAATTTATCGATTTATCTGCACCGGATAAGACTGTTGACCTTTATTATGTGACAGATCCAATCTGTTCACATTGTTGGGCACTTGAACCAGTCCTTCGTAAATTTGTCGACCAATATGGCCAATACTTCAATATGCACACACTTATGGGCGGACTACTCGAAAGTTGGGATGGCTTCGCAGATGTAAGTAATGGCATTTCAAGCCCTGGAGACGTTGCAGGCCATTGGAGAGAAGTTGGCGACCATTCGCGCATGCCGATTGACGGAACGCTGTGGCACGATAACCCAGTCGAATCTTCATTTATTCCTTCGCGTGTTTATAAAGTGATTCAGAAAACTAGCCAAGCACATGCAGATACATTTTTACGCCGTGCACGTGAAGAACTGTTTGCTTTCAACCATAACATTGCAAAAGATGACATGTTAATCGATCTCGTTAACCGAGTTGGACTCAATGGCAAAGAAATCCTTAAACAATCTAAGCTACCAGAAGCCAATACTTCATTACAGGAAGACTTCAAGCTAGTTCGTGAATTAGGCGTTAGTGGGTTCCCAACAATCGTTATGATTAATGAGGAGAAAAAAGGCGTTCGCATTGTCGGAGCTCGTACATTCGAGGACTATACAAGCGCACTTGAAAAACTAATCCCTACTAAAACAGTATTACCTGAAAAGCTATCCACTTTGGAAAACTTAATGATAAAAGAGAAAACATTATTCTCGCGCGAGATTGAAGAGTACTTTTCAATCGAACAACCAGCTGTTGAAACATTTGTCAGCGAACAATTAACTTCTGTTAAATATGACACCAACGAAGTATTAGGCGAAAAGTATTTCACAATCAAATAATTAAAATAAACGATGGTAGGCCAAATTCAGTTTTGGCTTACTATCGTCTTTTTATTAAATACTCTTATAATCTTGACTAATGTAAACTAGGATTACCACACTCGATACAAGGGGGAAAATAATATGAAGATTCTAGTTGTTGGAGCTGGTGCAATTGGCGGCTACTTTGGTGCCAGGTTATTGGAGAATGGTGTTAATGTCACTTTTCTTGTCAGGGAAAAAAGAAAAGATTTACTAAACCAAACGGGTTTAAATATTGAAAGCATTCACGGGAATGCTGAGCTGATTCCCCGCTTAATTACGGCAGATGCCCCCAATGAGACATTTGATTTGGTACTGATTTCAACTAAGTCCTATCATCTAAAACAGGCTATCGAAGATCTCAGACCTTTTGTAAATGATGACACAACGATTCTTCCACTTCTTAACGGCATAGCACATATTAATTTATTAACCGAAGCTTTCGGCGAGAAGGCTATTATTGGCGGGCTTTGTTTTATCGAGACAACACTCGACGAACATGGGACAATCTGTCAAAAAGGTCCTCTTCACCATCTGATTTTTGGTGAACTTTCGGGTGAAGAAACTCCTCGTATCCAAAAGCTACAATCAGTGTTCAGTGGCGCAAATGCTGATTTTGAATACAGTGATAATATCAATCAAGATATGTGGCAAAAGTATTTGTTCATCACGGCCTTGTCAGGAATTACTTCCCTTATGGAATCTCCAATCGGACCCATTATGGATCTAGAAAGCGGACGCAATACCGTTACCATCCTCTTGGAAGAAATAACAATGATTATGAATATAATTAATGCACCTATTAAAGAAACCATCGCGTCGGACTTATTCCAAAAAATAAGTGGAATGGGATACGATTTAAAATCCTCGATGCAACGTGATATGGAAAAACTACTTCCGTTAGAAGCAGACCATCTTCAAGGATTCCTACTACAACACGCAAAAGTACATAACATTCCTGTTCCAGTCCTAGAAACGATATATACGAAGCTGGTCTTGTATGATAAAAGTAGAAGCTGATTTATCTTCTACCTATTCAGGAATTAAATCTAATATCAAATGCCGAACATTTATGTTCGGCATTTGATATTACAATAGTTCAGAAAATAATGTTCCTATATATTTCTTTTTGTAAAGATACTTTTCACAAAGGCCTCTTTATGGTTGGTGTAGTCATTTATACCAGTAGAGCTTTTCTCTAAATAATCCAGCTTTAAGTCCGTATATTTTTCACGTGCTTCTTCATGAGCGATTAAATAGTCCCTGAAAAACAATAAGTTTTCCCACAGCTCTTCCCTGTATTCTACAAGGTGAATGAAATGGGTTTTCTCTTCATAAGTATCATCCTTAAATTTAGCACAAACAATTTCCCCTGGTCTATCCACTCTTAAACGGTAAAATCCAATGGCTTTAAGTCCATCAGCAATAGATGGGTCAAGCACTGTTAGATCATCTACCCCAACTAATATATCTATGATGGGTTTGGCCTGCATTCCTTCAACCGCCGTACTTCCCATATGCTCAATCCGGTTTTCCTCTAGCTTGGTGTGTTGATGAATTTCCTTCTTCACCTTTAAAAATTCGTCACGCCATTTTTGTGAGTAAGGTACGATTTTGACTTCATTTCCCCTTAATCCTAACTCCATTTAATGAGCCCCCTCCAATTCATACACACTACTGCTCTTCTTCTATATTAATTATTTAAATCCTTCTTTTATTGCTCAATGGAAGACTCAAGGTAGGTGAATTTGCAGTTGAATTATTCGGTAATAGGTATCTTAAGACAAATAAAAGCCTCTTTTATATTCCAAAGGCTTTTATTGTTTGTTTACCTATTTGGCTATTAAAGTTTCCCATCACACTAAAGACCTTTGAACACTTATAGACCAATTGAAATCAATCTGACAACTCTTTCTTTATTCTAATTCTCGTGCTTTCACCGGAATTAATATCTCTTCTAGCTTTTCTCTTTCGTTTTCAAATTGCTCTGGAAGCATAATACTCTCACCCATTGTCTCCAGTGATTCGTCATGTGCGAATCCAGGTCCATCTGTCGCAATTTCAAAAAGGATGCCGCCGTGTTCTCTAAAATAAATCGCTTTAAAATAATTTCGGTCCTTAACATCTGTCACATCAAAACCATCATTTTCAACATGCTTTTTCCACGCTAACTGCTCGGTATCATCATTCGTACGCCATGCAATATGGTGAACTACTCCCGGACCATTTACACCTTTACCAATCGAAGTCGAAAGTACATCGATAACATTACCTAAATCACTTGCGGACCTGAAACGGGTATAATCCCCTTCATTAGCAACAAGGTCAAATCCCATCACGCTTTCTAATACGTTAGCTGTTTTAGAAGCTTGTGAGGAAAACAGCGTCGCCCCACCGAGCCCTTTAATGGCTACGTCCCGAGTAACCCCGCCAAATTCCCACTCGCTATTAGCACCTTCTTCACGTTCAACAATTTCTAAACGCAGGCCGTGTGGATCTTCGAATTGCATGTATTGTTCTCCAAAACGCTCTGTCTTTGTATATGAGACATTAAACTTTCCAAGTCTCTGTTCCCAAAAGTTCATAGAGCCAATTGGAACTACATAAGAAGACACGCCAACTTGGCCATCGCCTACTTTACCGTTTTCAGCACCCGGCCAAGCGAAAAAGGTTATTAATGTTCCCGGTTTCCCACCCTCGTTTCCAAAATATAAGTGATACCTAACTTTATCTCCAAAGTTTACTGTTTTCTTAACTAATCGCAATCCTAAAACGCCTGCATAAAAATCAACATTTTCCTGTGGATCACCGACAATCGCAGTAATATGGTGAATACCTAGTGTTTTCATCGTCATAATTATTAACTCCCTTTTTTTCCCTTAATTTTAGTGTATTAACCTTACAATAAGTATCTCGAATTCAAGGTAATTTGTCAAGGTAAGCATTTCAAACGTTGAATTATATATATGTTCAACGAATAAACACAACAATGATAGCTGACAACTCCTTACTTACCCTGTACAATGGGGTTATTAAACTATATATTTGAATTACTTCAAAAGTATTAATTAGGACAGGTTACCCATATTCTAAATATATACACCACTACGTAGTCAAGGGGGAATTTAAAATGAGCATTGATGCTAAATTACAAAAAGAAGCCATGCATGTATTAAAATTGACAAGTAGAACCTTTTATATTCCGATTAAAATGCTTAATCCTACGCTCAGAAAAACGGTAGGCTCTGCGTATTTATGTATGCGTGCGATTGATGAAATCGAAGATCACGAAGGTTTGGAATCTGAAGTAAAACAGCATCTTCTTCTTTCAACTAGCGAACTTTTACAAAATGAATTTGATAATGAAGCCTATCTTAGGATGCTAAAACCTTACGAAGAAATTTTACCCGAAGTAACACTAAGATTAGGCGATTGGCTTTCCGTATGCCCAGAGGACATTATCGACAAAATTAAAGAGTCGACAAGCATAATGGCAGCTGGAATGGCTCGTTGGGTCGAAAGGGATTGGATAGTAAAAACAAAAGAAGATTTAGACGAATACACTTTTTACGTTGCTGGTCTAGTGGGAATCATGCTTTCAGATATATGGGAGCGTTATGATGGCACAAAAACCAATCGAGATTTGGCTATTGGCTATGGTCGCGGTTTGCAAGCGGTCAATATCCTTCGTAATCAAGATGAAGACGCCGACCGTGGTGTCCAATTTATGCCCGATGGTTGGACCCATGATGATATGTTCGAATACGCAACAACAAATTTAAATAAAGCCGATGAATATATTGAGTCGATTAATACAAAAAACATTTTATTGTTCTGTAAAATTCCACTTGCTTTAGCAAAGAGAACATTAAATACATTAAAAAGTGGGCATGAAAAAATGACCCGCGAAGAAGTAGAATCAACAGTCCAAGGGATTCTTAACGAGGAAAAACACGATTAGATTGCCTAATCGTGTTTTTCTCTTTTATTATCAATTAGCATTTTAGACTTTTTGCAAATGCGTCATACAGTTATATAGCTCGCAGTAATTTTCTGTTTCTTGAAGTTTTACGAGCGTGACAGATGTGTTGCCAATTTTGTCATTCAACTCTTTCTTTGGCACTAGGGTTCTTATTACCTTGCCGATAAAACTACCGTGACTGACAACTAATACTTTCTGTCCTGGATGTTTTCTCTTTAAATCTTCTATAAAGGCCATTCCTCTTGCAACTACTTCTTCGTGTGGCTCCTGATCCAGATCCAATTCACGCCAAGATTCTCCCCATTTTTCAATCCGTTCAGACATCGTAGTTCCTTCAATTTGTCCACCACCGGTTTCACGTAACCGATTGTCTAAAACTAATTCTATAGCAGGCTTTCTTTCTGCTATGATTTCTGCTGTCTTCTTTGCACGAAGTAAGGGACTCGAGTAAATAACATCCCACTGTTCATCGGCTAATCGCGTTGCAACGAATTCAGCCATTTGAATCCCTTCCTCGTCCAATGGAATATCAGAATTCCCCTGAGATCGTCCTTCCTTATTCCAAGCTGTTACACCGTGTCTTACAAAACCAATTGTCGTCATTATGATATGCTCCCCGATGGATATATTTGTTTCGCTAGTTATATTATATCACTTTGACTGTTATTTTGAAGTTAAGTCAATTCCCTACTCACTTTTCCAAAACACAAAAAAACGCTGTAGATAACAAACTTCGTAACCTGCAGCGTTTTGGTTATATTTATTCGTCTGCTATTAAGACTCTAACAGTTCTTCCTCTAACAGCGTAAAGCCTTCAATCATCGCGTCTTCTTCAACCTCAATTAATATACAACGCTTGCCGTTGACATTGACCTGCTTAACATATTTTAGATCTTGCGGGCTGATGGCAATATTAGCTACTTTCGTGTTTATTTTAATGGATTTAGATGTGTAGCTAGGAACGACGTGGCTCGCTTTTAATTCGTAAGTGTCGTCATCGATGACCTTTTTGAAGGCTATTTCCACTTTTTCAGTATCCACATCTTCCATCCCGCTAACCCTCAACACGCGCGCCACCTCTACTGTATCCAGGATAGGGACGAATCCTTCTTCCTCCTCCTCCTCCACTTCCATCATACGTTTGATCTCGTCGTATACGCTGGCAAGGGTTTGCGTATTCACTTGGTCGCCAATTACTTCTTTTACAATCTCTTCAAAAACGGCTTTATCATCTTCGGCCGTCATGATTTCTTCGCCGTCGAGCACATTCTTAATAAATTCGAAATCAGGTTTATTCGCTTTACTGGCAGCATAAAGGATGTTATTGACGTCTGCCGCGTTGTCCGTGAAGCACGGGAATAAAAATCCACCAATTGGCGAAGTAAGATTGATAATAGAATCGAGCATGATAGGCGACTTAAATTCCCGCTCAGTGAAATCAAATACAAGTGACCGTTTCGGCCGTTCAGTTTGGTTCATGCTGCAGAGAATGAAGGGAGTAGTGTATACTTCATCCCGATCAGACACTACCTCATCACTCTGTCGTTTCGTCGGTTTGAAATAATCCCCACGAATGAACGTAATAACCAAGTCCTTCTCATATTGAACATCTTCAACCATCTTTTGGGCGATTCGTTGCATATTCGCTTTCCAATCACCGACTTCTTTCGTATCAAGACCATCATATAGAAGCTGTTGCGTATGATCTGTTTGCTCCTCCGCTTGACTCTGAAACCTTACTTCAAATAGCTTCACGCCAAGTTTACCACCTAATACTTTTTTAAAGTTGGCAAGAAATAACTCCTGTTGCTCTATATCCAACAGTGAAAATGACTGGTGTTCCTCATGATAAATTTCGCTAGTCTCTTGCCTAATATACACTTTGTAAATATCATTAATCGTCAGTAAATCCGTATTCAACTTAAATTGCTTGCGTATTGCTGCAATGTCCTTCTGATTCATTTATCATTCCAACTCCTTGGATTGTAAGATCCGACTTATGGATCAAATTCTATGTTATTTATTAATAAAGTCCAAACCTACAGTTTAGCTTTGGACACTCTCCTATTATAGCAATAGATAAGTTAAAGACAGAAACAAAGTCAATTTCGAATATAATATTTAAAATATCTGTGAGTTATTATGAATGCTAGTCCCGCCCATTGCTAAGCGATGATTTGAGGATATAGATCACGATTCATTCACTTCATGTTAAACTATGGGCAGAGGATCTATTGAAGATTTGTCCAAAAAACTTCCTTACAACCTGCTACAAATAGGTTATGGTTTGTACACTTGTATAAATGTACGAAGTAACGTGAATGTTTGCAGAACAGGTCCCCTGCAAACATTCACATAGAAAATAATAGGATGGTGCTTTATATGAAAGGTATGGGCTTTCGGACGATTAAAACTGCTGTCGGAGCGGGATTGGCAATTTGGATTGCTAGTTTATTGAATCTGGAATTTGCAACATTTGCAGCAATTATGGTGATTATCAGTATCGAGAAAACAAAGAAAAAGACAATTATTTCAATTAAAGATAAATTCTTTGCCTCTCTATTATCTATGTTTCTTGGTGCATTGTTTTTTGAAGTATTAGGATACTCCCCCATTGTCTTTGCTCTCTTTATATTAGTATTTGTTCCAATCCTTGTAAGAGCTGGGATCCAGGCCGGTTTTGTTTCTAGTATGGTTATCTTATTACATCTTTATGCTGTTGAGGATGCAAGTTTGGCTACGTTTCTGAACGAGTTATATATTATAATCATCGGTATGGGAATCGCTCTTCTGGTCAATAGCATTATGCCAAATTTCAAAAGAGATATTGATAACTACAAACAAGAAATCGAAGAGAAGTTCGAAGCTATTCTCTTTGAATTCTCAGCACATTTAAGAGATAGTACGCGAAACTGGGATGGGAAAGAAGTAATTGAAGTAGAGGATTTGATTAATCAGGCAAAGAATATTGCGATTCAAGATGTAGAAAATCATCTGTTACGCAAACAAAACAAAGACTACTATTATTTAGAGATGCGAGAGGATCAGCTCGAACTCCTAAAACATATGCTGAAAATCGTCGCTGTTTTCTCTTCATCCAGCCTTCATGTCAAACAGAAAGAAATGTTGGCAACATTTTTAGAGAATTTAAGCGAAAACGTACATTCAGGAAATACTACAAAAACTTCATTAAATGAGTTAAAGGAATTAAAAGAAACAATCCAAAATACAGAGTTGCCGAAAACAAGAGAAGAATTTGAAATACGGGCAAATCTCTATTATTTAATTTTTGAAATTGAAAACTACTTAAACTTAAAGAGAAAACTTTTTTCAAAATAAAATCGCCCGTTTTATCAATACCTAATCTAATATATGATAGTTGAGGGGTGAAAAAACTTACCCAAAATCAAGTACGAGTACTGGGCCTACTCTTTTTTGAAACGATATAACTAGTCGTAACTCCCACAAACAAAACAGTCACATAAGACAATATTAAGTGTGTGGAAATCAGTAACATGCTACCTATGGAAACAATAACTATGTCAAAACCAAAAATGACAAGCCCAGGGTTTAATTTTAATTTCTTAGATACCATTTGCGCCAGTAAATCTATACCGCCATCGCTAATATCATGTAAAAACATAATGCCTACCCCTGCCCCTATAAATATTCCACCTAGTGCTGCACTTAATATCGGAGCAATTGCCATGGTCCTACCGAGATAATGTAAAGGATATAATAAATCGATAATTAGTGAGGATAATAGCATGCCATGGATTCCATTATAGAAAAATGTCCGATAAAAAAACCAGGCAATAATAAAGATTGGGATACTTATGAGAAGATATGTTAGTCCTACCTTTACACCAAATAAGTAATGAAATACCAAACTAATTCCTATCGCACCGCCTTCTAATAACTTGTACGGAACGAGAAATAGATTGATTCCTATGGCAATTAAGAGGCTTCCAATTAGTATGGTAATTGTTTTCTTCAAAAAGATAATAGACCCCCACCTTCAAGTGACTTTATAGATGTATATGAGGACAGCCCGCAAATCTACACTAATTTCTGAAGGTAATAAAGGTATCTTTTGTTTTGTGAATTTAAATAGCTGTTACAGGAATTATTTCCATCTAATTTGTTAAGAGTATAGAGACAGATGCTTGCTAAATCATCTTGGCGATTAGGAGGAAGTAATTTGTCAACAGATCCAACAAATCAAGATCAGAATGAAGCACTAGAGAATACATTGACAAATAGACAAGGGCACCCTGTCACGAACAATCAAGACTCACGGACAGTAGGGAATCGTGGACCAGCCGTTTTAGAAAACTACGATTTTCTTGAAAAAATTAGCAATTTCGACAGGGAACGTATTCCTGAAAGAGTCGTTCACGCTCGAGGCGCTGGTGCTCACGGTATTTTCGAAGCTTATGGAACAGCCGGGGATGAGCCAATATCAAAGTATACACGCGCAAAGTTGTTTCAGAAAAAAGGAAATGAAACGCCAGTTTTCGTTCGTTTCTCTACAGTTATCCACGGTAACCATTCCCCTGAAACACTGCGGGACCCTCGTGGTTTTGCGGTCAAATTTTATACAGAAGATGGTAACTGGGATCTCGTCGGAAATAACTTGAAGATTTTCTTCATTCGCGATGCCATTAAATTCCCAGATATGATCCACGCATTTAAGCCCGACCCGATTACGAACATACAAGATGGTGAACGTTTTTTTGACTTCTGTTCCAATTCGCCAGAATCCTTTCACATGGTGACATTCGGTTATTCTCCTTGGGGCATTCCTGCCAACTACCGGATGATGCAGGGTTCTGGTGTAAACACTTATAAATGGGTAAATAGCGAAGGTGAAGCAGTTCTCGTAAAGTATCACTGGGAGCCGAAGCAAGGCATTAAGAACTTAACACAAAAAGAAGCAAGTGAAATTCAAGGTGAAAACTTTAATCACGCAACCCAAGATTTATATGACGCCATTAAGCGGGAAGATTATCCAGAATGGGAACTCCTTGTCCAAATTATGAGTGACGATGACCACCCTGAGCTTGATTTCGATCCACTTGATGATACTAAGCTGTGGCCTGAAGATCAATTCCCATGGTTACCCGTTGGAAAAATGACGTTAAACAAAAATCCTGTCGATTATTTCACGGAAGTCGAACAGGTTGCATTCGGTACAGGTGTCCTCGTCGATGGCTTGGAATTTTCCGAAGATAAGATGCTTCAGGGACGAACATTCTCTTACTCGGATACACAGCGTCACCGTGTCGGGGCGAATTACTTACAACTTCCGATCAATGCACCGAAGAAACGAGTCGCCACAAATCAAAGTGGTGGACAAATGCAATATAAAGTCGACCGGGCACCAGGACAAAATCCACATATTAACTATGAACCATCAAGTCTTGGCGGATTACAAGAGTCAAAACAGGTCGGTAAGGAGTATCAACCATATATTGAAGGTAATTTAGTTAGAGAGCCAATCGACAGACAAAATAATACAAAACAAGCCGGTGAAACCTATCGTATGTTTGAAGAATGGGAACGCGAGGATTTAATTTCAAACTTGGTAGCAGACCTCTCAAATTGTGATCCAATTATTCAAGATAAAATGACGGCGCTCGCTGATGAAGCAGACGTTGATTATGGGCGTCGGATACGGGAAGGCTTGGCACGAGCATCAAGTGGCGGTTCGAGTCAGAAACCTCTTGGCAACCGAGATGGTGAAAAAGCACCTAGAAAAGCCGTTGAAAAGGGCCATGAGGCAGACCCATATTAGTAACGACAAAAAAACTGTTCATCAATTATATTGTCAATTGATGAACAGTTTTACTATTTTAACCTACTATTCTTTGATTTTAAACCAAATCTCTGTCGACCACTTTTCAAGATCTGGTTCAACGGCTGGATCAGTTAAATAGTACTCAAACCGGCCACCCCAAACCTCATCTTCGCCTTCCATTTGGTTATCCCACTCAATTCCATTTTCTTTCGCCCACTCTTCGAGAATATTGAACGAACTACTAATGCGATCCGGACGACCAATATGTACCAGCGTCGCGTATTTACCAGCAGGAATTGAGCCTGTAATCACATGGTCATCGCCGAATATCGGGCTTGTAATTGGGACTCCGACCTCAAGCTTGAAATTTTTCTCCGTATCTCCAATTACCAAATATCGATAGAACGGGGCTCCACTCGGTTGAACACCCTTCTCTCCTAGCCAAGCGAATATTTCCTCAACGAGGGCATTCGCTTTTCCCCATTCCTTGGAAGTGACCTCTATTGGAATCGAAATATATGGTCGCTTAGCACGTATTTCCACCACTGGTTTATTTATTACCTTAGTATCGTTTGTCTTGGCATTCTGATTCAAAGTTTTATTAGTGTTTTCCGCCATTATGATTTCTCCCCTTTTCAAGAAAAATTGTAGTAGAAGACTAAAACAATTTTACATCTTACTATTCCCGTAAAAGACTATTTTATAACTAAATGACTTGGTATTTATTAATTCACTTTAATATTCATCACCATGATATTGCTTGTCCTTCAATTCTTTAAAAATAATCAGTGAGCTAAGTTAGCAATTATTGATCCTGCAATTAAGATACTATATGTCCTATTATCTCATCTTATTACAACTACAATTATTTCTTTCGGGTTGAAAACTTTTTTATTATTCTAATTATACACTAATCTTACCTATTGAACCTCTAAATTACCAATTATTCACTCATTTTAGGATATGCTCTTTGTTCTTGTTTGTTCTTGTTTGCTTTTGATAATTTCGGGAAGAGAACTATACAGAAACTAGTGTGGTTATTTTCCACACAACAATAAATTGGATTGATGTCTGCCATTTTATATAATATCAGTAAATGAGTATATATTAATTGTTTAGACCCACTTTAGAAGTAAAGTGGATAACGAAAACCTTGTCGCGCACAAGTTTCATTTGCATAGAACGGTAATTTTATGACTTACCTCGATTACATACTGTTAGCTTCCTAATTTTGGGGCTCAAAGTGTATTTACATAATCAAGTGCATTCGTTAAGCTCATTCTAACAGCATGGTAACTAATATATGCCACTTTACTATTATATTATCAATTGTGATAGTAAAAGGAGGGGCAAGATGGATAATCATTTCAAACATTATAATGCACTTATATTCTTAATTATCGGCAGTTTATTGCTTTTTTCATTCTCTTTAACCGCATCTGCTGAAAGTATTACGCTTGATCAAGTTGTTATTATTGAAACAAAAGATGATTTCGACCAAGGAGAAGCCGCTCGTATGAAGGGGCGTATAGGGCAAATTCACCCATCTATTATTAACGCTCTTTATGAAAGAAACCTCACAATAAAATTAATTAACTTCCCACTAACGGACCTACCTGAGTACGAGTTCCTTAGAGGCGAAATTCCAAGAGGTTGGGAAAATACCGGAAAGACTTGGGATGACGTACCTGGTGCTGGCGGTAATCCCGCAGTGGCAAGAATTGGCTACAGTAATCCTAGCGAATGGCACGGTACTATTAATCTTGAATTACATGAACTTGCTCACCTTATCGACAGTCATGTGTTCAATTATAGTAGCCATACTGCAGAATTCAGTACAATACATAAAGAGGAACAAGCTGGTTTTCTCCAGGGTGTTTATTTTACAAACACCGAGGAATATTTTGCCGAGTCATTTAGTTATTATTATTTAGGCGGCGAAAGAAGATCCAAGTTACAACTACAAGCACCAAAGACTTATAAATTTATCTCTAGCCTACCGTTGCGACTTTCTGGTGGGCAGCCAGAAAGTGAATTACCAAAAATTGTTGACGTACATGCACCCGTAATCACATTAGTCGGCGATGATACGATCGAGTTAACGATGGGCCAGATTTATAACGAATCAGGTGCAACAGCGACAGACGCTATCGATGGTGATTTGTCAGGAGATATTGTAATTTCTAATGAAGTCAATACTGCGAAACCTGGTCAATACAGTGTTTTCTACTCTGTGACAGACAAGGCAGGCAATAAAGCGACAGCTATACGCATAGTAATTGTTTCAGAAATAAATGAAGATTTAGCCGCACCCATCATTACAATCCTTGGAGACAAATCAACTGAATTATTCGTCGGTGATACGTATGAAGAATTAGGCGCAACTGCCGAAGATGATGTCGATGGGGATCTTTCTAAAGCAATTTTAATTTCCGGAGAAGTCGACACTACTAAGCCTGGTAAATATGATGTAACATATTCAGTAGTAGATAATAATGGGAATACAGCAACAGCTAATCGCGTGGTAAATGTTTTGGAAAATGAATCCCAAAAAGATATTAGCCCACCAGTTATAACGCTAGATGAGGACACCCCTTTCGAACTAAACGCGGGTGGGGTTTATGAAGAAATGGGTGCAACTGCAAAAGATGCGATGAACCGGGATTTATCTGATGCAATCATCATTACAGGTGAGGTAGATACCAATAAGCCTGGCCAATACACGAAGACCTATTCAGTGACAGACGATGCCGGTAATATAACAACAGAAACACGTACAGTAACTGTTCTAGAACCACCGGTTTCAGACGAAGATAACAAAGATGATGAAGATATTTCGAATGAAAAATTAAAAGTTGGCGGTGGAAAAGCGCCTAATATTAGTATGGAAGACAGTAGTGAAGTCGGTACGAAAGATAATGCTGACTTAGATGCTTCACCGTTACCTTCTTCGCCAAATTATCTATGGTTAATCTTGTTGATTGGATTATCATTAATCCTTTCCGCTAGCATAATATTGCTGGTGAGGAAAAAAGTTTAAGCTTTAGTTCAAACTAAAAGGAATCAGAGGCCATCTCTGATTCCTTTTTTGTTTAAATGCCGCGTAAAGTTATCTTTCATGTTCATCAGCATAGAGTGAGTACTCTTTTATATAAAAATAACAAGAATCGGGGAGCAAATAACGTGGTTCCCCGTCCATAGCAAACTCTTCACGAATATAGGTCGAGCTTATTTCCATTGACAGGCCTTTATCAAGCAAGTGAAATGTCGTTCCATCATCATTATTTCTTAAGATGGCCGATCTACTGATGGTTTGTAGCATATCAATGCCATCACGGGCCATGACGATAAACTTATTTTCTTTAACAAGGGCACTCCCATTCCCCCATTTTCCAGCTGCGATATCCACCAACAAATCCGCTCCCATGACAAAATAAATTTCATCATTTGGAAATAATTCTTTGAAATACTTAAGCGTTTCATAGGTTGTGATTTTCCATGCTTCTTGTTGTAACTCATAGTCATCTGCTATAAATTTATCGTTGTCACGAATCGCCAGTTTCACCATATTCCAACGATGGTGATCACTTATATTCATAGTCTTGTCTGTTCGCTTACTTGACGAGGGTAGAAAAATGACCTTATCTAAATTACATCGATGTGCAATTGTACTTGCCGTCCATAAATGAACATTCGTCACTGGATCGAATGACGATCCATAAATACCGATTCTCGCCATATTACTTCTCCACCTTCATTACTTATTAAATAACTTCTGCACCCAATGTCGATTTGAAATGACTCAGAGCCCAGTCATGCCCAGCTTGGTTAAAGCTGGCAACGCCGTTTTCATGCACAACTATTTTAAATCCCTTATTGTAGGCATCAACTGCTGTATGAAGAATACAAATATCAGTACAAACCCCTACTAGATGAAGTTCGTTTATGCCGCGCTCACGCAATTTAAGTTCAAGGTCTGTTCCCGTAAAAGCAGAGTACCTTGTTTTGTCCATCCATAAAACATTATCCTTGTTTTGATTATCTTGATAAAGGCTATTTAAATCGCTGTACAATTCCCGTCCTTCTGTATGCTCGATATTATGTGGTGGAAATTGTTTCGTTTCTGGATGAAATGCATCGTTTTCTTTATGTAAATCAATGGAAAAGACTACCAAGTCATTGTTGTTGATGAATGTACTCGTTAATTCACAAATATAAGCTAGTAGCTGCTGTCCTGGTTCACCACAAGTTAATTTACCTTCAGGTGCGACAAAATCATTTGTGTAATCAATGTTAAGTAACGCTTTTTTCACAATAAATTCCTCCCGTGATTTAAAATATTTTTTTGTTAGCGAAAAAAACAATACAAAGCAAGGCAAATTACTTTCCCGATGACATTATCAACAGTTATCATTTTCGTTAAATGCCTACAGCCTTACTCTTATATTAACAGATTACCGCTAATAATAGGGCACGCCGGGCATTATTTTACACTTCATTCTAATTATGTTATAGTAGTAAAAATCAAATAAACGCACGAACCTGGAGGAGCCTGTCACCAAGGGATATCTATATCCCTTGGTAACGGGCTTTTTTTGCATTTTTTTGATAACCAAATGACGAGAAAGGAGGTTTAGTGTTGAAGTTTGGAATAACTTCTAATTAGATATAGTATAAGTAACAGAACCTGTTGCATAACACTACAGCAACTTGCCGAGAATAAAGTTTCATTCATTATGGAAGGAGGATTATCTTGAATTTCGTATTACTTATTTTTCTGCCTATTGTGGCAGCACTATTTGTTCCACTCCTTTACAGGAAACTGAAAAATGTACATACTGGATGGTTTGTATTACTTGTTCCCGTCGTCCTCTTCATTTACTACATAGGATTCATCAAAACTACAATGGAAGGTGGACATGCTATATCCGAGCTGAAATGGATTCCATCACTTGGGATTTCATTTGTCTCGTATATCGATGGGTTAAGCTTACTCTTTACCTTGCTCATAACAGGGATTGGCGCACTCGTTGTTCTTTACTCTATCTTTTACCTTGATAAAAATAAGGAAAAACTAAATCTATTTTACGTCTATCTGTTAATTTTCATGAGCGCCATGTTAGGTGTCGTACAGTCAGACAACGTTATTTCACTTTACTTGTTTTGGGAATTAACTTCTATATCATCATTCCTGCTCATTGGGTATTGGAATACCCGTGATCGTTCACGATTTGGTGCTTTGAAATCAATGATGATCACTGTATTTGGCGGACTGATGATGCTAGGTGGATTCGTCCTATTAGGGATTATGGGAGATACTTTTTCCATTCGTGAACTTATCGCCAACGCACCCTCTTTTGTAGGGCATGAATTCTTTACGTTAGCGCTAGTCTTAGTCTTGCTAGGCGCGTTTACGAAGTCCGCACAGTTTCCTTTCCATATTTGGTTACCTGACGCGATGGAAGCGCCTACGCCGGTCAGTGCTTATCTGCACTCTGCAACGATGGTAAAAGCAGGTCTTTACCTTGTTGCTCGGTTTACGCCCATTTTCGCAGTTTCTGAGGTATGGATTTGGCTTGTAACTGGCATTGGTCTTTTGACACTGTTCTGGGGATCACTCTTTGCAGTAAAACAAACCGATTTGAAAGCGATTCTTGCATTCTCGACTATCAGCCAACTTGGACTCATCATGTCACTTCTTGGTGCGGGTGCACTTGCGTTTCACTCGGATGATCCGATTTTCAAATTCGCCACATTTGCAGCAATCTTTCACCTGATCAACCACGCAACGTTCAAAGGTAGTTTGTTCATGATTGCAGGTATAGTTGATCATGAAACTGGTACGCGAGATATTCGGAAACTTGGTGGATTGATGAGTATTATGCCCGTAAGCTTTACGGTCGCATTCATCGGTACAATGTCGATGGCCGGATTACCGCCATTCAGCGGTTTCCTAAGTAAGGAAATGTTCCTTCAATCGATGCTCGCCATTCGTCATTTTGAACTATTCAACTTTGCCACGTGGGGAATCATCTTCCCTGTTGTCGCGTGGATAGCAAGTGTGTTCACGTTCGTCTATAGCTTTTATTTTGTTTTCAAGACGTTCGCAGGAAAACAAAAAAGCGAACCCTTACCACTTAAACCGCACGAAGCACCTATCGGGATGCTTGTCTCTCCCGTAATCTTAGCAACACTCGTTGTTGCAATCTTTTTCATCCCGAACCTTATTGGGAAATGGTTTGTGAAACCGGCCGTGATAGCTATCCAGCCTAGTCTCTACAGTCACCCTTCTGAAGTTGCGGTTGATGTTGCGGCATGGCATGGGATGACTGATCCGGCAATGTGGATGACGGTCGCTATAGTCGGTGTAGGTCTACTGCTTTTCCTAACAATGGCAAGATGGCAGAAACTTTACGATATTCAGCCTGAGTATTTGTCGTTAAATGGATTGTATGATTCGGTCATGCTATTTAGCGAAGGCGGGATGAACAAAATATCTCGCTTCTATATGACTGGTCTAATTAGAACCTACCTGATTTATATGTTTGCGTTTATAGCAGCAATTACTGCGGCAACATTATTCATCAAAGAAGCTTTCATCGTGGATATGGACAGCTTCTCACCGGTAAACTTATACGGAATTCTAACTGCTATCGTTCTGGTTATCGCAGTTGGTATGGTTCTTCTCGCGAAAACTAGGCTTTCAGCAATTATTGCGCTTGGTGCTGTTGGCTATTCGGTCGCTTTATTCTTTGTCATATTCAAAGCGCCAGACTTGGCGCTTACTCAGCTCGTTATTGAAACGATTTCGGTTGCTTTGTTCTTGTTAGCATTTAAATATTTACCGGCACTTAATAATCACGGCGAAACGAAACGTAATAAGTTGGTTAATTTAATTATTGCTGCGGCAGTTGGAATTACAGTAACGCTTGTTGCTTTATCAGCCCATTCTCAAAAAATGATTCCTTCGATTTCACAGTTTTACAAGGATACAGTAGCAACAGAAGCCGGGGGCGGTAATATCGTCAACGTCATCCTTGTCGATTACCGTGGATTTGATACATTGTTTGAGATTGCTGTTCTGTCAATCGCTGGAATTGCCATCTTTGCAATGATACGCCTGAAGTTGTCAAGAAAGGGGGAGAGTACGGATGAAAACAAATGATGTCATGTTGCAAACCGCAACTAAACTCGTATTCTTCATCATTTTCCTTTTTTCAATCCATATTTTCTTTGTGGGACACTATACACCTGGGGGCGGATTCGTTGGAGGTCTGCTTACAACAGGAGCAATTGTGCTCCTGTTGCTCGCCTTTGATTTGAAAACCGTTCAAAAAGCATTGCCGTTTAACTTCACAATTGTGTCAGCTATCGGCTTACTACTTGCTTTCGGAACAGCTGCAGCATCAATCTTTTTCAACGTTCCTTTCTTTACACATGCATACGATGATTTCACATTGCCTTTGTTTGGCGTAACGTCTCTTCACACGGCAATGATCTTCGATGCAGGTGTTTATCTTGTCGTGGTAGGTTCAACTGTAACAATGATTCAAACAATTGGAGGGGATAAATAATGGAATTTCTAATGGCTATCGTCGTCGGAATACTTTTTATGGCGGCCGTCTATTTGATTCTTTCCAGAAGTCTCCTCAAAGTTATTTTGGGGACAGGCCTGCTAAGTCATGGCGCACATTTACTGCTCCTTACTATGGGGGGACTTGGTGGAAATTCACCTCCAGTCCTTGCCGATGGCGTAAGCGTATCCGACTATGCGGACCCGCTACCTCAAGCGCTTATTTTAACAGCAATTGTCATCAGTTTCGGTGTTACGGCGTTCATCCTTGTTCTAGCCTATAGATCGTATGCCGAAAGTAAAACAGACAATATGAATCTCATGAAAGGAAATGACGAACATGATTAATCTACTTTTATTTCCAATCATATTGCCATTCCTTTTCGCAACTATTCTTCTGTTCTTCAAGGAAAATATCAAGGTACAGCGATTGTTGACACTTTTCGGGCTACTCATTAGCTTGGTTGCCTCACTTTTCCTCGTGGCAAAAGTGAAAGCGGACGGGGTCCAGGCAATTACACTCGGAAGCTGGCCGGCACCATTCGGAATTTCTATGGTTTCCGATATGTTGTCTGCATTGCTTGTAACAACAACGATCTTAATTACATTATTTGTTGTTATCTATAGCTTTACTGCAATTGGTCAGGAGCGGGAGCGCTTCTTTTATTACCCCGCTATCCTGTTCATGATTACAGGTATCAATGGTGCTTTTACAACAGGTGATATTTTTAATATGTTTGTATTCTTTGAAGTACTGCTCATTGCCTCGTACCTTTTAATTGTTTTGGGCGGCGAGAAAAGACAACTTCGCGAATCAATCAAGTACATACTTGTCAATGTCATTTCATCAGCGCTATTCGTAATTACGGTGGCTTACCTTTACTCTGTTGTCGGCACATTAAACATGGCCGATATCTCAGTAAAAATCGCAGAAATTGGTCAGCCCGGAATCATAACGGTAGTCGCGGTCCTATTCTTAATTGTATTTGGAGTGAAAGGCTCGCTATTCCCGCTTTATTTCTGGTTGCCGGGATCTTATGCAGCTCCTCCAGTACCAGTGCTCGCATTATTCGGCGCATTGCTGACTAAGGTCGGGATTTATGCAATCATCAGGACCTATACACTGTTTTTTGTTCATGACATCGGGTTTACACACGGTTTATTATCCGCTCTGGCACTACTCACGATTATTGCGGGTTGTATAGGCGCACTTGCTTATTTTGATTTAAAACAAATAATTATTTACAATATCGTAATTGCTGTTGGTGTCATTTTATTCGGCGCTGCACAAATGAATGATGCCGGACTAACTGGTACAGTTTTCTACCTAATCCATGACATACTTATTAAAGGGGCCTTGTTCCTTCTGATTGGGATTATCATTTATGTCACAGGAACGTCCAATTTACGTAAAATGGGCGGACTAATGAAAACACATGCCCCACTCGGCTGGATGTATCTTGTTGCTGCATTTGGTCTTGCTGGAATTCCACCATTAAGCGGTTTCGTAGGAAAGCTCCTTATTGTCCAAGGTGCATTCGAGGCCGGTAACGTCTTTGGAAGTATGATTATCCTGCTTTCAAGCCTTGTCGTCCTATTGTCTGTCATTCGGATTTTCATCTACGCATTTTGGGGCGACCCCACTCTTGTGGTATTGCCGAAAACTAATCGTAGTACGTATCGGAAGATGATGATGCCTGCTGTTGCATTAGTCGTCTTGTCCGTGTTATACGGTGTAGGTTCCGAGTGGCTCATGCCATATATGACTGATGCTTCAAATGTTTTACTACAACCATCCATCTATATTGATGCGGTGTTAAAGGAGTAGAAGACGATGTCATTTCAACTATTATTAAACTTTTTCGTCGCGCTTGTTTGGATGTTTATTAGTTCCTCATTTACTGCTTCAACATTCATAATTGGGTACTTGATTGGACTCTTAATGATCATAATAACAAGACGTTTCTTCACGTACCGTTTGTATATTTGGCGGCTTTGGGCGGCCTTTAAATTAGCCCTATTGTTCCTAAAGGAGTTAACGCTATCGAACATTTCCGTGCTTCGTCTCGTATTGAGACCGAAAATGGATATACAGCCGATGATTTTCGCTTTACCAACTGATCTTGTTGAGGACTGGGAAATTACACTGTTATCAAGCTTGATTACATTAACGCCAGGAACGATTGTTTTGAACATTTCTGACGACCAAAACACGCTTTATATCCATGCCATTCACGTCGATGATGTGGATAATGCGATTGATTCAATTAAAAATTCATTCGAGAAAGCGATTAAGGAGGTTAGTCGATCATGATAACATTCATATGGGTTTGCCTAATCCTTTTGCTTCTTTCGATTACCGGTTTGCTGTACCGTGTATTCCGCGGTCCATCAATTCCAGACCGGCTCGTTGCACTTGACTCGATTGGCGTCATCCTTATTTCGGCTATTGCCCTCCTATCAGTCATCTTTGATACTGGATTTTTCACGGACGTTATCTTGCTAATTGCAATTATGTCCTTCATCGGTACCGTTGCATTCTCTAAGTTCATTGAGAAAGGAGAGATAATTGAGCATGACCGTACTCGCTAATATTCTTATTATCCTTCCGCTAATAATTGGTGTCGTTTTCAGCATTGTCGCAGTCATTGGTATATTGCGACTGCCGGATGTATATACGAGGGCACATGCCGCTTCTAAGAGCGCTACATTGGGTGTACTTAGTATATTATTGGGTGTGTTTTTTCACTTTTGGATAAATGAAGATGTCGTTAGTGTTCAACTTTTACTCGCGATTCTATTTTTATTTATCACCTCCCCTATTGGCGGCCATCTGATGAGCCGTGCTGCTTATATTTCAGGAGTCAAACCGACCAAACTTACAGTCCGCGATGATTTTGCTGATGTCTTAAAAAAGGCAAAAAAATCAAGGAAGTAAATAAATTAGGGATTCACCTAATGATGATATATGTATCAATATCAAAAGGCCGACAAATTGTCGGCCTTTTGTTTATTTAACCTTAAATTATATTTTCAATGGACCCGTTGATGACGATATTCTTTCTTACCTCAAACACTTGGAATAATAAATGAACGACGCATAACTGCCCAGCAAATAAGAAATATCAACAGGCTACCTATCACAGTATAGCTAAAATAAAGAGGCCCATTAATGCTTAAATAATTTTGTGTAAATGACGACATTGAAGATACAACACCCGGTATAAATGTCAATACGATTATCGGCACTACCAGTCCCCCACTAACCGCAAGACCAAACCGGAACAAGATGCTCGAGAGAAGAAGGGCCACACTAATAAGCAATAAAGATATGCTAAAATCAATAAAAATCCTCGTTGCAAAGTTGTCAGTAATCGTCCCAAACTGTGCTAAATGGTAAAAGTTAATGCCAGTTAGGGAATAAGTTTTTATTACTGCGTCAAAAGTCAGTAATAATATATTGTTAAGTAATGACATGAAGAGTGATATGAGAATGAGATAAAGCGAAGTATATAAAAAATAGCCTTTTCTTGTTGCACCCCATTGAATCAGATGCGGAAACGAAGACTTCAGTAATTGAAATCCCCAAATACTTACAAAGATGTAAATCACAAAGCTACTTCCATATATTATGTTCGACTTTTCAAATGTAAAGGCGACTAATAATCCAAGTATATGTGTAACGGTAAAAATAATCCAAAATATACTCAATGGTCTACGGGAATCAATCGCATGAAACTTTAATATTCCTAAGTGGATATCCCTCATTGCACGGCCTCCTTGACCACTTTTTCCGTTAGGTGTACTAATAACTCCTGCATTGATAAGTGACTAACTGACAATCCTAGCCCCGCTGCCTTGTTAGTAGATAAGTGTGGATCATAAATAATGGATGTCGCAGTATTATGAAAGCCCTGCACTTTCATCACATTTTTCCCCTTACAAAAATGGTCAACAACATCTTTAGGGCCACTAACTGCATATCCCGCTCCTCTTAAAGTTTCCGCTTCTTCATAAACAATCAACTTCCCTTCTTTTAAGATCATTACCTTCTCAAACAAATTATTTATTTCATCCACTAAATGTGTCGATAAAATAAATGTTCTAGGGTATTCATCATATTCCTCTATTAATAATGTATACAACTCCTGTCTGGCGCTTGCATCCATTCCGGTATATGGTTCGTCGAAAATTGTAATGGGTGACCTGCTCGACACTCCGACAATTACACCTAGCGAAGATAACATTCCTTTTGATAGGGCTTTGACTCGCATCGCCTTATCTAGATTAAATAACTTCACTAATTCTTCTGCAAGTTCCTGATTCCAATTCGGGTAAAATAAAGAAGCTAACTGTAACACTTCTTGAATTTTGAAATGTGGTTTAAAATTACCGGCCTCTTTAATAAAACAAATCGATTGAATAATTTCTCGGTTATCAAATGTTGGTTTTCCATTAACCCGAATCGTTCCTTTTGTCGGCAATAATTGCCCGGAAAGTTGGTTCATTAAAGTTGTTTTTCCCGCACCATTTCGGCCAAGTAAACCGATGATTTTCTGCGGTTCGATTGTAAAAGTAACTTCATCTAACGCCCTTTTCTCTTTATAAAGTTGACTAACATGATTTGCCTCAATCCTCATGATACACGTCTCCTTTTTTAATAAATGAAATAATTTCATCCGTCGATAAATCTAACTTCTTTGCTTCTTTCAGAAGGGGACTAATATATTCAGCAAAAAACTTCTCCTGGTGTTTTGTAAGCAGGATCCTTTTGGCATCTTCCGCCACAAACATGCCAACCCCTCGTTTTTTAAATAGGATTTTCTCATCAACTAGCTGATTTATTCCTTTGGCGGCTGTAGCCGGGTTTATTTGAAAGCGAACGGCAAATTGATTTGTCGAAGGAACTTTCTCCCCTTCTTTCATGGTGCCATTTAAAATTCCATCTGTAATATACTCGGCAATTTGTATGAATATCGGTTTCGCCTCATCTAGTTTATGTCTCACTGGCTCCTCCTTGGTTGGTTGGTTGGTTGGTTGGTTGGTTACTCATGTAACCAACCTTACCTGCAGTTGTTAGAATTGTCAATATGTTTATCTTGTGATAAATGAAGGAGAGCGTATGAAAGATTAAAGTTAAAAACCCAACCAAGGAAGTCCCTGGTTGGGTTTTGTTTTTCTCGTTCGATTCTGATTTTAATCGTACTACTCACCACTAATTTAGCTTTCGATTTCAGCTACTTTTACAATTGCCTTTCCAAGGTTCGCACCTGCGAATAAGTCAAGAAAAGCATCTATTGTATTGTCGAATCCTTCTGTGACTGTTTCTTCATATTGTAATTTTCCTTCTTGTAACCATCCTGCTAATGCCATCGTACCTTCACCAAAACGAGCTGAATAGTCGCCGACTGTAAAGCCCTTCATAAGCGAACTTGTTTTGATCAGGTAACCCTGAACGCGTGGACCAACATCTGCGACCTCGTTATTGTAGGCCGATATTGCGCCACAAACAGGGATGCGTGCAAACTTATTGAGTAACGGATATACCGCGTCAGCAATTTCGCCGCCGACATTTTCATAGTAAACATCAATTCCGTTTGGACATGCCTTGGCAAGTGAATCGTTGATGTCTTCTGTTTTATAATTTATGACTGCGTCAAATCCTAGTTCTTCCTGAAGATATTTCACTTTCTCATCTGAACCGGCGATTCCCACAACATAAGCACCTTTAATTTTCGCGATTTGGCCAACGATTGAACCAACTGCGCCCGCAGCTCCTGAAACCACTACCGTCTCGCCTTCTTTAGGTTGTCCAATATCGACCAAACCAAAGTAGGCTGTTAATCCAGTCATCCCCAATACGCTTAAATAAGCTGAAGCGGGTGCCAGATTAGTATCCACTTTCTGAATACCTGTTTCTTTCACAACCGAGTACTCCTGCCATCCTAAGCTTCCTAAAACAATATCATTTTTTTTGAAATGTGTAGATTTTGATTCAACCACTTGTGCAATTACGCCGCTCGCAATCACCGAATCTAATTCAAATGGCGGTATATAAGATTTTCCTTCATTCATACGCCCTCTTAAATAAGGATCGACTGAAATATAAACTGTTCTAACAAGTACTTCACCCTCTGCTGGAACAGCGATTGGTGCCTGAACAAATTCAAAATCCTCTTTCGTTGGTAAGCCTATTGGTCTTTTAACTAGTTTAATTTGTTTTTGCATAATGATCATCCCTTCTATTTCTACTATAAATAAGTATACACCCTTCGCTGATTACTATCCTGAAATAGGATTACGTAAAAAAGAACTGGACAGCTTAAAAGCCATTCCAGTTCTATCTATTCGGTTACGATTTAAGCACTCGTTTTTCGCGTTTCCTTTCAGTACCCGCCACTACAACTGCTGCGGATGCGTCACCCACAACATTTACTGACGTACGCATCATATCTAGAATCCGGTCAATTCCTGCGATTAGTGCAATTCCCTCAAGCGGCATATTGACCGATGTTAAGACCATCGTCAACATAATAAGCCCAGCCCCAGGAACACCTGCTGTCCCAATAGAGGCTAGCACCGTTACTAAGACAACAGTCAGAAGCTGCATTAAAGACAAATTCAGATTAAAGAATTGTGCGATGAATACAACCGCTACCCCTTGGTAAATCGCTGTCCCATCCATGTTAACTGTCGCTCCTAGTGGCAGTACGAAGCTCGTGACTTTATTTGGAACACCTAGGTTTTCATTTGTATTTTTTATGGTTACCGGTAAGGTTCCTGCGCTACTCGCCGTACTATATGCAACTAATGCGGCTGGTGATATTCCTTTGAAAAACTTGAGCGGATTCATCTTTCCAAATACTTTTACAGCTGATGAATAAACAACTACTGCATGTATGATACAGGCGATATAAACAGCCAAAATAACTTTCAACAGCGGCAGCAGGACTGAGAGACCATATTGCCCTACAATCGGTGCTAACAAACCTAGAATCCCAATTGGTGCCACCTTCATAACAATTCCTGTGATTTTGAACATCACTTCTGAAAAGCCTTCAAAGAACTTATAAACAGGCTGCGCTTTCTCTCCTACGAATGTAATCGCCAACCCTATAAACAACGCGAAGAAAATAATTTGTAATATATTTCCTGAGGCTAAAGCGTTAAAAGGATTTTCCGGAATGATATTTAAAATTGTCGTAATTGTACTTTGTTGTTCGGCTGTCGCAATTTCTGGAACCGCCAAACCATCTGCAGATATGTCCAACCCCTTGCCCGGCGATATGGCAAATGCAACGACGAGACCGATAACGATGGCGATGGCCGTTGTCGCTAAATAGTAAGCAACCGTTTTCATGCCCATTCTGCCCAATTGCTGTGGATCAGACGAACTCGCTACGCCAACAACTAGCGTTGATAAGATTAACGGTGCGATGATAAATTTAATTAATCGTAAAAATAAATCGCCCAATGGCTGTAAAAAATTAATAGAGCTGCCGAAAAGACTTCCCAATAAAATGGCCAGTACAAACGCAATAAAGATTTGGGTAACGAGATTAAATTTTACCTTTACAACTTCTCCTCCTTTATATTATTTTCAAGTATCCTATTAGCTTTGGTTCTCCTATCATACTCATTCCCTACTATGTAAATGAATGGTTTCCCCTGTCTCGTGATTTTACAACAAAAAAAGGACGTATTCTGTTTAAAGTTCTACAGAATACGTCAAATACTTTATAGTGGTATCCATCTACCAACAATCGGATAATTATAATCCTCATTTTTCAGTGCCTTAACTATGCCGATAATCGGAACTATTAAGTACATAATACCGAACCCAATTAAAAATGGAATACCAATAAGGACCACTGAAAATATTGCAGATATAGTAATTAATACACTCATAACAAGTTGAAATAAAACCGCTTGTACAGACAAGTTTTTGACTCCCTGATCCTCAATCAATAAAAAGATGAGCACCGGTACGAGAAACGGGGCGAAGAATGCACTCGCATGAACGAATACTTTCAATCCTACTCTTTCCATATATATAACCTCCACTTAATTCTAATACCTTATTATACGGATGAACAAAGCTTTGGTTTCATTTATTTTAGAGCCCGCATCTAAATTAATTTATAGCTATTCCCAACGTACTCTCGCCGCTTCAATATTATGATAGGATATCCTACCTTTTTGTAGTGGCGGAGGACACGACTTGTCATATTCAGAGATTTTCTTATTGACTGCCGCCACACTTTTTTCTTGATTGTTTGCTGGGTTCGCTGATTTCAACTTTTCAATTTCAATGATTTCATCGCGAATTTCATGTTGCAATTTTAGCCAATGGGGTTTGTAGCCTGCATCTTTTGCAATTCGCTGGAAATGTTGACAAGTATCACCAGACAGGTATTCTTTAGATAAGGGTTTACCTGCACCTTTCAAACTTTGAATTTCTCCATTCGATGCATCGTTCTTTAACATGTCCCCGATAAAATCCCTATACGGAGGATTCAATTTGTCATTGTCCATTAGAGCACACCTACTTCATCAGATTTTCGTTATGTCATTTTGATTTGGTGTATATTCCAATCGCATTTTTTCTAGTTCGAGTTTCATTTTTTCGGTTTCGATAATGAAGTTTTGCTGTTTTAACTTTTCCAGTTCTATTTCCTCACGAATCAATTCAGCACTAATTTTCGCAGTTTTTTGTTTGTGTTCCGTTAAGATTGCAATGATTGGTACGACCATAACGACAGCTACAATTCCAAAAGCTAATAACAATCCAACCACCTCTTGTTTAATTAGTTTGATAATTTATATTGTACCTTATTAAGTTGTTCTGTCACGCTAATTTCACCTTTTATATTAGAATGGTTTAGGACATACTTGAAAAATACGGCAATAATTGAAGGAGGTTTAAAAATGACTAAATCAATTACCAATACTATTCAAGACGCGTCACTTCCATTCGAAACCACGAATGATCTAACCGCTCTTATAGAGGCCATTGGAGGAGCTAAAATTGTTTTATTGGGCGAGGCAAGCCATGGAACTTCAGAATTCTATTCGGTTCGGGCAGAAATTACGAAAAGGCTAATTGTGGAGAAGGGTTTTACTGTCATTGCAGTTGAAGCTGATTGGCCGTCTTCTCGATCTGTTAATCGATATATAAGAGGTATTGAAGATGCGAATATGACAACACGTGAAGTATTAAAAGCCTTTAAAAAATGGCCAACTTGGATGTGGGCCAATGAAGAAATTGTCGATTTGGTTGACTGGCTAAAAACTTATAATAGCCCACTAGCTTCTAGTCAAAAAGTCGGTTTTTATGGAATAGACATCTATAGCTTATGGGAATCAATGGAGGAAGTCCTTCATTACTTAAAAGAGGCTGATCCTACTGGGACCGATTATAAACGAGCACAAAAAGTTGTTGACTGCTTCGAACCCTTCAATCATTTACCCGAACATTACGCCATGGCTACTGCACATTATCCAATAACATGTACCGCGGAAGCTGAGGAATTATTATCGTCAATCATTGCAAACGAGCACCTTTATCCTTCTGAGTTTGAACAACGACTTAATTTAAAAATGAATGCTTTACTAACAAGAAATGCAGAAAGATATTACCGCACTTCCGTTAAAAGCGACTCGAAATCTTGGAATATTCGCGATGAACATATGGTTGAGGCTATTAATGAACTCCGAGACTTTCACGGAGACGATGTTAAAATCATCGTTTGGGAACATAACACGCACATTGGTGATGCTAGAGCGACGACGATGATAGACGATGACATGGTCAATGTTGGCCAACTTCTCAGAGAACAAAATAAGGAAGAAGATGTCTATGCGGTAGGATTTGGTACACATCGTGGAACTGTTATTGCAGCAAACCAATGGGGTGATCCGTTTGAAGTTATGAAAGTCCCGCCTGCAAAGAAAGAGTCGTGGGAATATTTCTTACATGAAGCCGGAGCCTTTAACAAGCTACTTATTTTCGATGATGAAAATCGAGCAGCCTTTTACAAGTGGATTGGCCATAGAGCAATCGGCGTCGTCTACAATCCCGAATACGAAGCTTACGGAAATTATGTCCCGTCCATAATCGGAAATCGATACGATGCTTTTATTTACATCGATGAAACGAGTGCGCTGACTCCGCTTTAGTGATTTGCTTGCATGATTCTAGGTTTCCTTGCACCCGGAGTGGCTTCCTTGCACTCAAACCGATTTCGCTTGCACACACCACTATTTGCTTGCAAGTCAGGACTTAATTACTACTTTATTCACCTTGAATTACTCTGTCCCCTGACGATAGGAAGGACACCTTATCATCTATAAACTTAAAACAGCTGACTGCACATGGTAGTCAGCTGTTTCATATTTTCTTATTTATTTGTAAAGGATGTTGGCGCGACGACTCCGACAACTTCGCCTGTTGCGCAAAGGACATCGTCTGCAAATACTTCTACAGTGACTTTCCACTTCTTCGGATGAATTTCTTCGACCTTACCCACGGCCTTTAAAGTTGGACCATGTGGTGTTCGTTTTAAATAATTTACATTTAGTGAGGCGGTGACAAATCTTGGTGATGCTTCCCCACTTCCTGGCTCAAATCCATTTTTACGATGTAGCGCCAGCGCTGCGGATCCTGTCCCATGACAATCTACAAGTGACGCTATCAGACCACCATAAACGAATCCTGGAATTGCAATATGATCCAGTGACGGTTCATAGTACGTAACCGTCTCCTCCCCTTGCCAACCTGTACGGAAATGATTTCCTGCTTCATTTAACCGCCCACAACCGTAACACCAGGCAAAATCATCTGGATAATCATCTTGAATTGCATGAACTACCTTAGTCATTCAAATCACCCTTTCGATTATGTATCTTTCAATAGTCAGTATACCATTAATTTGATTGATTTATTTGAATCCTCACTAAAACATTTTTTCATTAGTACAAGATATATTTGGTTTCCTTGCGTATACTATATAATCAAGCCGCGGGAGGAAATTTTTATGAGAATGAGAGCCTTTCTATTAATCGCCATCTTAATTGGAGGCACATATATGATGCTTCAATCTGGCAATGAGGATAAGGAAAAGGACCTTTTCGAACTGCTAGATTCACAGATTACATTTGATACCCTAATTTTTAATAAACCGCCCATATTCGGAACTGACGCTAAAACGTGGATAATCGAGGACGATGAGGAAATTCAATCTCTTTTGCATTTCCTAGAGCAGTATCGCTTTCGTCAACTATCACCTAAAGAAATAGATTCCCATGGCGTAACTGAGCAATTCACCATCATTTTACAAAGTGATAGCGGCCACTCGATTAGCGTTATTGTCACTGAGGATTTAATTATCCAGAACTCAGTGTTGTATTACGAAATTGTTGATGGACCACTTAACGTTGATTGGCTCGTTAATTTTTTCGTTAGCAATCAAAACTAAATAAGTTAAGCACCGCGGGGACAAGAAAGTTATTCTACTCTTGTCCTTTTTTTGTTAGTTAAATTGTATACCATACTTCCCCAATCCACTTCGACTTAATGGGCGTTTTCCGTTCTTATCCCCGCAATATCCGATATACTTAAAGTAAGGATTCACAAAAGGAGTTTTCATAGATGGAGTATAATGAGTTAAGTATCGATGAACAAGTAATCGCAAAATATAAGCACGATGAGAAAGTTATGATTCAGTTGTTTGTCCAGTGGTGTATGAATCACGGGGTTGATCCAAATAAGTTGTATGGACGAGCTTATCCTGAACAACAGAAAAACCCTTCTTTGCAGGAGGTTTTGAAAGAAATGGATGGTGCCGAAGAGATGGAAATTGAAAATGAAACCATGCTCGACGTGCTACAAGTATTCGGGAACTTTGACCTTGCCTTTGTTCTGTCAGAAGAAATTGAACGCCTTGATAATCTACCAAACAATGCCGACTGACTGAAAGTTGCAAAGAGAGCAATTCGTTTTTACATTTCTTTCATATTACTATATACTAATAATTAGTTCGATATCCGTAACATAAGGGAGAGATAATATTGGTTAAAAGTTTGCCATTACGTTCAGAAGTACATATAGATGAAACTTGGAATTTACAGGATCTTTTTAAAACTGAAGAAGATTACAACACGGCAGTTGTTGAACTTGAAAAAGAAGTTGATATTTTTGCGGACAAGTTTAAAGGGAATATTACAGATTCAGCATCAGCGATTGAAGCCCTAACAGGTTATTTATCTATCTCTGAAAAGGTAGTTCCTATTGGGACTTATACAAGCCTAGCATCCAGCCAGGACCAAACAGATGACGATGCACAAATGCGCTCAAGCAAATTCGGATCCATCGCTGCAAAACTTAATAGCAAGCTATCTTTCGTAAACAGCGAATTATCCGAGCTACCTGCAGCAACATTAGACGAAGCAATGAAAAACTCGGCAGATTTCAAAAATTTCTTAGAAAAGTTAATTAAAAAGAAAAAATATCAACTACATCCAGAAGTCGAAAAAACATTGGCTGCATTTTCTTCAACATTTAGCGAACCTTATGGCTTGTATAACACTACAAAAATGGTCGATATGACGTTTGATGATTTTGAAGTAGACGGAAAAAATTATCCCCTAAGCTATGTGTCGTTTGAAGGCGATTGGGAATCTGAAACCGATACAGCTAAACGCCATGCAGCATTCGATGCATTCTCAGCTAAATTAAGAGACTATCAACATACGACTGCGAAAACATATGATATGCATTTACAAATTGAAAAAACAACAGCTGATTTACGTGGCTACGATACCGTTTTCGACTACCTACTGTTCAATCAAGAAGTTGACAGAACGATGTACGACCGCCAAATCGATTTAATTACTAAAGAACTTGCACCTCATATGCGCAAGTATGCGAAACTTCTTCAAAAAGTTCACGGGCTGGATAAAATGACTTTTGCTGACTTGAAGATTTCGCTTGATCCGACGTACGAACCGGAAATTACAATCGAAGAATCGAAAAAATATATCGATGACGCACTTGCAATTATGGGTGATGATTACTTAGATATGGTCAATCGTTCATATGAAGAACGCTGGATTGATTTCGCGCAAAACAAAGGGAAAACGACTGGTGCATTCTGTTCAAGTCCACACGGATATCATCCGTATATCCTTATTTCTTGGACAGGCAGTATGGAAGACGTATTCGTTTTAGCTCATGAACTTGGACATGCGGGACATTTCTATAATGCCAACCGTGCACAAAACGTGTTCAATGCACGTCCGTCAATGTATTTCATTGAAGCACCATCAACAATGAATGAAATGCTTGTCGCCAATCACTTATTGAAAAACTCGGATGATCCGAAGTTTAAGCGTTGGGTTATTTCTTCAATCGTTTCACGCACTTATTACCATAACTTTGTGACACACTTGCTTGAAGCAGCCTACCAACGAAAAGTTTATGACCGTATCGATGCAGGCGGTAGCGTAAATGCAAATGTGTTGAATGAATTGAAACGCGGCGTCCTTGAGGAATTCTGGGGAGACGACGTTGAGATTAATGAAGGTGCCGAACTGACATGGATGCGTCAACCACACTACTATATAGGCTTGTACCCTTACACATACAGTGCAGGACTTACAATTTCCACACAGGTTTCCAAGCGTGTCTTGGAAGAAGGTCAACCAGCTGTTGATGAATGGCTAGAAGTATTGAAAGCAGGCGGAACAAAATCACCGGCTGAACTTTCAAAAATGGCCGGTGTCGATATTACAACTGACAAACCGCTACGTGACACTATCGCTTACATCGGTGATTTAATCGAGCAGCTAGTTGTGTTAACGGAAGAAATCGAATCCGTGAAAATTTAATCTCCTTTCTGCAAAAAAGACGAACTTTCATAGTTCGTCTTTTTTTTATTGCTCGTGGTCTCTTTTTATGCGCGACGTCCGGTGGCTTATGCGCTGTTAAATACTTTTATGCGTCGGAATACTTTCTTATGCGCCGCTGCGAGGTTTTATGCGCGCGGTGGCTTTTTATGCGCCGCGTCCGGTGGCTTATGCGCCGTTTAATGCTTTTATGCGTCGGAATATGTTCTTATGCGCCGCTGCAACATTTTGTGCGCGTGGTGACTTTACAGTAAATACATATCCACCACCGATTCCCCCCATTCCTTATTCTTTAGAACTAAAAAACCACCTATGAAAATTAATTCATAGATGGTTTATAGTTTAAGTTAATAAAATATGTTGTTTTTCCAACGTTAAAATCGCTTTTGCAACCTCACTTGCTGTAATGCCTTCTTGCCGCATTACGTGAATTGATTCGCCTGCCTGTGTGGCCTTTTCCGCAATTTGAAACGCGACTTCTTCTGTAATATTTTCAATACCTAAATCAGCAAGACTTGTCGGTAGACCAAGCTTTTCATAGAATTCAGTAACAATTTTCATTTCAGCTAATTTATCTTCCAACAACAACTGAACTAAAATCCCGTAAGCCACTTTATCCCCATGCAGTTTTGTATGCGTTTCTTCTATGACCGTCATCCCATTATGAATTGAATGCGCACCAGCAATTCGGCCATACGCATCGCCGTAACCACCTACCATTCCACCCAAAACAATTACAGCTTCTACGACTTTTATAAAGCTCGCATTTCCAATTTCTTCATGTACCGCTTCGATTGCACGCTCACTGTGTGTCAAAAGTACTTCTTTACACTGTTGCGCCGCAAAATACGCAATATCGACCGGAACAGATCTTTCTTCAAGTTGCCCAATTTGTACGTCAGCTTCATACCACTTGGCTAAAGTATCGCCAATACCAGCAATGAACAAGTCCAGTGGCGCTTCAATTATGATTCTTGGTTCAATTAAAAGCAACTCAATCCCTGTCGGATATATATCATAGTGAGTCATGATCCCTTCCTCAGTATAAATAACGCTGAGCGGCGTCCACGGTGCGCAGTTCGATGCAAGCGTCGGAATGATGACCGATTTCTTACGACTTTCATCACTTGATGCCTTTACAATATCAATTACTTTTCCACCACCAACAGCGACAATGGCATCTACCTCTAAGTTCGTAGCCAATTTGGAAATTCGGGTAATTTCTTCTGGTGAACACTCACCGTTGTAAAATTCAATTGACGCATCTACTTCTGTTAATGCCGGGAAATAAGGACTTGCTGCTTCCCATGAGTTTTCTCCAGTTACAATCAGGATTCGCTTAATCCCACTATGTACGAGCTTTTCTTCGAGTTCATCAAGCACCCCTTCTTTGCACTGATATTGATTTGGGGCCCCTCTTACAATGACATTTTCCATTCAAATTCTCCTCTTTCTAAAATTAATATATCGACAATCTTTTGATAATGTTTCATTATGTAGTTATTAACTAAATAGTAGTAGGTACGTTTTCGGCTGTCAATCTTTACCGGAACACGTTTTCTTTTGTCAAAACAACTAGACTTATTGCACAATAGGTTATATGGTTTACTATGTCTATCAAAACTATTTTGAAACGAGGTAATCGAATGAAGCTCTCAAACCGATTAAAATATTTACCACCGCACTTTTTCGCATCACTTGTTAAAAACGTTGAATCTGCCGTTGCTGAAGGTAGAGATGTCATTAACTTGGGGCGGGGTAATCCCGATCAACCAACACCTCCGCATATCGTTAAAGCTCTCCAGGAGGCAGTTGAGGATCCAGCCACACATGGCTACGCACCTTTTAGGGGCACTACTGAATTAAAACAAGCCGCCGCAGACTTTTATAAACGTGAATACAATGTTGAGATTGACCCTGAAACCGAAGTAGCGATTTTATTTGGCACAAAAACAGGATTGGTTGAATTACCACTCGCAATTATGAATGAAGGCGAATTACTATTACTACCAGACCCAGGATACCCTGACTATTTATCAGGCGTAAGCCTTGCTGATATAAAATATGACACGATGCCATTACTTGCGGAAAATGATTTTTTACCCGATTATAATGCGCTATCAGATGAACAAATCAAGCAAGCTAAATTAATGTATTTGAACTACCCTAGTAATCCTACAAGCGCTACTGCCAGTCTACCATTTTTCGAAGAAACTGTAGCGTTTGCTAAAAATAACGATATTGCAATTATGCACGACTTTGCCTATGGCGGTATTGGTTTTGATGGCCAAAAACCAATTAGCTTTTTACAAGCCGATGGTGCAAAAGACGTTGGTATTGAAATGTACACGATGTCAAAAACATATAACATGGCTGGATGGCGAATCGGTTTTGCGCTCGGAAACGCTGATATTATTGAGGCCATCAATTTACTGCAAGATCATTTATTTATCAATCCGTTCCCAGCAGTTCAACGCGCCGCCGCTGCTGCCTTATCGGGTAGCCAAGACTGTGTAGATAATCTCATCTCTCTTTACGAAGGTCGTCGAGATGTCTTTATAGCCGAATGCAATCGTATTGGTTGGCACGTCGTTGCTCCGACCGCTTCTTTCTTCGCATGGCTACCTGTTCCAGAAGGATATACAAGTGAATCTTTCACCAACTTACTACTCGACAAGGCTGATATCGCTGTTGCACCTGGACATGCTTTTGGTGAAGCGGGAGAAGGTTATATACGCGTTGGGCTTTTAGACGAAGAGGACCGCCTAAAAGAGGCTGTCGCACGCATAGAAAAACTTGGGATTTTCCAAGCATAATCGTCAAATCAAAAAAGGTAAAGCCACAACATACATGTGCCCGTTCAGTTCACAGATACAAAATTAAACACGAAAAAGACCGCTAATTCGCTTATATGAATTAGTGGTCTTTTAAATGCTTATTCATCAACGTTTAAACGAAAACAAAAAAGAAAACGATTTTATTCGCTCCACCTTCAAAATATAATCCATTGTCCATCAAAAACGAACGAACATTGCACCATTTAATTCTTAAAAGTTTGTACAAAAAGACCGTCTCCTTGAAGCCATTCGGCTATAAAAACATCTTGGTAGTCAGTAATATTTTGAGTATTTAATTGTGATTTTAACCAAGATTCATTAAAACCCAAATCAATAAGTTCATCCCATAAAACTTCACCATCTCTTATTAAAGTGACTGGAACAAAAACTTCTTTTGAAGGCATATTGAAATCTTCCTGAGTAGTTTTTTGGTACTTAGATTTCTTTAAAATACTAATCGACCCGTTCGCCTCTAAATAGCAATAGGCGACCTCACGAATAGAAAAGGTTTCACTTTGTCGAAGTAGACTTTGTAACTGATTAATATTCAGCCTATTTTTCTTTAACGATTCTCGATCTACGATTCCATTTTTAATAAGTGTCGAAGGTTTCCCTTCGGCCACGCCCCTAAACGCAAGGAATTTTTGACTTAGATATTCAAAAGTAAAAAGTAACCCACCCCATACTGCCATCGCGTAAACAATATAAAATACGCCTATTTTCTCATCATATAAAGCATTTCCTAATAGTTCGCCTAATACTATAGCCGCAATAAAGGTAAAAGGGGAAATTTGATTAATGATTTTTTTTCCTACAAACTTAATTATGAGGAAAAGGAAAACAAATCCAACTATAAGTTCAATTGTTAAGTTCGTGACGCCCATTTTTCACAACACCCCATCCATCTTTAATCTACCCTAGTTGTTGCTTTAATATAATCTTCAATTAACCCTGTTAGCTATCCATGTCGGCCTAAACAATTCTGACAATCCACCACTTTGTATAATAAATCAATACCCCATCGACAAAACGTTATTCAATCTATAACAATTATCATGTTTTATACAGTCTAAGTGTATGTTTAAATGAGGTTTCATAAGGGTATTTAAAAGAGGTATACTACTTAAATAATCGCAATAAAACAACATATTCCTTCCCCGTTGACTTACTTTTATTCACATGCTATTTTATTTAAGTCGAACAAATTGAATAGTTATTTCTTAAATGTATATGCTTAGAATTAGGGTCTAAGCGTTTCTACCTGGTAACCGAAAAAACCGGACTACATGAAGAATGAATGGAATAATTTAGTGTTTTTCACTAAATATATTACGCTATTTCTAAATGTAAAAGGAACCTGGGTATAGAATATACCCAGGTTCCTTTTTTATTTCCAACAAAAAGTTCTTACAGAAAAGGATGCGAAGTAGCATGACAAAAAAACCAATTTATTTTAATCACGATGGTGGGGTCGATGATCTTATTTCATTGTTTCTACTATTAAAAATGGACAATATCGAATTGACTGGTGTTTCCGTTATTCCAGCAGATTGTTATTTAGAACCAGCAGTATTTGCAAGCCGTAAAATTATCGATCGTTTCGGAAACGGCGGCCTCGATGTAGCGGAGTCAACTTCACGAGGGAAAAATCCATTTCCAAAAGATTGGCGTATGCATGCTTTCTTAGTAGATGCGTTACCGATTTTAAACGAATCCGGTGAAATTATTACGCCAGTAGCAGAAAAACCAGCACACCTTCATATGATTGATGCTATTCGCAGTAGAGAAGAAAAAACAACTTTATTGTTCACTGGACCTCTGTCTGATCTTGCACGCGCATTAGATATAGCGCCAGATATTGAAGAGAAAATTGAAAAACTCATTTGGATGGGTGGTACATTTAGAGAAGCCGGAAATGTTCACGAACCTGAACATGATGGAACAGCTGAATGGAACGTATTCTGGGACCCAGAAGCTGCAGGTCGCGTATGGGAAACCAATATAGAAATCGATCTCGTTGCGCTTGAAAGCACTAACCAAGTTCCACTAACAATAGATGTACGTGAACGTTGGGCAAAAGAGCGTCAGTATATCGGTGTAGATTTCCTCGGTCAATGTTATGCAATGGTACCGCCACTTGTACATTTCACAACAAACTCAACCTACTTCTTATGGGACGTATTAACGACGGCTACAATCGGCAAAAGCGATCTTGTAAAAGTAGAAACAGTTAATAGCATTGTCATTACAGACGGACCAAGCCAAGGACGTACAGTTGAAACACCTGATGGTAGACCAGTAAATCTTGTGTATGATGTGGATCGTGATGCTTTCTTCGATTACATGACAGATTTGGCTAAACGAGTACCTGGTGAAAATTCTCAATAATTATGTTGCGTTGATTAAATCAAGAGGGAGCTTAGCCTCCCTTTTAATTTTCACTTTAATGATATCAATTTGTGCAGTTATTTTATTTACAAGGACTGGAGAGGTACTATGCAATATGTTACGGGAATTATAGGTATTATCGGAATTTTAGCCATTGCATTTACATTATCAACCGCACGTAAATCGATTAATCCAAGAACTGTTTTCGGAGCTTTAGCAATCCAACTTATTTTTGCATTTATCGTGTTGAAATGGGAATTTGGTAGAACAATCATCCAGTACCTTTCGGGAGTTGTTCAAAAAGTCATTGACTCTTCCAATGCTGGCATTCAATTTTTATTCGGAGGTCTTCTAAACGTTGAAGGTGTGGGTTTCACTTTTGCATTTCAAGTATTACCAATCATTATTTTCTTCGCATCATTAATTTCCATTCTTTATTATCTTGGAATCATGCAGTTTGCTACAAGGGTCATCGGTGGACTTTTAGCTAAAGCACTTAAAACAAGTAATACAGAATCCATGTCAGCTGCCGCAAATATTTTCCTCGGTCCAACTGAAGCACCATTAGTTGTCAAACCATATATTGAGAAAATGACAAAATCCGAATTATTTGCCGTCATGGTTGGTGGAATGGCCTGTGTATCCGGTGCTGTTTTAGGCGGATATGCGACGCTTGGCGTTCCGTTAAATTATTTGTTAGCTGCAGCGTTTATGGGTGCTCCAGCGGGATTATTATTTGCAAAAATAATTGTTCCACAAACCGAGAATATAGATTTCCAAAATAGTGTTGTTATGGTGAAAGATGAAGAATCAAGAAACATCGTCGACGCGGCATCACGCGGAGCGATGGATGGACTGAAAATAGCAGTAGGAGTAGGAACGTTATTACTAGCGTTTATATCGCTTATCTTCTTAATGAATACGATTATCGGATCAGTTGGTGGAGTCTTCGGATTTGAATCTTTATCGTTAGAACAGATACTAGGTTACCTATTCTTCCCACTTGCTGTTCTCATGGGTATACCTTGGGATGAAGCACTGCAAGCAGCCTCGTTCATTGGACAAAAAATTGTACTTAACGAATTTGTTGCCTACATTTCATTTACCGATGTCATCGCAACCCTATCCCCTAAAAGTGTAGCGATGATTACGTTTGCACTTTGCGGATTTGCAAACATTGCAGCTATGGCGATGCTAATCGGTGGATTAGGAGCAATGGCACCGTCAAGAAGACAAGATATTGCTGAGCTTGGATTCCGCGCTATTGTCGCCGCTACTTTAGCGAATCTGATGAGTGCAGCGATTGCAGGTATGTTGGTTTAGAGAACAGGCAATCAATAATTATCCATCCCCTACTCAACTTTTTGAGTAGGGGATTTTCTTTCACCAATGTTATTGAAGTGCAATAAAAGCACCCATTCGGCATTTTTTTATTGAATAATAGATATTTAGAATTCAATTTTGTTTATAAACATAATTTCTAATGCCATAAAAAAATGACCCTATTAAGGTCCATTTGTGTTACTAATTATTTAACAATCGCACCCGTTGGTTGAAATTAAGAATCAAAGTTAGAATACATTCTTGCAGATGATGAAGGAGAAAATCTTATACTATATTCTGTACCAAGTTCTTTTTTCGCTTCTGCTGTAAGTAATTGCCCAATTTTATTATGCTCATCTTCCATTTGAACTCCATTAAGAAGTAACACATCTTTCTCCCAATCCATCCAATCTTCGTATGTCTGTGCCCACTCAGTAAGTTTTGCTTTCAAACTCTCAGAAATAGGAACTTCTTCAATTTCACTATACTAGACACATGCAAATAAACCTTTAAAAATAACTAGCACCCTAAGTACGATGCTAGTTAATATACTTATTCAATTTCAATTGGATTTTCACCCCAACTTTTCCACCACTCAACTGAACGGGTTAAATATACATGCGACTTCACCTGTTTTAATCTAACAACCGATTATTTTCATCGACAACAGCCTTTAATTCACAGGTTGCTGCTGGTCTCTAACCCAGTTGATCATGCCGCCTTTTAAAACAACGTCAACTTGACGGTCTGTAAGTGCATGTTGAACCTTAATAGAATCATTCGTACCTTGTACACTTATTTCAAATTCGTTAACTTCTTTAATTTTTCTTCTCAAATTCGCAAACTCAAGAATAGCACCTTCTTGTAACTTATCGTAATCCTCAACATTGATAAACGTAATTGGTAGAATTCCAAAGTTAACAAGATTTTGCCAATGAATTCGTGCAAAGTCTTTTACAAGTGCAACACGTAATCCAAGGTATCTTGGTGCAAGTGCTGCATGTTCACGGCTAGATCCTTGACCGTAATTGGTGCCTGCAACAATCGCATGGCCACCTTGTGCGACACTCTTCATGCCACGATCATAATAAGTCTTGTCAATAATTTCAAATGCAAACTTACTAATTTCAGGTAGATTACTCCGATACGGAAGAACCCGTGATCCGCCGGCTAATATTTCGTCTGTTGAGATGTTATCTCCCATTTTCAATAGGATTGGCACTTGCAGATGATCAGGCATTTCGTCCATAACAGGGATTGATGCGATATTTGGTCCTTTTTGAATGACGACTCTCCTCGCTTCTTCAGCTGGAAGTGGTGCATCCAATAAGTTTAAATCGATTGTAGGATTTTTTATTTCCTTCACTCGCGGCGCTTTTGGTCCAAGTGTTCTTGGATCTGTTATCACGCCAGTTAATACTGACGCTGCAGCTGTCTCTGTACCACTTAGGAATACACTATCTTCGATTGTTCCTGAACGTCCAGGGAAGTTTCGAGGCGTAGTTCGTAAGCTATTTCGACCTGTCGCAGGCGCTTGGCCCATACCGATGCAGCCGTTACACCCAGCTTGATGCAATCGTCCGCCAGCTTGGATAAAACTTGCGATATGTCCTTCTTGTAATAAATCCGTTAACATTTGACGCGAAGTTGGATTAATATCAAAAGACACCCCCTCCGCAATTTGTTTCCCTTTCACAATTTCTGCAGCAATTGCAAAGTCATGATAACCTGGATTTGCCGATGAACCAATATACGATTGATAAATTGGCGTCCCCGCAATTTCTGAAACCGGTACGACATTACCCGGACTTGTTGGTTTCGCAACGAGCGGCACAACTTCTGATAAGTTGATTTCTTCATTAACATCATACGTTGCACCTTTATCTGCTTTTAATTCGGTCCAATCATTTACTCGCCCTTGTTCTTTTAAATAGCGTTTAATTTCCCCATCAGCTGGAAATACCGTACTTGTTGCGCCTAACTCAGCACCCATATTTGCAATGACATGACGGTCCATAGCACTTAAGTTTTTAAGGCCCGGTCCATAATATTCGATAACTCTTCCGACTCCGCCTGTAACATCATGCCTACGTAGCAGTTCTAATATAACGTCTTTTGCGCTTACCCACTCTTGAAGCTCACCCGTTAACTTAATGCCCCATACTTCAGGCATGCGTAAATAAAACGGTTCGCCCGCAATCGCTAAAGCGACATCAAGTCCGCCCGCGCCCATGGCTAGCATCCCCATACTGCCATTTGCACACGTATGACTATCGGATCCAAGAAGTGTTTTCCCTGGCTTCGCCAAGCGTTGCATATGAACAGGATGGCTCACACCATTACCTGGTTTACTATAATATAATCCGAATCTCTGGGATGCACTTTGTAAAAACAGATGGTCGTCCGCATTTTTACTGTCAGTTTGGACGAGGTTATGGTCTACGTACTGCGCCGATGCTTCTGTTTTCGCAACATCTAATCCCATCGCTTCAAGTTCCAACATCACCATTGTTCCAGTGGCATCTTGTGTTAGCGTTTGGTCAATTTTTAATGCAATTTCTGACCCAGGAATCATTCCACCGAATACAAGATGATTTCCAATTAACTTTTGTGTACAATTTAATGGCAAATAAATTCCTCCTGATAAAGTATTGGTAATCTTTCACATGACAGAGCCCCACTATTTTAAACGCACTTACTAATTACGCGTTTTTTATCTCCCTCTTCAACTTACTTCTATAGTACTCATAATATTCCGAACTACCTTAAGCCTATAATTTTTGCTCCACTACTTCTAACTAACGCAGTAGTAATAAAAATGAACATAAAAAAAGAACATGGGATTTTCCAATAGAAAATTCCACGTTCTTTATATATTAATTATTTATCCGTTTTCAAATCTTCATGACTTAGTTGCCACTCAATTCCAAACTTGTCCGTTAGGCTACCACAGCATTTACTCCAAAAAGTTTCTTGAAGATCCACACCTACAGTACCGCCTTCTTTTAATTTGCTAAATACAGATTTTATTTTATCAACATCATCACTAACTACCGTAAGTCTTATGTTATTCCCTTGAACAAATGGCCAGCCTGGAAATACATCCGAAAACATGACATTGCTTCCACTAATATTTAAACGCGTGTGCATAACCAAATCCTTTGCATCTTCTGGAAGCGCATATTCCGGATTTGGCAACGCATCCCCCAAAGTCAATATTTCGGGTTTTTACGTTTCGAAAACATGCGCATAAAACCCGACAGCATTAAGACAATTTCCATTAAAATTCAAATAAACATTAATAGCCATTTACTTCACTCCCTACTTAATGCTTTCTTACACTATATAATTCAGCTTTAATAAATCATATATTCAGTTTAAATGGAAACAATAAGAATGCCTAATAAATTCAGGGAGATGATGACCATGCTCAATTTTTGTACAGACATTTGGCCCGAGGATCTGACACCAGAGGATGTTAAAGATTGTAAGGAATGTGGACTATATAAACATGGAACACCGATGGTATGGGGCGAAGGCTGTTCCGAAGCGCCAATTATGATTATTCTAGATAATCCCGGCGCTCGTGAGGACCGAGAAGGGAATCCATTTGTTTGTGGAACGCGGCAAACCTTACATCAAACGACCCATGATGTAGGCTTAAAAATGGCCGATTTGTACGTCACTTTTATCCTAAAAAGAAAACCTGTGCGCGCTTATGAAAAAGAGCAAGTACGCGAAATCTGTATGAACCATTTACATAAACAGATTGCGACAAAAAAACCTTCCCTCATCGTTTGCCTAGGAAATGTAGCCGTCCAATCCTATTTTCAAAATCCCGATGTTGATGTGAAGTCCTTGCGCGGCTCATGGCACGAAGTTGGGGGAATCCAGACAGCCGTCGCTTACCACCCCCTTGCAATTCGCCGTCGTCCAAACCTACAATCTTTATTCTTAGAGGATTGGAAGTTTATAGCTGATCATTATCATAATTTAAAACACTAATATTTATTTCGTTCAAAAAATCATTATTAGTTTATATTCCAGGAATGCAAAAAAAGATGTGCATTATTAAAATGCACATCTTTTACTATGTAAGATTATTTTCAACATGGGCGTTACCAAAAATTCGGTTTGAGAACCATAAGCCAAAGCATAATTAGCATAAGACCAATGTATATCCATGAGGTCTTGTTCAATCGATTCAGCATCTTACGTTTACTCGTCCCCGGACTATTAAAGACACGGAGAACCCTTGTAAAACCAGTTGCTAGGAAAACCGCTGACACACCCATTACGATTACGGTCATCACAACCCAAGACGTATACCACGGCCAAGGGCCAACTAATAGTAAAATAATTCCTGAGATGACCAGAACATGACCTGCATGCATAACAAGCCGAATGATAACGTTGATTACAGACAAGTATGCCCCTTCAATGTCTCTTCCAACGCCACGCAACCGCTTAATGATCGGCATTAATATAAATAATGGACCAATTGACAGCATTGCACTGACGACATGTATAAAAACCATCGTACCATAGAAATCTGGCATCATTTAGATAATCATTTCTGGGCCAGGCTAAACTCGTGTACCCACACACTCATTGTCGGTAACCATGGCATATTGGGATGTATTGATAAAATCGATTGTTTATATTCCTCTAAAGTATCGAATCCTTCTTGCTTCGCGTGCTCATCGGTCATTTCTCCAAGTGTTTGTTTGTATAGTGCATCTACTCTAACTTCTTGTCCTTCAATTACCACAACTTCTCCCGGATAAGCGTATACTCCGTTTCTTCGTGTTGAAGTTTTCTCACTCTTTAACACCTTTGCAACATCTTCTTTAATCGTAACTAGACGTTCAATTGAACACGTTTTCTCTGGATATTCTGCATTTGTTTGGTTGTTCATTATTATCCCTCACTTCAAATATTTGCTCTACTTCCTATTATAACTATCTTTAACTGTTTTCGCTAGAACTCCGATTTATTTAGAATAAAAAAAAGAGACTACACACGCCAATATTTCGTGTGTAGCCCTGATAATTAAAACTGCTTTAATAAATTCGCCATTTCAATTGCCGCTGCGCCTGCATCCCAGCCTTTGTTTCCAGCTTTCGTACCCGCACGCTCAATTGCCTGTTCGATTGTGTCCGTTGTAAGAACACCGAAAATAACGGGTATGCCTTCTTGCATATTAATCGCTGAAACACCCTTGGCCACTTCACTACATACATAGTCGAAATGGGGTGTAGCCCCTCGAATGACAGTTCCAAGCGTAATCACAGCATCATATTTCCCCGAAGCCGCCATCTTCTTTGCAACGAGCGGAATTTCATAAGCTCCTGGTACCCAAGCAATTTCGACATTAGTTGCACTAACACCGTGGCGTCGTAATGCATCTTCTGCACCGCTCAATAACTTACCAGTAATAAATTCATTAAATCTTGCTACTACAATTCCTATTTTCAAATCCGTTCCAACTAAATGTCCTTCATAAACCTTGCTCATTTAATTTCCCCCTCAACTGTGCAATAAATGCCCCAGTTTATTTTTCTTTGTGTCCATATAGGTTTTATTTTCAACTTTTACGGGCATTTCAATTTGAATTCTTTCAGTTACTTCCAAACCGTATCCTGCTAATCCTGCAATTTTACGCGGATTATTTGTCAGAAGGTGAATAGAACTTAACCCAAGGTCCCGTAAAATCTGTGCACCAATCCCATAATCACGTAGATCATCCGCAAACCCTAGTTTTTCATTTGCTTCAACTGTGTCGTATCCTTCTTCCTGTAACTTGTAAGCTTTCATTTTATTAACAAGACCTATGCCGCGTCCTTCTTGACGCATATACAGAAGGACGCCTGTTCCGGCTTCTTCAATTTGAGCGAGTGCGGCCTGTAGCTGCGGACCACAATCACAGCGGCTCGAACTGAAAACATCGCCCGTTAAACATTCTGAATGCACACGAACTAATACGTTTTCAGCACCTTCAATTTCACCTTTTACTAAAGCGATATGTTCTTGTCCTGTTAACTTTTCTACATAGGTGACTGCCTTGAATAGACCAAAATCAGTCGGTAGCTGAACATCGACGATTCGCTGAACTATTTTATCATTTTGTCGACGATAAGCAATTAGTTCTTCGATCGTTAAAATGACGAGGTCAAATCTTTCCGCAATTTCCTTTAGCTGACTACCTCTAGCCATCGTTCCATCGTCATTCATAATTTCACATATAACGCCGACTGGTTCCGCTCCTGCAAGCATAGCAAGGTCGACAGCAGCCTCTGTATGCCCTGTACGTTTCAAAACACCACCGGCCTTCGCTATTAACGGGAATATATGGCCAGGTCTAATAAAATCAGTTGCTTCCGCATCGTTCCCAAGCATTTTTAATACAGTTTCTGAGCGTTCAAATGCAGAAATCCCCGTATGAGCATCCGCATGATCAATGCTAATTGTGAAAGCTGTACCAAAGGAATCTGTATTATCATCTGTCATTAATTTCAAATCTAACTGGGCTGCTTTTTGCTCGTCAATCGGTACGCAAATAAGTCCGCGTCCTTCTGTCGCCATGAAATTGATCACTTCTGGGGTTGCAAATTCACCAAGGGCGACAAAATCGCCTTCATTTTCACGGTCCTCGTCATCTACGACGATAATTACTTTTCCCTTTTTTAGTTCTTCTATCGCTTTTCCCGCTGTTGTGTACAAACCCATTCGCCTCCTCAGTCTAGGAACCCGCTTGCGGCTAGTGTATCCATAGATAGCCCGCCCATCGGATTCACTTTCTCCGTTGTTAATAGCCGTTCGATATATTTCGCGAGCATATCGCATTCTACATTTACTTTGTCGCCAGTTCGTTTACGACCGATGACCGAATCGTCTTGTGTCACGGGAATTAATGAAATCGTAAACCCATAATCTGTTACACCAAACACTGTAAGCGATGTCCCGTCTACTGTGACGGACCCCTTTAGGATGAAGTACTTAAGTAGTTCAGGCGCAATCTTTATATCCATATAAATCGCATTTTCTTTTTGTTGAACTGAAATAATTTCACCTGTACCATCGACATGGCCACTGACAAAATGACCACCAAAACGACCATTCGCAGCCATTGCTCGCTCTAAGTTAACTGTACTGCCTGAACGGAGCGCATGAAGTGTTGTCGCTTTAACAGTTTCTGGCATAACATCTGCAGTAAAATGACGGGCTGAAAAGTCAGCTACAGTGAGACAAACACCATTAACCGAAATGCTGTCCCCCTTACTCACATCACTAAGCACTTTTGTACAGCTAATCGCAAGTTGTAGCGAAGTTGCACCTTGCGTAACGGCCGAAACTGTCCCAATTTCTTCTACAATTCCTGTAAACAAAATGTGTCATTCCTCCTTGAGAAACTTTACGTAAAGTCGAATATACTCTCCGATTTTATGTACATCGATGAATCTAAGCAATTCGCTTTCTGCCATTAAGTGCCTTGTTTCGTCCATAAATAAAGAAGTTAGCTTGTCTATCAGCTGTGGCGCCATGAATAAATAAAGCTCATCTGCAAGTTTTGCATTGATGAAACTTGTTTGAACACAACGACCGTTCTCGACAATTAACGTCAAAATCCCTTTATTCGCAAGACGTGTTAAATGTTCTTCTTAAAAATCTACTTCTCCAGAAATCAACTTTACTATAACAAGTGGATAAGCTAAAAAAGCCGGTTCTATTATCATAGAATCGCGTGTAAAAATGATTGGTTCCACAGCTCCATCAATAATGACAGCTGCTGTTTAAGGCGCCCTGAGATGCCTGTCTTACTAATTCGTATTGGATTCTTTCCACCATGGGGCAATCGGGTGGTGAGGAAAGGATTATCATGAAGCACGGTTTGTACGCTGACCAAAATAGCATCGTGGGTATGGCGGAGGTGATGGACATCGATTCTTAATGCTGTCGATGTAATCCATTTGCTGTCCCCAGTTTGCGTTGATAGACTACCGTTATGAGTTGCGGCAGCTTTCAAGGTAACGTATGGTTTCCCGTGTTTGACAGTTTGAAAAAATGCTCGACTTAACTGCTCTGCCTCTTCTTGTAATATACCGGTGATTATTTCTGTTCCGGCAACTTTTAGAAGTTCAATTCCCTTCCCGTTAACGGAAGGAAACCGATCGATGGACGAGATGATTACACGGCGGATTTCACTTGAAATAATTAATACTGTGCAATGATTGGTTTCTCTTTTATGCACACATGGTTCAAGTGTTACGTAAAGGTCAGCACCCTTAGTTTCCGTTCCCGCCGTTCTCAGTGCATGCACTTCAGCATGGGCTGTCCTAGCCTTTAAGTGCGCACCTGTCCTGATAATTCGACCTTCTTTTACACAAATAGCGCCGACAAAAGGATTTGGTGAAGTTTGACCTTCTTCGCTACGTGCAAGATTGAGAGAGAGTTTCATATCGTTTTTAGGTTCCATAAAAATTCTCCCTTTTCATATAAGAAAAGGGCAGAGCCTACAAGCATAGCACGTCTATCCAAACAACTTCTCCCATCCAGACTTTAACTGTCGGTGCTAGATTTACACTAGCTCCACCGCCTTCCTAAAAGGAAGGGCGGGTCACGGACTTACGAGCCATGCTCGATCACCGTCGGTAAGGAGTTTCACCTTGCCCCGAAGAGTTTGTATTCAACGTACTCTGTTAAACTTACCACACTTAAAAATTATAATCAAAAAAAGACGCAGTCCATTAAAACGGAACTGCGTCTTTCCACATACTCTATTATTCTTTCAAGTCTTCAATCGAGTCAATGTCCATATAACTTGGAACGACTAAACCGATTTTAACACCTGTCATATTAGTTCCTAAATCTTCGATATCACCTTCAAATTTATCAACATACGTTTTGTGTGTAATTGGTAACCACGCAGCAAGTGATGCGTCTGCACTGCCATCAGCAATTGCTGTAAATAATGGACCTGCTTCAACTTGTACCAATGTAACCTTATAACCAACTTGCTCAAGAACAAGCTTCATAACATTATGGCTCGCAATTTCACTATCCCATGCAACATATGCTAGTTTGATTTCGTCGCCATCTACTTCAGCTACACCATCAGTCCACTCTGCAACTTTATCTTCATTTGCATCAACCCAAGTTTGCGCTGCAACTTCTTCTTTTTCACCGTCTTGAATAGCAATCATTACTTCACCCATATCATCTTCAGACCAGTTGAAGTTAGATAAAATCGTGTGTGCTTCTGGTAAATCATCTGCTAATCCTACACGTCCAATTGTATGGATTTCTTCTTCTCCACCATACGAACCCTTTGGATCTTCAAGGTATTTCAAATCAAATTTTGCGAATTTCCAGTGTGGTGTCCAACCAGTAACGATAATCGGTTCTTCATTTTCATATGCTTTTTTCAAAGATGCTGTCATCGCTGCACCAGAACCTGTTGTAACTGACCATTCATCTAACTCGTAATCTACAATAGCTCGATCAGTCGCTTCCATAATCCCTGCGCCTGGATCGACTCCTGTAATTTTGTAGTCAAGTGCCTCACCAACCGCTTCTTTAGTTGGTGTATCTGGTGTATCTACAGCACCTTCGTCTTTCTCATTATCGCTACCACATGCAGCAAGTCCTACAGCTAGTAAAGCTACTGCGCCAAGACCTAATACTTTTTTCTTAATACTCATTTTGTTTTTCCTCCTTGTTTTCTAGCTCCGGCATGTTGTGTAATTCTGTCCAAGATAATCGCTACGATTACGATGGCTACACCTGTTTCAACGCCGACACCTGTTTTCAATTGTGTTACTGCTCTGTAAACTTCTGCACCTAGTCCTGGTGCACCTACCATTGAAGCTATTACAACCATTGACAATGACAGCATAATACTTTGGTTGACACCTGCCATAATCGTTGGTTTCGCAAGCGGTATTTGAATTTTGCTTAACCGCTGCCAAGTTGTTGACCCAAATGCTTCTGTCGCTTCAATTAAGTCTTCAGGTACTTGTTGAATCCCTAACATTGTTAGTCGAATTGTTGGCGGCATTGAGAAAATAACCGATGCAACAACCCCTGGAACAACTCCAATATTGAAGAAGAATATTGCTGGAATCAAGTAGACGAATGCTGGCATTGTCTGCATGAGATCCAATATCGGGTTAATAACTTTTCTTGCTGCTGCTTGTTGTGAAGCCCAAATCCCAATCGGAACGCCTATTGCTATGGCGAAAACAACTGAGGTCAGTACAAGTGCAAGCATTTGTAACATTGGATACCAATAGCCTAAATAATCAATGAAGAGGAACCCGACCAATGTGAAAATCCCGATATTTCTACTAGATATCCACCATGCAAGCAAGGCAAAAATAATTGCAAGCAATATTGAAGGAATGACCGCCATGCCATTTACAGATCCTTCAACAATTGTTTCTAGTAATACTGCAATTCCATCAAAAACTGTACTAAACGTAGTAACAAGCCAATCTACACCATTATCAATCCAATCAGCAAATGGAATTCGAGGTAAAAGTTTATCCATCTATCTTCACCTCCGAAGTCATTTCATCCATAGAATCGACAATCCCATTTTCGTTAATAAACTGATTATTACCAGCTAGTGCACCAATGAGCGCCCCGCGGATAATAATCCCTTGCAGTCGATTTTTTACATCCACGACTGCAACTGGTATTGTTGCAGTTGAAACCATATCAAACAAATCCGTAAGTATACTATCTTCTGGAATTGTAAGCACATCAGTAATAAGTACATCTTCTAGCTTCAGATTTTTTTCAGTTGCAGTAACTGCATCTTGGGCTTTAACGGCTCCAAGCAAGCGGCCACGTTTATCCACAACATAAATAGATGAAATACGAAGCGTCTTCATAAGTCTAAGCGCAACTCTAGGACCACGGTCAATTTGCACCGTATCGGCTCTCTTCATAATGTGTGCTGCTGTTAACACTTTAGATAAGTCGACGTCTTCAACAAACTTTTCAACATATTCATTGGACGGATTCATTAGTATTTCTTCCGGGGTACCAATTTGAACGATTTCCCCGTCCTTCATTAACGCGATTCTGTCGCCAATTCTTAATGCTTCATCTAAATCATGCGTTATAAAGATAATTGTTTTTCTCATATCATCATGTAACTGTAGTAACTCATCTTGCATATCTTTTCTAATAAGTGGGTCAAGTGCGCTAAATGCTTCATCCATTAACAATATATCTGGATCATTAGCAAGTGCTCTTGCTAATCCCACACGCTGTTGCATTCCACCACTCAATTGCGATGGTAACTGATCTTCATACCCTGCAAGTCCAACTAACTTTAAGGACTCCACTGCTTTTGCCTGTCGCTCTTCTTTAGGAATGCCTTGAATCTCTAAGCCGTATTCCGTATTGGAGAGGATACTCTTATGAGGGAACAGTGCGAAGTTTTGAAAAACCATCCCAATCTTCTTGCGGCGAACTTCTCGAAGTTGCTCCTTGTTCATGCGAACGATGTCTTCACCATCAAGCAAAATATGGCCAGACGTTGGGTCTATTAATCTATTCAGTAGTCTAACGAGCGTCGACTTACCACTTCCAGATAACCCCATTATTACAAATATTTCACCATCATATACGTCAAATGATGCGTTCTTTACACCGACTGTCGCGCCGGTAGCTTTTAGTACTTCTTCTTTCGACTTACCTTCTCCAAGCAGTTGTGCCGCTCGTTTAGTGTTTCTACCGAAAATTTTCGAAGCATCTTTCACTTCGATCTTTTTCTTGGTAACTTGTTCAGTCATACTTACACTCCCTACAATCTCTAAATTTCCGAATGTCTATTAGTATAGCTGTAATCTATTTGCAATACAACAGTTTCCCCTAATTTCATTGGATATACAGTTTAAACTGTACGAACTTTGATTTGTAAAAGTTGCTTTTCTAAAATAAATGTACTACGCTATAGTAAATTAAGTAGTTTAAGCTTGCATAAAGCCCTTAGCTACAAGGAGTTGCGTAAATGAAAGGAAACGAAAGACTGGAAATTGCTCGTAAACGAATCGTTGAATCCATAGCTCAGAACATACACTTGTACGGCCTTCCAACTTCTGCCGGAAGACAATATGGTGTGATGTTTTTCCAAGACCGTCCGTTAACACTAGATGACATGTCAGAAAAACTTGGCATGAGTAAAACGAGTATGAGTACATCCGTAAGGGCATTGTCTGAATCAAAGTTAGTAGAGCGTGTGTGGGAACGCGGCGTTCGAAAAGATTTGTATAAAGCGAAGGATGATTGGTATCAAAACTTCATTGATATGTTTTCTATTAGATGGAGAAAATCTGTCACAACACATTCTAGTGCTATCAGAAGGTCAATCAGGGAGATAGAGCAGCTAATCTCTGAGGACATCTTAAGTGAGGAGCTTTTAGATGAAGCAAAATCCGATTTGGAAAAGCTCATTTACATTCGTGATTATTATGAGTGGCTAGATCGCCTCATCGACGCTTTTGAGAATCATGATATCTTTGATTTGGTTCCCATTAAGAAATAATCCAGCGATATTCCAATTAAATCTGCAGACAAAAAAACCAGTTATCCTTGATGACTGGTTTTTTTGAAACTTTATAATAAATTTAACGTATACCCAGTATGCTATTAATTGATTCCTAGGAGTGGTTTATATGTATTCGCAAATTCCCTCACCAGAAGGTCGATTGTCAAAAAGCGCGGTAAAAGTTTGGATAATCACGGAAACAGTGGGCCATCTTGTTTTCGTAATCATCCTTACCGTTTTATTCTATCTTGACAGTCACTTCTCTTGGAAAGAATGGATTGGCTGGATTCTAATCGGTATCACTAGCCTAACAATCCTATCCGCCATATGGTCTATTTTCATGAAACCCTTCTTTCTTTATAAAAACTGGCGTTATCATGCAGACGAAGAATTTTTACAACTAAAGTCTGGTGCATTTAATGAAGAACACCAACTTGTCCCAATGACAAAAATACAAGCCGTCTCTACAAACCAAGGACCTTTTCTTAGAAAATACGAACTGTATTCGTTATCTATTGAGACAATGGGCTCCTCACATGTAATTCCCGCCCTACCCGAAGATGTAGCGATTGAATTAAGAAACCGCATTGCGCATTTCGCAAAAATTAAGGAAGTGGAGGAATGAATCAGACGAAACGATACAATCCCCTCATCATCATTTTTGATTTGTGGAGTCTAATTAAGAACTCTTTCTTCTTCGTCTTATTTCTTTTTGTACTCAGATACGGATCCGACTCAACATTTATCAAATATGGTAGAATCGCTTTCTTCATCTTTTTTGGACTTACTATTATATCAATCATTTTGAAATGGTTTACACACAAGTACAAACTAGATGATGTTTCATTCCATATTTATAAGGGCCTTTTTAACAAATCTGAGCAAACTATTCCATTTTCCAAAATTCAAAACGTACAGCGAAGAACTTCCCTACTTCATCGACTATTAGGCGTTACTTCAATTACCTTTGAAACGGGTATTAGTCAAGCCGATACTTCCGTGAAATTCGAAGTGCTATCACGAAATGAAGCAGATCAAATAGAAGAATGGGCGTCCAATTCTACATATTTACAAACCGACGACGTTGAGATAATAACTGCTGAAGAAGATCAAGTAGCACCGAGCTTGGAACGCACCATTCATTTTACACCTACAAAAAAAGATGACTTAAAAGCATCATTCACTTCTCTCAGTTTCTTAGTCCTTATCCCAATACTTCTATCTATTTACTTTAAAGTAACAGAAATATTTAAAGTAGAGGACAAAGTCGAAGGCATTTTTTCTTCCTTAATGAGCACTTGGTGGATTGTTGCGCTTATCGTTATCGTACTCGTTCTGGCCTCTGTCTTAATAGGTATCGTAAGAACATTTATGAGATATGGAAAATATGAAATCTCTTCTGACGATTCCAGAGTTTACATTGCGAAAGGCGTTTTAGATGAATCTACTTTTTCGATTTTAAAAAATCGAGTCCAAGCAATTGAAATCATTCAATCACCCATGAAACGGATGCTTGGTCTTGCCGAAGTTAAATTGATTAGTGCCGGTGGGGTAAGCTTTGGTGAGGAGGCCTTAGAAACAAATTCACTCTATCCATTCCTTCCGGTGAAACGTGCATATGAAATGATTCAGGAAGTTTTACCTACTTATGAAGTAATCGATACCATGACTCGCCTCCCAAGAACATCATTTTGGATTAGAATAATGAAGCCTAGTTGGTTTTGGATCATTGTGACCGTTACACTGTTTTATTTTAAACCACCGATTTTCAACATCGATCAAGCTTGGTGGATGGTATCAGCAGGTTTATTGCTTCTCATTGCTACTTCGAGAATACTTGAGTATTTCAACACACGTTACATTTTGAACGGGGAATTCATCCAATTTAAAACAGGTAGTTTTGAAACCTCGGTATTCATTTCTAAGCGTACGAAGATAGTTGAAGTCAAAGTTTCCCGCAGTAAGTTCCAACAACTGCTCGGACTCGCTTCAATTGGAACCATTAACCACGCGAAACCATTCCATCATGCGAGCGTTGAGAACATTCCTGTTGAAATGGCGGACGCTTTTTATACTTGGTATGCGGGCCGGGTCGATCAAATTGAACTAGAGTAAAAAGCTTACGTACACTTCTAACAAGTGTACGTAAGCTTTTTACAATCCATAATAGTTCGGGTTTTCTAGCACGTGAAAACCAGTATCATCATTTAGTAATTCTAACATCGGGTCATCCCGGTAAATCCGAATACATTCACGGTCTCCAATGTGTAAATCTTCATCTGATTTAATTTCTGAAATATGAACTTTGCGAACTGTTTTAAAGTCTTCATTCTCATAACTGTTCAATGAAATATAATAAACAACCTCAGGGCTATCTTCCAATGCTTTCATTAAGTAGTTAAAAACCAGTTTTGAGATTTTCTTTGCATATGAATTATTTCGATTATACCCTTCATCTATAGGTAAATAATTTGAGGTACGGCAGGTTTGATAGCGAAGTTTCACATGTTTTGAATAGCTGAAACGCTTTCCCGTCTCTTCGTCGATATTCTCCTCAAAGTACAATCCTGTAAAATCGAGTGCCGTTTCGTAGGTATTCCTCTTAATTGGATTGTCCCCCATTGGCTCCACCGAAAGCGGTGCGTGGGAGGCGAAATAAGCATAATGGGTCACCACTCATTCCCCCTTGGTAATCATTGTTTCCAACTCTACTTCAACATTCCCCCGAATAGCTCGGCTTATCATACAAGTCGTTTCTGCTTTTTCAGCGAGTCTTTGCGCGAGCGCCTCGTCTTTTTTCGTTGCTTCACTAGCCAATACAATATGTGGTTTATGAATAATTCTCTTATATGTAATCACGCCTTTTGTCACATCAACAATGCCTACCGAATCCATCGTCAGTGCTTCCTTCACTAACCCACTTCGTTCCATCATCGCCGCCAACGTTATGATATAACAAGTTGCAGCCGCCCCCAATAACATCTCATCCGGATTCGTTCCAACACCAGGTCCGTCCATCTCTGGTGGTATTGAAATTTTCGTTCTCAAATTACCAGCATCAATCGTTCCTACATCATTCCGCAATCCAGGCCAATCTGCTTTCAAATGAAAATAATGTTCTGCCATCATAATCCCCCCAAAAATAGTCTATATGAAAATTATAGCAAACAATGAAAAAAGCTACCCACATTATAGTGAATAGCACCTTCCACCGTTATCCCAACGCTTGCGCCAAATCTTCCAACAAGTCTTCTACGTCTTCGATGCCGACAGAGATACGTACAAGACCACCTGTGATGCCAAGCTCCAATCTACGTTCTCCTGGAATCGAAGCATGTGTCATTCTTGCAGGAATGGAAATCAAGCTCTCTACAGCACCTAAACTTTCAGCAAGTGTAAAGTATCGTAACTTCGCAAGCAGTTCATCCGCTTTTTGTTCACTTCCAACATCAAACGAAATCATACCGCCAAACCCTGACGCCTGTTTTTTCATTAATTCATAACCTAGATGAGTTTCAAGCCCTGGGTAATATACATTGCCAACGGCCTTATGCCCGACTAGGAACTTCGCGATTTTCTGTGCATTTATATTATGTTCTTCCATGCGAAGTCCGAGTGTTTTTACTCCCCGAATGAGTAACCAAGAATCTTGCGGCCCAAGTATAGCCCCGACAGAGTTTTGGATGAAGTGCAGTTCTTCCGCTAACTCTTCTGTGGCCACCACGACAAGCCCCGCGACTACGTCACTGTGTCCGCCAATGTATTTCGTTGCACTATGCAGAACAATATCTGCCCCTTGCGCAATAGGTTGCTGGAAATAAGGTGTCATAAACGTATTATCGACAATCGTTAGCAAGCCTTTTTTCTTTGCCAGCTTAGCAACAGCTTCAATGTCTGTCACTTTAAGCAATGGGTTCGTTGGCGATTCTAAAAATATTGCTTTCGTGTTGTCCTCAATCGCCGCTTCTACTTCCGAAATATTACTTGAATCGACGAATGTCGACGAAATACCAAAGCGACTCAATACTTTCGTCATGACACGATAGGTCCCTCCGTACACGTCATCAGTTAACACGACATGATCGCCTTTTCCAAATAACATCATAACCGAACTAATCGCAGCCATTCCAGAACCAAAAGCAAAACCTGCTTGACCACCTTCTAAATCGCTAATTAATACTTCCAATGCATGCCGTGTTGGATTGCCTGTCCGTGAATATTCATAGCCGTTAAACTTCCCGACGGCTTGTTGCTTATACGTACTCACTTGATAAATTGGTGTCGACACCGCACCCGTTGTGGCGTCCCCTACAATCCCGCCGTGAATTAACTTCGTCTTTGCTCGCATACATCAGTCACCTTCCCTAAATAAATCATAAATATGTTGACTTAAATAACGTTCGCTAGAATCTGGAAAAATCGTGACGATATGGCTGCCTTCTCTCGCAGTTTCCGCTTCGCGTAAAGCACCGTGAAATGCAGCACCTGAAGAACTACCAACGAGTAATCCCTCATACTTTGCCAATGCGTGCAATTGAGTAAAAGCATCCTTATCGCTAATCGTATGGATTGCATCAAAAAACACAGGATCCATATAATTCGGGAGAAACTCCATACCGATTCCCTCGGTAACATGCGCCCCCGCAATACCTCCGTTTAAAATCGAGCCCTCAGGTTCCACAACAACCGTTTTCACAGATGGATTCTGAGCCTTTAAATATTTTGATGTTCCCATAAATGTACCGCCTGTTCCAGCCCCCGCAACAAAAGTATCAATTTGACCGTCTAAGTCGCGCCATAATTCAGGTCCAAGAGTTTTCTCGTATGTTTCCGGATTTGCAGGATTGGAGAACTGTGATGGCGAATAGGCGCCCGGTATTTCCAACACAAGTTCACGCGCCTTGTCGATAGCCCCCTGCATGCCTAGTCTCGTTTCCGTATTTACTACTTCAGCTCCAAGCGCACGCATAAGAACCTGTTTTTCGACACTAAATTTTTCAGGTACAACAAAGGTCACTTTATATCCTTTACCGATTGCGGCAAGGGCGAGACCAATGCCCGTGTTTCCTGCTGTCGGCTCAATTATTGTCCCACCAGGCAACAAATTTCCCGTTTTCTCAGCATCTTCAATTAGCGATAATCCAAGCCGATCTTTCACACTACCGCCCGGATTTAAATACTCGAGTTTTGCAAATATCCGACAGTTATTTGGAATAGGTAATTGTTTTATTTCAATAACCGGTGTATTTCCAATTAACTCATGCACGTTTCCATACACATTCATTACAATTCCTCTTTGTATACTTGTCGCCATTCGTCTTTCTTCGCAAGCATATTTTTTGCCAGCTCTTTTGCACCTTCTAAACTATGGTTCTCCGCCCATCCACATTGCATGACATTACACGCGGGAACTTCTGTCGCCACAAGAACATCCTGTAACGTCCTTTCTAAAATCGTTAGAACATCATCGTAGTTGTCATGATTAATTAGGGTTAAATAGAAACCGGTTTGGCAACCCATTGGACTCAAGTCAACTACTTGACCCGTATGGTTTCGAATGTTTTCCGCCATTAAATGCTCAATTGAATGAAGTGCATCCATTTTCATAAATTCTTTATTAGGTTGCATAAAACGGAGATCATATTTATATATTTCATCTCCCTGTGCGCCTGTTTGTCTACCAGCTAATCGAACATACGGTGCCGCCACTTTTGTATGGTCTAAATTAAAACTTTCAACATTCATTTTCTTCATGATCTAATCCCCCTATTTTTTAGTCGCATCTATGAGCCAAACATAATCATTCAGTTGCTTACACGCAACCTCAAATCCAGCCCCAATAAACAAACCCATAATAACAGGCAATGTTGTATAATATTCGCGTTCCAAATCATCCGCCACCTTATGAAAACCCCTTGAACGTTCTTTAGCAATTTGTGCCCGTTTTGCTTCTTCAGTTTCAAAAACCGTATCTGCAAAAACAATTTTGCCAGTTGTAGAGAGTAACTCAGAATACTTTTTCAATGCTTCCCCCTTGGCAACATCCGTTAAATGATGAAAGACGTAGGTGCTTACAATCGTATCGATTGGCACACTATCCGTTTCAAACAATAGTAAGTCACCGTCTTTAATTTCAACCGAAGGAAAGCGGTTCTTAGTTATATCTCGCATGGCTGCATTTGGTTCAAAGCCTATAATATTGTGTCCTTTTTCTACCAACTTCGCGGTTAAGTTCCCCGTCCCTGTACCAAATTCGAGAACAGTTCCTGTGGCCCTACTTGCCACTTCATTTAAAATATTATCGTACCCTTCAAATACATCACGGTATTCCGGATCTTCTCCAGTAACGGATGCCTCGTATGAATGAATCCAATCGTCAAAGATATCAACAAACTCACGACTCAATTTAGCTCCCCCTTATAACACCATAGTATTCCTACTGGTACACTAAGCATTAGGCGTAATAATAGCATCAGACCACATTTATCCAATAGTTTCCACTATTCTTGTTTAAACGGTTCCGTCTTTCACACTAAATTCTTCTACAAAAATAGCACCTAGAACGCAATGATCATGCTCTTCATATACATAAGCAAGGGACACTTGTGGGAGGAAACAGACATGCAATGGTTAACTATATTGTTAATAGGTATTGCGGCTAACATCGACAACTTAGGGATTGGTTTCTCGTTTGGCCTAAAATTAAAACGAATTCCTTTTCTACAGAATTTACTGATTGGTATTATTTCCATGTTATTGGCTTATATTTCTATGGCAGCTGGAAGTCTTTTTTCTAATTACTTTTCACAATCAATCGCCAATATTGCAGGCGGTTCACTAATTCTCGGTCTTGGTTTATGGATTATTTTTTCTTCAATTTCACTGGTTAAAAATAATGCACACTTCCAAAAAACCGCTTGGCTGACACGATTGCCTAAATTAGATAAAACAAAAAATACATCTTGGAAAGAGACTATTTTCTTAGGATTCGTACTAGGCATTAACTGTTTGGCGATTGGCTTTGGTGCAGGTTTTACCGGGGTTTCACCACTTTTAGCTTCCATTTCAATCGGCACTTTTTCAATAATCTTCATTTTTTTCGGTGTACTACTTGGTAGCAGTATCGGAAACACACTCATTGGACGCTATTCGACGATCTTTTCCGGACTACTGCTTATTATTATTGGCATTTATGAAATAATCATATAGCAATTCAATTTTTATTTTCATAATAAAAAAGGAGCCTCTTTGACTTTTGTCAAGGAGGCTCCTTTGGGCTTTCTATTTTCCTACTTTAATTTCATATTCACTATGCTCATGTAACTCTTCATCATCTTCAACGTGAATAACCACAGTATATGTGTCTGATTCCAAGAATGTATAGGACGCACTATACTCTCCTGATGTTGATTCTTCAGCATCTACCCACTCATGTTTTTCCGGATTTCCTTCGCGCCATATTTCATAGCGAACATTCGCATCTTCAAGTGGTTCTGCATCCAATTCTAGTTGTACGTGAAGTAATTGTTCAGAATCTGCTTCAATTCCTTCAGGTTTCATAAAATTCATAGAAAAACCTTCCGTCTCGTGATGGTCCTCTTTAGCGGCATCTTCTTCGTAATGGCCACCATCACCAACTATGACTGTTGCTTTCGGCATTGTATGCAACCCTCTAGCCGTAACATGGACTTGAATATGGAAAGTACCATCGTGATCAAAAGTGCTCTCGGCCGAATAAATTCCCTGTTTCTCATTTACCGAATCAATCATTTCACTTTCGTCCTGTTTTCCTTCTTCCCAAATTTCATAAACAACTTCACTCGCATCCTCAACTTTTTCATCACCTTGTGTAACAAGTGCTTCCATATTAACCGTTTCTCCAACATCTACAGATTCCGTTACAGTTAATTCAACCTTTAGTGGCTCTGGTGGCGCAACTTCCGTTGTTATGTCATCTTCCTTCGAACATGCAACCATCGTTCCTAGTATAACTATGAATATAAATAATCCTACTTTTCTTTTCACTAATAATCCTCCCTAGTCTTTTTACTAACTCAAAACCAGCTACTCAAGTATAATTGTATAGACAGATATCGAAGTTTGTGTGAAGTTATGTGAATAAGTATTATTTCACGTCAACTTCATATGTTTACTGGATAATTAAAAGATATTGATTTAAATGTTTACACGAAATGAGGTATTGATAGTGAATACTTATACAATAATGATAATTGACGACGAAAGTCAAATGAGAAATCTCGTTCGGAAGTTTTTAGAAATTGAAAACTATAAGGTTATTGAAGCGACAGACGGGGTTCACGCGCTTTCATTAATTGAGACAACATCTCCAGATTTATTTATTGTTGATGTCATGATGCCGTTTATGAATGGGTTTCAATTCGCCGAAGAAGTAAAGCGTAACTATACAACACCAATTATTTTCTTATCAGCTAAAGGCGATGAATGGGATAAAGTTAAAGGGCTTAAACTAGGCGGGGATGATTACATCGTCAAGCCATTTCTGTCGGCTGAACTGTTAGCGAGAGTTGAATCTGTCCTAAGACGGACCTATCAACATGCACAACAAGATAACTTATTAAAAGCAGGCCCCCTAGTTATTGATACTGACGCGCATTCTGTGAAAGTTGATGGAGCCCCACTGTCACTTACACTGAAAGAATTTGGTCTACTTCATTTATTTATTAAAAATCAAGATCGCGTATACACGAGAGAACAGATTTTAGAAATTGTTTGGGGAGAAAATCATTATAGTACCGATCGTACCGTAGACACGCATATAAAAACCTTGCGACTAAAATTAGGCGATTACGCAAAATTGATTGAAACAGTTTGGGGAGTAGGCTATAAAGCTAACCTTCAATCAGTCGGTGTATTTCCACCAGGAACTGTTTGAAGGCTTAGTTGCGCCATAAATTCGAGGTGTTATTTATGAAATGGTTAAAGTTTACGTTCAGCAAAAAAATAGTTTTACTGCTATTTTCGAGCATTGGTATTACAATCCTTTTCTCTTTCTTCTTTCTTCATTATCTCTATTCGAATTTATATTTATCAAGCATTGAAGAATCGGTCATTTATCAAGGACAAAGAACGGCTTCCCATTATCACTACGGCGAATTAAGTGATGAAATCATTGAGAAAATACAATGGTATAATATCGTCTCCGAATATGAAGTCATTGTTGTCGATGATTTAGATGAGCTTTCTTCATATTTTCCCTATCAAGTAAATTATGCGACGCTTGTAGATGAAAAAGATCGCGATTCCTTGGATAGCGGACAATACGTACTGAAAGAAGGATTTGTCGAAGAATTGAACCGTGAAATTATCGGGGCTATTTTTCCGATTAAAGGTGAACAGGGACTTATTGGTTTTATTTACATATATGTTCCGCTTGCCGCAATTCAAGACGTGTTTCGTGAAAGCATACCCATCCTTATTATTTTCGGCACTTTATTTTTCCTCATTCTATTTTTGATTGTTAATCGCTTCTGGAAGTCTTTATTTCACCCGCTCAATAAACTCCAACATCATGCAAATGAAGTTTCGCGGGGGAATTATTCGAATCGACTTGAGATAAATAATAACGATGAAATCGGTCAACTAACAAAAGCCTTTAATACAATGAGTGATTCTTTAGAACAGCAAGAAGAACGTAAAAAGGAATTTACGTCGAATGTTGTGCATGAGCTTCGTACTCCGCTTACTTATATTGGTGGATACACGGAAGCGCTGAAACAGAAAATATACACGTCCCCTGAAGAAGCACAAAGCTATTTATCGACGATTGAAAAAGAAACGAAACGCCTAAACAAACTAATTAACGACCTGATTGAGTTGAATCACTTACAAGAAGATTTTTACAAACTCGACATACAGCCAATCGCTCTTGCACAATTATTAACTGACACAATTGAATTGTTCACGATTAAAAGTACCGAAAAAGAATTAGTTCTAAAACTTAATATTCAAGAAGACTTAATTATTATGGGTGATCCACAGCGGATTCAACAAGTATTTTATAACGTACTTGACAATGCCATTAAATATTCGAATTCAAAAGGCTCCATTACAATTGATTTAATCAACATCAAAGATTCCATACAATTCAAAGTTACTAATTATGGAATCCTTATTAAACAAGATGATATTGAACGAATTGGCGAACGTTTTTTCAGAACGGATAAAGCACGTAATCGAACAACCGGTGGGACTGGTTTAGGCCTCTCTATCGTAAAAGAAATTACACGATTACACGGTGGAACTTTTGATATCAAAAGTCTTTCATCCGAAGGTACGACTGTGACGGTTCAATTACCCGGGTTAAAAGAAGAGGTGTGAGATGAAAAAAACAACAAGTATATTTTTATTAGCCCTTGCCCTTTTTCTTCTTTCAGCGTGCAGCACGAACAACCAGATTGAAAAGAAGGTCTCTCCTTTTACCTTCTCGAATCATGAAGGACAACCGTTTGGGATGAAAGATTTAACTGGAGCTATTTGGATTGCAGACTTTATTTTCACGAAGTGTGATACAGTTTGCCAGCCAATGACAGCCGAAATGGCTTTTTTACAGCAAAAGTTTAAAGATGAAGGCATTGACGTTGAGTTCGTATCATTTACCGTTGACCCTACTGTTGATTCACCTAAAGTGTTAAAATCATATGCCGAAAACTTTTCCAATGACTTGTCTAACTGGAGTTTTCTCACTGGCTATTCGCAAGATGAAATAGAAGTTTTCGCGCGCGACCAATTTCAAACCATTGTTCAAAAGCCCACTACCTCAACTCAAGTTATTCATGGCACTAACTTTTATTTAATTGACCAGCAAGGCGTTTTGATTAACGAATATAACTATATCGACACTACTTACGTTGACGATATGATTAAAGACATTGAGTCCTTACTGAATTAAGAATGCCGCTACCTTATTATTACAGAGGTAACGTAATTAATAGGTTATCGTTCTCCGTAAAGAATTTGCAAACCATAATAATTATCTTCATAATCTTTCATAAACTGATAAGACAAATAAACGTTAAACCACACAGAGGCGGTTTAACGTTTATTTGTTTCCTATATTATATTATTCAGCAACTTATTAATTCGTAACCCATCTACTCTCGAATTTGCCCATTTCCTTGAATAACAAACTTGCTAGAAGTTAATGCTTGTAATCCCATAGGTCCTCTAGCGTGGAGTTTTTGAGTACTGATGCCGATTTCAGCACCGTAACCAAATTCAAATCCATCAGTAAAACGCGTTGACGCATTATGGTACACTGCCGCCGCATCTACGTTATTTAAAAATTTAGTTGCGTTAATATTATCATTTGTAATGATCGACTCAGAATGCCCAGTTCCATATTTATTAATATGGTCAATTGCCTGGTTTACATGACTAACAACTTTCACACTAACCGCAAGTCCCAAGTATTCTGTGTACCAATCTTCCTCGGTGGCGTCTTTAACGTAATCAGCAGCCTTACTTACAACCTCATCCCCGTATATGACTACGTTATTCTTCTGTAGTTCTGCAAGGATTTCCTCACCATGTGCAGCAAACCATTTTTCGTGAATAACAATCGTTTCAATGGCATTACAAACAGATGGTCGTTGGACTTTTGCATTCAGCGCAATTGCAATTGCCATTTCAGGTTTTGCCGTTTCGTCTATAAATAAATGACAATTTCCTGCACCAGTTTCTAATACCGGCACCGTCGATTCACGGATAACTGTTTCAATTAAGTTCTTTCCGCCCCTTGGAATTAATACATCTAAGTACGCATTCAGCGTAAACAATTCCTTGGCTGTCTCTCGGCTTGTATCTTCGATTAGTTGGACTGCATCCACTGGAATCGAACTCTTTTCAAGTCCCTTATGAATCGAACTAATGAGCGCCATATTTGAATACTTCGCCGAAGAGCTCCCTCTTAAGATTGCTGCATTCCCAGTTTTTAGTGAGAGCGTTGCCGCATCAATCGTTACGTTAGGACGGGCCTCGTAAATCATACCGACCACACCAATAGGGACCCGTTTTTTATTAATGAATAACCCATTATCCTTCGTAATCGACTCAATTACTTCGCCGACAGGATCTTCCAATTCTATCAACAGCTTAATCGCGTCTGACATCGCAATAATTCGCTCTTCATTCAACATAATACGGTCTAAGACTTCTTCAGTTAACCCATTGTCTCGACCAGCTTTTATATCCTTGTTGTTTTCAACTAACAAAGAGGCTTTATCAATGATTAACTGCTCCGCGATTAAACTTAATGCTTCATTTTTTTCTTCAGTTGAAACACCCACCAAAAACGCACTAACTTCTTTAGCTTTCTTACCCTTCACCTGAACTTCACTAACCGTAGCTGTTCCACTCATTAAAAATAACCTCCCAAGTTAAATTTTTACCCATTTTTCACGATGTATGACTTCAATCGGAACTCCACTTCCACGCTTCGTAGGTTCCGCACTTCTAGTACCAATCACTTTTACTAAGTCATCAGAAGAATAAGCGACTTCTCCCTTTCCAATGACACCGTTTAGTCCATAGACTTCAACGACATCTCCTTTTTGAAAGTTGCCCTTTACCTTGAAAATACCAGCTGGTAGTAGATTCTTACTGTAGTAGAGAAGTGCCTCTTCTGCACCTTTATCGACATACACTATTCCCGATGATTCGGAGTGCATCGCAATCCATTGTTGGTTAATATTAATTTGATTTCGTTCTTTATTTGAAATATAAGTGCCATTACCTTCGCCATTAATAATCTCTAGTAACTTATCGGATCCTTTTCCTTGCCCGATAAATACAGGTACGCCGACTGATAAGGCTGCTTTTGCTGATAACAGTTTAGATTTCATTCCACCAGTTCCTACACTTGAAGTGGAATCCTCTGCAAACGCCAGCATTTCCTCGGTAATTTCGTCTAGGTGACCTATTTTTTTCGCTTTTGGATTAACATGTGGATTTGAATCATAAAGACCATTAATATCCGTTAAAATAATCAGTTGGTCTGCTCGTATAAAACCGCTTACTAACGCCGATAGCATATCATTATCACCGAAAGTCAATTCCTTAACAGAGACTGTATCATTTTCATTTATAATCGGCAAAATACGTCGTTCCAACAACTCCATAAGTGTTGCATACGCATTTCTATAACGTTCATGATTCGTAAAATCATCTCTCGTCAAAAGTATTTGAGCCGGCACAATTGAAAATTCACTGAACTTATCGATATACGATTGGATCAGTAAACTCTGCCCCACTGCAGCCGCAGCTTGTCTTCCTTTCAGCGTTACAGGTCTAGAGCTATAGCCAAGCCTTCCAAATCCTGCAGCAACTGCTCCTGAAGAGACTAATACAACCTCATGACCTGCTTCACGAAGCTTTGCAAGCGCCCCTACATGATCATCAAGTTTTTCCTGATCAATTTCTCCTTGATCATTCGTCAACGAGCTACTTCCTATTTTAACAACAATACGTTTTTTCGCCATTTATCATTACTCCTATGTAGTTAATAAATTAGTTTGTCCCTTTTAGTATTAACTCTTCCTCAGTTGAGAGTACATACATATACTTTACTATAAGTTCATCAAAAAAGAAAGTACTGGTTGTATATTTACTTAATTAACTGCATATTTATTCCCTTTGCTTGAGTTAGCTATAATTATTCCATTTCATTCGTTAAAATAAAAACCCGCCCGCCACTTTTTTAGTTAAGTGACGAGCAGGTTTTGCTTATTTTTTATCTTCGAACTCGATTTTAGTTCCATCTTTAAATGTGATATCCAAATCTAATTCACTGTAATTGTCCTCCAGGTTAAATACCTTTAGAACTTCATTTATTGCTTCTTCTTTAGTTGTCTCCTGAACAATTGTTAACTGCTTCACTAACGGGTAAAGCTCATGAAAAGCCTCCGCCCCTTTTTTCTTGACGTTATTAATTGAATCATCTATTTCCGCTTCAATCGAGTTATCGCTATTTTTCTCGAGCTCTACTTCATACTCCTTCTGTTTCGCATAATCTACGCCTAAATTGAATTCAGTATAATCTAGCTCATCCATTTTGCTTTCCATATCTTCTTGATCTCCAGTGTTTTCCGTTTGATCTGGATTCGAACCAGTGTTGCCTTCGGTTTCAACAACTGTATCTTTTTCCACTTTGTTTGCATCATCCTTAGTCGTTCCACATGCAACTACGACCAAGGTAAGTGCCATTAATGCGATGAAAAGAAATATTTTCTTCATCTTATCTACCTCCCGTTATATTTGGTATGCCCTTTTATTGAGTTTTAACACATTAAATATACGAAAAAAAGTAATGATTCCCATAAATAAAAGGGCATTCACTACTTTTAATTAGTATAGTTTTGAACGATTAAACAATCGCTACACTCAATATTACTTTTTCATTACCTCTGCTACTTTTTCAGCGACGTGTCCACTTCCGCCTTTGTCTTCTACTCCTTCAATCATCATGGCAATAATATATGAAGGATTTTCAGTAGGATAAGCTACAAAGAATCCGTTTTCTTTGCCTCGCTTATCCTTGTCCGATTTAAGTTCCGCCGTACCAGTCTTACCAGAGATCTTAATTGACGGGATATTCGCGGATTTAGCTGGGCCATCTGTAATAACTTTTCTTAAATCTGTCTGGAGAATCTTCGCGTTTTCGGAAGAGACAAGTCCTTCCTTCCAAACTTCTCCAGTTGGATCCTCTTTAAATAGTACAGGTTTAATCATCGTTCCCTCATTTACGATTGGTGCATAACTCGAAGCTAAATGGACAATGTTCATCAGCATTTCCCCTTGCCCGAAGGATGTATCTACAAGTTGACCTTCTGAAGATATCTTTCCATCATTCGATATTTGTGAGGCAGTTAGTGGATAGCTATAAGGAATAGCTTCTCCAAAACCAAATTGAGTTAAGCCTTTAGTCAATGATTCACTTCCCATAGCCAATGCCTCCATGGCAAAGTAAATGTTATCTGAGTAAACAAGTCCTTTTTGCAAATCAATCGGGTTCGGTGCACTATATAACCTCGTTACAACAAAATCTCCCCATGATTTATTTTTCTGCCATGTTTTCCCTTCAATATTATGCCCATTTTTCGGTTTAAGCGTTCCTACTTCTAAACCAATTACCGACGTAATAGGCTTAATGGATGAACCAGGCGCATATGACGCTGCAAATCGATTGAGCAATGGTTGATTTGGATCCTCTGTTAATTCGGCATAACGAGACGAACTGACACCAATCATAAACTCATTCGGATCGAATGCAGGTGAACTAGTCAAGACTAGCGTTTCTCCAGTTTTCGGGTCAATGACCGCGGCAGTTCCGGGTTCACCTTTCATTGATTCAAAAGTTTTTTTCTGGAAGGCAGCATCAATTGTTAAAGCAATCGATTCACCGTCTTGAGCCGGTTTTTCAGCAATAGTTATTTTCTCTGATTTATGGTCAACTTTTTCAATATAGATTTGAATGCCATCCTTACCGCGCAGCTGTTCTTCCAATAGCTGCTCCAGTCCACGTTTCCCGATAAAGTCTGATTCAACATACCCTTTATCTTCATACTTCTCGAGTTCCTCGGCATTAACGCGACCAATATAACCAACTAGATGGGCCAGCGATTGTCCAGAGGGATATTCGCGCATGTTCACTTCTCTCGACGTTACCCCACTTATTTCAAACACGGTTTCAGTGATTTCATTTTGTGTTAAAGCAATCTTTTTTAAAGGAACGAAACGATCGGGTTCAACCCACTTTTGATTGAGCTGTTTATTAATATAATCTGACGAGACACCAAGTATTTCCCCAAGTCTTTCAGCATCCGCTGTCTCATCAAATAATTCCGGAACAACGCCAATTTCATACCCATTCCCGTTTATGGCAAGTGGCAATTCATTTCGATCATAAATTTCGCCCCGCTTTGATGGGATTACTGAAATTCCTACTTTGTCTTGCATTGTTAAATCCGGTAATATGAATGAAGGATCCCACTCAACATACCAGCTGTTCTCTTCCTCTTCTCGCTCTTCATAGGTTAAAGCAACATTTTTCTTGAATTCTATTGGACCTGCAATTGTTTCCATCTTTATTTGAACAGGAAACTCTGCTTGCTCTTCGGGTTTATATTTTTTTTCTTCTGTAGGTTTCGTAAATGTAACTTTTACATCCTTAATCTTTAAATCATCATAAAACTTTTTTGTACGATCCACATATTCTTCTTTACCAAATGCTTGTTTAGAAGCATCACCTACATAACCATCATACATTTTTTCGAATTCAGATTTGGACCATAAATCTATATACTCCGTAAGTCGATCCTCTGGTGTATCTTGTTTTATTTTCGAACAAGCCGATAGTGCCACTAACAAAATTAGAGCTACAGTTATAAATCGCCACTTTTTCAAAAAACTTCCCCCTTTTTCCTTAAATCTGGTTGTTTTTGCTATATAAAAAGGAATCTATCAGTTCAAACCTTTTACCTACATACCCTTATACTAACAAATAATCATATTTAAACCTACTCGAATTGTTCAATTTATTGTTATTTATTACAAAAAATACCCAATACTACAAGTTATCTTACAACCTGCTGTATTGGGTACTGTTTTTATTTATTCAATTCTTAAACAGCTTTCGTTTTCTTCATTTGTTTACTTCTTAACTGACCACATGCTGCGTCGATATCTGTTCCTTGTTCATGACGTACACCACAATTAATGCCTTTACGTTTTAATGTTTCGTAAAATGCTTGAATTGCCTCAGGTTCACTTCGGCTATACTGTCCGTGTTCATCTACCGGATTATACGGAATGAGGTTCACATAAGATAAGTGACGCTTGTTTGCAAGTAACTTCGCAAGCTGTTGCGCTTCTTCAACATGATCGTTAACATCATGCAATAAAATATATTCAAAAGTAATTCTTCGGTTCGTCGTTTCCAAATAGTAATCAATGGAATCCATCAATTTTTCAATCGGGAACGCTTTGTTTATTTTCATAACTCGTGTTCGAAGCTCATTGTTCGGCGCATGCAGTGATACAGCCAAGTTGATTTGGATGTTTTCATTCGCAAAGTCACGAATTCTTTGTGGGTTTCCACTTGTTGAAACTGTAATATGACGTGCACCAATACCAAGACCTTTTTGTGCATTCACAACCCGGAGGAAGTCCATTAAATTCGTATAGTTATCAAACGGCTCGCCAATTCCCATAACGACAATATGGCTAACACGTTCTTCAAGCTCTTTAGCATCAAGATGCTGTTGAACCTTCATAATTTGCTCGACAATTTCCCCACCAGTTAAGTCTCGGCTTTTTTTCAATAAGCCACTCGCACAAAAGCTACAGCCTATGTTACAGCCTACTTGTGTTGTTACACAGACTGAATAACCATATGGGAATTTCATCAATACTGTTTCGATGAGATTGCCATCTTGCATTTTAAATAAAAACTTGATTGTACCGTCTTCAGACTCTTGCTTAACAGACTGCTCTAACGTTTGAATATCAAAGTGCTCTTCTAATAATTCAATACACTCTTTATTAATGTTTTTCATATCGGAAAAATTAGTAACACGTTTTATATAAAGCCAGTCCCATATTTGGTCTGCTCGGAATCTTTTTTGTCCATGTTCCATTAACCATTCGGATAATTGCTCGGGTGTTAATCCGTAGATAGATTTTTTCATTTACTTTCCTCATTTCAAAAAATACAATTCACTAAGTATACTACTGGAATAAGTAAATAGGAACAACTATTTTAATTCGGTACTTTTATAGTTCCTTTTTTTCCCGCGCCCATTCCAACTATAAAGATGATGCCAGCTGCTGCATTTAGGACTAGTAATGGCATTGTCCAACTATTTGTTACATCTCGCATGAAGCCAAAGAAAAGTGGACCGATTGCGGCGAGAAGGTATCCTACAGACTGAGCCATTCCGGAAAGTTCTGATGCTTGCTGGACACTTGTCGTACGTAGGCTGAAGAACATCATTGATAGACTGAAAGCAAAACCACATCCCGCACCTAGTAAGATCATCCATAATGGCGTTAATGATGCGCTTCCTATTAATATTCCACCTATCCCTATCGTAAACAGTGAAGCCGTAATTGCAACAAACCCACGCTGACTTTCTTTTCGTCCAGCCAATATTGGGACGATAAATGTAACGGGTATTATAGCAAACAACATAAGTGAACTCATCCAACCAGCATTAGAGGATGTTAGTCCCTTCGTTTGAAGGATTTCAGGAACCCAAGCGACAATAGAGTAAAAAATTAACGATTGTAAGCCCATAAATACTGTTATTTTCCAAGCGAGCGGCGAACGCCATAGTTTATGGCTTCCCTTCCGTTCGTCTTGTGCCATACCTTTGACCGAATTTTGTTGATGACGCATTTGGGGTATCCAAAAAAGGATGGCTACAAACGCGAGCAGCCCCCACACCCCGAGAGAACCTCTCCACCCCAACGACTCTATAGAAGCCAGTGGCACACTGACGCCAGATGCAATCGCGGCGGATAAGTTCATAGATACTGCATATACTCCTGTCATTAACCCAACACGATGGGCAAAGTTTTGTTTGACAAGGCCTGGTAATAAAACGTTCCCAATTGCAATCGCCAATCCAATAAACAATGTCCCGATAAATAGGACCTCGATAGATCCTAAAGAACGTAAGAAAATACCAAATGTAAGCACAATTAATGAAATGAGCAATGTTAACTCAATGCCAAAACGGCGCGCCAATTTCGGTGCAAATGGCGATATAAATGCGAAAGCAAGTAACGGTAGTGTCGTCAATGCCCCCGCAACAGTATTGGATATAAGTAAATCATCCCGTATTGCAGCGATTAGTGGACCCACCGAGGTTATCGGTGCCCGCAAATTCGAAGCAAGAAGAAGAATTCCTATAATTAATATGCCAATCGTAGGATTTATACCCAATTTAGTTTGTTTTTCTACCACACAAAATCCCCCTATAAAACGAACAACTTGAGCTATAATCTACTGAAAGAGCATACTCAAATTTAGGCCCCATGTCTAACTTTGAGACTCGATTCTTATAGCATTTTAAGTTATAGTGAGGGGAGCAATAAATTAAACGGAGGTATCGGTATGGAGAATTCCCAAATTAGCGCTGTCTCAACGATTTCATATTCACGAACTGAAAAATACATTGAAAACTTCGAACAAAAAAACAGACGTCACAACTATACCCTTTCTCTATTTTATTATAAAATCGAAACAGAAACCCATACATTTGAACTTAAACACATTTGGGACATTTCATATAAACCATTTTCAGGAAATAACGGACTATTATATTTGCATACAGTTCAAGGTGTATTTACGTTTCTAATTGATACAAATCCAAACAAATTCATGAATGCAGTTAAAGACTTACTTGGTGTCGTTTAATAATCCCCCGTTAAATTTGCAAGTGTTACGGCTAAATCATTACAAATTATTACGACCATACTCTTTAGTTTGTTAGGATATATGCCTTTTAAGTCCGGGGTGGCTGTCGGATTTCTTGAAGGTTCCACACTGAGTAGCAATTGATCGTATCCCCCTTTATAACCTTCTTTTAAACTTTACAAAACGCTAGTTATTTAGGCATCTTGTTAAAGTACTCATCCATTCTACTTAACATTTTATTGCACCTCCAATTCTATTTTCCTAATATTAATCAAAAAAAAGCCAATCGATTATTAAATAGATTAGCCCTTTTCGACGTTTTAAACTACAACCATATTATGATCTTTATCTTCACGCGGTCTTTTCGATTGAATATACCAGATCGCTACAAGTAACACGAGTCCAATTCCGCTAGTTAGTAACTCGGGTACAATTAGCATTAAACCTGCTCCAAACAGCACAATACGTTCCCACATTCTTGAGTTTCTTACAAAGTATCCGATAACTGCACTACTCACCCCAACCATCCCTAATATTGCCGTAGAAATCGCAAGTAATAATGCCATAGGGGTTACATCGACTAATACGAGTATAGGATTATAGATAAATACATAAGGAATAATAAACGCCGCAATGGCTAATTTAACCGCAGTCACACCCGTCTTGAACGGATTACCTTTAGCTATCCCTGCTCCTGCATAGGCTGCTAAACAAACAGGCGGTGTGATGTCTGCAACGATACCAAAATAGAACACAAACATATGTGCCGCAAGTGGCGCTACCATGAATTCATTAATCAATGCTGGTGCCGCAATTGTTGCTGTGACTACATAGTTCGCAGTTGTTGGCAGGCCCATTCCTAGAACGATACAGGCTATCATCGTAAAGAATAATGCGAGTATGAGATGACCATTTGACAGCGCTATGATTCCGGCAGCAAATTTTGCGCCAAGCCCCGTTATACTCACAACGCCCGCAATAATCCCTGCAGTTGCCACTGCAGAAATTACAGGAAGTGCGACTCTTGCACCCTGCTCTAAAACATTAACAACCTCACGAAAATTCATACGAGATTCTTTGCGTACGTAGGAAACAGCAAATGCAGAAAGAATCCCAAATAACGCTGCCCGCTGTGGCGTAAAGCCAATCATGATTGTTCCGATAATAACAAATAATGGGATAAGCATATACCCATTTCTAAACATTAAATCCTTAAAAATCGGCAGTTTATCTTTTGGTAATCCAAAAATCTTCAATCTTTTCGCTTCAAAATGCGTTCCGATAAAAATACCCGTAAAATACAGCATTGCGGGCACAAGTGCTGCCAACATAATTGTTGCATACGATACGCCCAGATACTCCATCATAATAAATGCTGCCGCCCCCATCATCGGCGGCATAATCTGACCGCCCGTAGATGCCGCAGCCTCAGTTGCACCGGCAAACTCAGGGGTAAATCCCGCTTTCTTCATCATCGGAATTGTAAATGAACCTGAGGATACAGTGTTCCCAACTGAACTACCTGAAACCGTTCCTTGAAGCGCACTTGCGACCACCGCAGCCTTTGCAGTTCCACCCGTAAAACGACCGGTTAACGCAAAGGCAATATCATTGAAGAACTTCCCAATTGGGGTATGGACAAGTATTACGCCAAAAAATAAGAACAGATAAATAAATTTCGCCGAAATCTGAATCGGCGTCCCAAACACTCCGCTTTCCTGGAACCATAAATTGGGACTTATTCGATCAATCGAAAACCCTGGATGCGAAAGTATTTGCGTTGGAATATATTTTCCGACAACCGCATAAAGAATTGCGATACTCGCGACAATTACAATAGGCACACCTACCGTTCTCCTTGTTGCTTCAAGAACGAGTAGAATCCCAATTATTGAAATTGCTACATCGATTGGGCTGTAGCCAGAAATACGGCTTTGTAGAATAGAGTCAAAGAAAAGTATTTTATGATAGGTTACATACATCGCAGTCGCTGAAAGTATAAGATCATACCACGGGACTGTTTTCTGAGTCCTCATCCATTCTTTTTTCGCCGGATACAGGAGAAATACAATCCCAAGCGCTGTCCCAAGATGAATCGCACCCTGCTTCTGTGTTGGAAGTGTGCCAAAATAACCCGTATATAAATGGAAGAGGGTTAAGGTAACGCCTAGAAATGTGACAACCCATGCCCACTTGCCAATTTGAACTCTGAATTGGTTCTCTTTATCATATTTCTCTAAAAGAGCCTGCGCATCCACTTCTTGCTCATCTCTCATGCGATATGCCTCTCCCTTCTTTCATATCGAATTATTCTAAGTTACTTCAAATCTTCAAAGCTTTTAATCTTTGTTTTTTCTCTTGTTACGATTTGAATAACTTCAGGATAAATATGACCGATGAACGCCGCATTTGGGACACCATTATCTGCAAAATCAGCTTCCCCGTTTAGTGCCTGAAGTGCTGGTACATGAACCGACATTCCAAGATCCATATGTCCATCGCGTATACTCGCTAGGTTTTCAACCGACGCACCTGTTTCAGTGTTCGTCACGTTCACACCGTCAATATGTTTATTCCAAAGGCCTGCCATTTCTCCACCAAGCGGATAATACGTCCCCCCCTGACTACCTGTTCCTAGAATCAATTCTGATTTTCTATCCGCCTCAGTAGCTGTCAATTTAGCTACTTCATTATCAACTGTTAAGCCTTGCTCCTCGTAATATTTCTTTGCACCCGGATGCATTAAAAGACCCTCTGCCCCGCGAAGCGCATTTTCAAGTGTCATTTGTTTAGCTTGGTCATGCGTGTTTTCACTCGCATTTTCGATCATGCTCTTCGCCAGTTCATAACCGAGTTCTTCATCAATCGTATCTGTGTTGCCCATAAGGATTGCATAAGCGGTAACTGTTTCAATGTCCTCGGTCATGAAATCATACGTTTCTTTTGGTATAGTCAAACGCTTATAACCCGAATTTTCTTCGATATAAGCAATCGCTTCATCAGAAAGGCCAATCATCCTTACGTCTCCTGCTGAAGCTTGTAAACTTTCAATACTACCCGCTGGAAGTCCCAGCACACCTATCGAAATATCGATATTCCCATCCTGAACACCGTCCGCCGCATCGCCAAAACCTTCCTGATAGGCTTTGTAATCACTGTCTTCTATTCCATATGCTTTCATAATAAGTTGAGACACGTTATTTGTTTCACTAGCAGGTGGTCCAATGGCAACGCCCTTCTTACCTCCGCCACATGCCGAGAGTACAAGCAACAATCCAATCATAAGGACAAACAGATAATTAAATTTCATCTTCTTCATCTTTTACTCCTCCTTCATAATTGCTTTCTACTTTCGTGGTTCAGTTCTCCGCTAGACAATAGATTCGTTACTACTTTTTTTAATAGGATGTGGCTAGTCTTAGAGTAAACTAGTAAATTACAACGGTTTTTCAGCATTACCCAGTTTTCCATAACTCTTTTAGTACTTGTACAAAATAGACTTTTCAAAAATCATTTCGTTTATCCTATGATGATATTGAATTAATTACTACATAATGTTTCAGTATTTTGTTTAATAGTCATTTATTATGGCAATCATAAAAAGTGATTGAATTGGAGGTAATTTAGGATGACTATAAAATTAACGGTAGAAAATGCGGTTCAAGCAAAAGATGAAATTGAGAAATTAGAAACACAAGGCTATTCAAGAGATGATATTTACGTCTTCGCTCATTATAAAAAAAGAAGCAATGACATTACCCAGGCGTTAGATACTGAAAAAATCGGCATTAAAGAACAAGGTTTTCTTGATAGTATGAAAAACATGTTCACATCTAGGGGCGACGAATTACGCACCAAGATGGAGGCAGCGGGTCTAACCAAAGAAGAAGCTGCAAGCGCTGAGGAAGAGCTTGATCATGGAAAACTTGTGCTAATCGCCAAGAAGTAAGTTGAACTTGGGTTGCTACAACGTCCCATATAACATAGAACAACCCCACTCTAACCACGAGTGGGGTATTTATGTCATTATTATTTTCATTTCTTGGTTCAATAGTTAGCATATGTACCCACTAATTCGGTATTATTAAAGGGGAAAGCGGGTGCACTTCATGGAAAATCATTATGGTAAGGTTGGCGCAATTACTGGACTGTCAACTTTTGCCCTTCTCGTTGTTGGACTACGTAATGTTCTAGGAGTCGATATTAAAATACTTACTTTCGTAGCTTTTGCGGTATTCGCCCTCATTATCGGGATTGCCTGTGCAGCAATGCTATTTTACAAGTTAAATATCGCATTTCCTATTTTTTGCGTAGCGTTGATAATTGCTTTTTTCGATATGTTTAGAAGCTACATACTGGATATAAATGGACAAGGGGATCTACTTGGGATTCTATCTCTGTTCATCATTTCGTCATTCGGACTTGGAATTTCCCTTATTGTGCAGTTCATCGTCACGCTTATTAGGAAGTTCAAATAGGTCATAAAAAAAGCGCATGCCAGCGGTCAAACATTCGCGGCATGCACTTTTTTATTTTTTAGTTGGTTCGGTATTATTCTTCTCATTTTTATGTTTCATTACAATAGTTAATATATTCAACAAAAATAATACTGCAAACAATGTGCCGAATCCATATTGTTCATTTGCAAAACGTGTATACGCAAAAATAGCCATAAATATCGCCATCGCGTAATCAAAATACTTAGAGCGCATTAATAAAACCTCCTTAACTCACATAAGTATACCAGTTTATCTCCTTCACTATCATCAATTGTAGCCAATTTCCTTTAACTAACTAATTCCAAACTACTTGAACATAGTTTGTTTTTTATATTAATAGAATGTTAATGCCAATACAACTCAAGGGGGAAGGTAAATGAAAGTTACAATCCTAGGTTTAGGGATGATTGGAAGCACAGTAGCTAATGAATTATTGAACAGCCCCAATATAACAGCACTTACATTGATTGATGCGAACCAAAGCAATATAGACAGGTGCCTTTCGAGTCTGAATGGCACAAAGGCCTCGGGATCTGCTGTGGAGCTAACAAATCATAATGCGGTTGTTGCTATTCTTAAAGAATCCGATATTGCAATTGCATGCCTGCCACACTTCCTAAGCTTGCCTGTTATACATGCGGCCATAGAGGCCCGGTGTCATTTAATCGATTTAGTAGGATCGGACTACCCCGAGAAAATGAAGTTGCATGAAAAGGCGATAGAAAACGGGGTTTTAATCGTCCCTGGAATGGGTGTCGCACCAGGGATTGTAAATATCCTGGCTGCAAGAGGCATTGATTTACTTGATGAAGCCGATGAGGCCATTATCTTCAGTGGCGGGATTCCGCGGTACCCCCTACTTCCCCTTTGGTATCAGGTTGTTTTTAGACTAGAGAGTGTGATGGGCCTTTATACGAGGCCAGCACATGCAGCAGAAAGTGGGGTTATTGTAAATTACCCTGCCCTATCTGGTTTAGAAGCAATTACTTTTCCAGATCCAGTTGGGCAATGTGAAGCGGTGTATTCAGATGCCCATAGCGTTGCTTATACACTAAAAGATAAGGTCAATCGCATTTACGAAAAGACAGTTCGATATAAAGGACATTTCGAAAAAATGGCTGTCCTACAAGAATTAGGTTTTTTGAATGATGAACCTGTCACAGTCGACGGGATTGAAGTTAGTCCTCGCAGCCTCACTATGGCCGTTTTAGAACCCCAATTAAAAGGCGCAACAAACGAAGATATAACTGTCGCAAGGGTGACTGTTACGGGAATAAAAGATGGCCAGAATAAGAAATTAGAATGGAGTATGATGGACCATTATGATCATGAAAAAGATATAACTTCCATGGCCAAAACAACATCAATGCCAGCGGTTATTCTTGCAGGGTGGATAGCCGAAGGTAAAGTAAATCAAATTGGCGTCGTCACACCCGAAGAAATTATTATCGATGATTTCTTCAATCCGTTCCTATCTGAGTTGGCAGCTAAAGGCATTCACATAGAATTTAACGACAGCTCTTCTCATAAACATGAAACGACTTCATTTTGAAGGCGTTTGCAACTGAATTAAAATAGACCTGCTATTATTAAATTAATGATTCCACCCCCCCTCTATTCCGGAGATTGGTTCATTGAATTCAAAATGCATTTCACTTTTAAACTAGTGAAATGCATTTTAGTTTGGATTAATTTCAGTTAACTGTTCCTTATTTTACTGGGACCTTTAAACGAATCTGTCCGCGAAGTAATGATATATGACCATTTTCAGGTAACTCTATACTTGTGCCGTCCTTAAAGAAAAATTCATATTTAGAGAATCCTTCTTCCGAAGGGACTTCATAATAATTCGCTTTATCTATATCATCCCATAGATGGGTATGTTTTTCCGTTGAGAATATTGTTCGGTAAGAAATCCCGTCATTTGTTAATGATATATATGGTACGGATGCAATAAAAAAGGAAATACCGCTTAAAAGTAGGAAAATCACACCGAGTACAATTGATTTTTTCGTCATATCCAATATAAAAATAATCCCTGGCGTTAAAGCTAAAAATAGAAAAGCAATTCCATAAAAAAGATAAGCAACTCCTGGAACCAATATGTGCCAATCTGCGCCTGTATGATACAACGTATTTGCTATGAAAGGTGGAAACAGTAAAATAAATACAGGTGAAGTCACCAGTATAACAATCGCAATTGCCATGAATACATGTCTGTTCTCATCATTTTGCAACATGTGATCATCCCCTTTGTTCTTTTCTATCCTTATTCCTCGAGCCTAACAAATAGTAACTACGTTGAAGCTAGTAGCAGAAGGCTCCTCGTTTGAACTTTGATACTCAGTTTGTTCATCAGAGCCGAAAGTTCCCCGTTCGTGATTTTTGGGATATTCAAGTATAGGAATGGTGACAAGATAGTTTTATATAGCAAGTCTCCATTAATTGTAACATAGAAAATCCCGAATTAACTTAAAAAACAAAATACTGGAATAACTTCAACGATTTATCTCTTTCCTTCATATATTAGTGGTGCAAATTATTTAGCTACGCAAAATAAGGACATATATGACTATCCCTTCAAGCTTCCAGTTTTGAAGGGAATAATGCATATATGTCCTATTTCTTTCACTGTTTTAATTATACTTCCGAACTCGTGCGTCTTTTCAGTAACTCATTTTTGACATCCGATAGACTAACTTCTGAAATCTCCATTAACACTAGAGAATGATAAATTAGATCTGCCAACTCACTTGTCAACTCTTGCTTATCCTCATTTTTCGCTCCAATAATTACTTCACTCGACTCTTCGCCTATCTTTTTCAGGACCTTATCAATTCCTTCACGGAAAAGATATGACGTGTAGGATCCTTCCACAGGATTTTTTCGGCGCTTTTTAATTTCCGCCACAATTTCATGGACGATTTGACGGTTTGGTTCTTCGGCTTCAAAGGTCACATTGTTAAAACAAGTTTCCTTGCCCGTATGACAGGCCGGTCCTTGCGGTTCAACCTGAATTAATAATGTATCATTGTCGCAGTCTAGTGATAGCCCCTTCAGGATTTGGCGATTTCCAGATGTTGCCCCTTTATTCCATAATTCTTGCCTAGAGCGGCTGAAAAACCATGTTTCTTTTGTTTCCAATGTTTTTTGTAATGAATCTTCGTTCATGTAGGCCAACATTAATACGTTACCCGTTTGATTATCCTGAACAATCGCCGGAATTAAGCCTTTGTCATCAAATTTAATCTTATCGATTTCTAACGTCATTTATATCATTCCCCGGTGCTATATTTTTCGTGCTTGTAAATAGTCTTTTAGCTCAACAATATTAATTTCTTCATAATGAAAAACGGATGCAGCAAGGGCTGCGTCAGCTTTCCCTTCTGTTAATATCGTCTCAAAATGCGCCATCGTCCCGGCACCGCCACTCGCGATTACAGGTATACTTACGGCTTCAGCGATTCTTCGCGTCAACTCAAGGCTATAGCCATCTTTCTCACCGTCACCATCAATGCTGTTGACAACAAGTTCTCCCGCGCCTTGCGCTTCACCTTTAATCGCCCATTCAATTGCATCAATCCCAGTATCCTTTTGGCCGCCTCTTTCAAAAATCGACCATTTTGAAGGACCAACCTGTTTCACATCGATGGATAAGATAATTCGTTCAGATCCAAATCGTTTTGCCGCCTCTTCAATAAAGGACCTGTTTGTAATTGCAGCGCTGTTAATCGATACTTTATCTGCACCTGCGTCGAGTATATTTTGAATGTCTTCTAGGGTTCGGATTCCTCCACCTACCGTGAATGGAATCGGTACTTCCTTAGCAATTTGTTCAATGATCCCTGTGAAAACGGTTCGGTTTTCAGTTGATGCAGTTATGTCATAAAAAACAAGTTCATCTGCACCATCTAGAACATACTTTTTGGCGAGTTCAAGTGGATCTGCAACGTCTTCTACATTTTCAAACTTTCGGCCCTTCACAACTCGACCTTTGTCGACATCTAAGCATGGTATAATTCTTTTATTCTCCACGGTTGTTGCCCCCCATTAATTCTTCTAAAGATAACGCGCCATCATAAAGTGCTTTGCCAATAATCGCACCGTACAAATCCATTTTCCCTAGTTGTTCGATATTTTCTTTTGTAGAAACGCCACCTGACGCAATAACATCTATAGATGTTGCATTGTTCACAGCTAATAACTCTTCGAAATTGGGTCCTTGCATCATCCCGTCTTTAAATATATCGGTATAGACGACCGTTTTCACGCCAATGTTCTCTAATTCTTGTAGGAGATCTATCGCTTTAATATCGCTCATCTCTGTCCAACCATCCGTCGCAACTAATCCGTTACGAGCATCTATCGATACGGCAATTTTATCACCATACTTCGCAACTGCCTCTTCCAAAAAAGCACGATTTGTAATGGCGGCAGTTCCAATAATGATTCGGCTAACACCACTCGCAATGTGTTCGTCGATAATCTCCATAGAGCGGATCCCACCACCAACTTGTATAGGAATTGAAACAGCTTTGGCAACCGCCTGGATTGCTAATCGGTTGGAAGAATCGCCCGTCTTCGCTCCATCAAGATCGACAATATGTATATATTCAGCGCCTTGCTTTTCCCATAAAAGCGCCATTTCAGTCGGTGAATCACCGTACACTATTTCCTTATTATAATCGCCTTGTATAAGTCGAACACATTTCCCATCTCGAATATCAATTGCCGGAAAAAGAATCATCTATTTCTCGCCTCTTTCTATTAATATTAAAAACTGTTTTAAATTAGCTTGAACTAGTGAATAAGCCAAAAAATTATAACTTTATCAAGTACTGTGCCACTTCCGTTGATTTCCGTTCCGGGCGGACGCTTTCCGCGGGCGAGGCCGAGTCTCCTCGTCACTACGTTCCTGTGGGGTCTCGACTTTCTCGCTTTTCCCGCAGGAGTCGCCACCCTCCACTTCAATCAACTAGGTTTCACTATAAAAAGCTAGTTATTCAGTGCTCCCAGTTTAAAAAGTGCATCGAACTTCAATACCATTGAAAATCGTTGAATAAGGCGACACTCCTGCGGGAATAGCATCAGCCGAAGACCCCACAGCGTAGCGAGGAGGTGGGAAAGATTGAACTTTATCTTTCCGCACTATCGCGATGCCCGCGGAAAGCGAGCCGTTTCAACGATTTTCGTATTTAGTGAACAACCAATTTCCAACATATATATAAATTAGGGCATCTTAAACTATCTACTATACTTACAACATTCCTTTTGTCGATGGAATTCCTTTAACCTCTGGATTAATCTTGCTTGCTGCACGTAAAGAACGTCCGAACGCTTTAAAAATCGATTCGATGATATGGTGACTGTTTTTCCCGTATTGCAAATTAATATGTAACGTTACTTTCGCATGGCTAACAAATGCCTGGAAGAATTCTTCTACCAATTCAGTATCAAACTCGCCAACTTTGTCTTTTAGACCATCCACATTATAAACAAAAAACGGTCGGCCACTTATGTCAATCGACACCGTCGATAACGCTTCGTCCATTGGAATCGATACTGTCGCATAGCGGTCAATTCCTTCTTTCGTCCCGATGCTTTCATAAAATGCCTGTCCAAGAACAATCCCGATATCTTCAACCGTATGATGTTGGTCCACTTCAATATCGCCTTCACACTTAACACTTAAGTCGAATAGTCCATGTTTCGTAAACAACGTAAGCATATGGTCAAAAAATCCAACACCAGTCTGAATATCCGTCTCTCCACTACCATCAATTGAAAAATCTAAGTTTATCGAGGTTTCAGCAGTTGCCCTCGAGATTTGTTTATTACGCATTATTAATTGTCCGCCTTTCTAATTGCGATTGAATTTGCATGAGCCGATAAGCCTTCCGCATTCGCTAATGTAATAATGTCATCTGCAACGTCTTGCAACGCTTCTTTAGAATAGTGAATGATGCTCGTTTTCTTCAAGAAATCATAAACACCTAATGGTGAAGAAAATGTTGATGTGCCGCTTGTTGGCAATGTATGATTTGGACCCGCAATATAATCCCCTAAAGCCTCTGGTGAGTGATTGCCTAAGAATATCGCCCCAGCATTTTGAATGTACTGCATCTTTTCCATTGGATTTTCAATCATCAACTGCAGATGCTCAGGCGCATGTTCATTTACAAGATCAAACGCTTCAGCTAAGGTATCCACCAGTATAATACGGCCATTATCTGTAATTGACTTTTCAATAATCAATTTCCGGTCCAATACATCCATTTGTATCTTGACCTCATCCTGTAAAGCCTCAGCAAATGCACTACTCGTCGTAATACAGATTGCTGTCGCCTGTTCATCATGTTCCGCTTGGGAAAGTAAATCTGATGCGACATAGCCCGCAACAGCACTTTCGTCGGCAACAACACAAATTTCACTAGGTCCTGCAATCATATCAATTGCCACGTCTCCGAAAACCCACTTTTTCGCACGCGCCACATAAGCGTTACCTGGCCCTACGATTTTTACTACCTTCTGTATGGATTCTGTTCCGTACGCAAGCGCAGCAATCGCTTGAGCGCCTCCAACCTTATAAACCACATCGACGCCAACTTCAGCTGCCGCAACAAGAACATGCGGATTAACCTTGCCGTCTTGTTGTGGCGGTGTTGTCATCGCTATGTTTCTTACGCCGGCAATTTTCGCAGGTATCGCATTCATCAAGACCGTTGATGGGTAGGCCGCTTTACCACCTGGTACATAAATGCCTACACTATCGAGTGGCGTCACTTTCTGTCCAAGTAATATGCCGTTCTCTTTCGTTGTAAACCAGGATTTTTCATTTTGTTGTTCATGAAATTCTTTAATGTTTTGATGCGCTTTCTGAATCGCTCTGATAAAATCCGGTGCTACCAATGTTTTTGCTTCAGCAAACTCCACTTCTGATACACGAATACTTTCAAGTGTTAGCTTATCGAACTTCTCGGTATATTCGACAAGTGCTTCGTCGCCTCTTTCCCGAACCTGTTCAATAATTTTCAACACATCTTGATCAAGTTTTTGGGCCGTTTGCTCATTCGTCACCTTACTACGAATTTCCTCTTTATACTGTTCACCAGTAAGAATCCTCATCCTATATCACTCCAATATAGCTTTTAACTTCGTAATAAATTGACCGATTTGTTCCGTTTTGGTAGCAAAACTTGCTTTATTGACAATAAGCCTTGCACTAATATCAATGATTTTATCTAACTGGACTAAGCCATTTTCATTTAATGTTGTTCCTGTTTCAACGATGTCGACAATTACATTAGACAATCCGATAAGCGGGGCTAATTCAATTGATCCGTTAAGTTTTATCGTTTCAATTCGGATTCCTTTTTCATCGAAGAAGGACTTTGTAATTAAGGGATACTTGGTTGCTACGATTAATGGGGCTTCGCTTTGCATTTTCTGATTCGGGAAACCTGCTACTACTAGTTGGCATTTCCCTAGGTTAAGATCCAGTAGTTCATAGACGTCTGGTTGCTCTTCCATAATCGTATCTTTCCCAATAATACCAATGTCTGCTGCACCCTTTTCCACATAGGTAGTTAAATCTGCTGTTTTCACAAAGATTAATTTAACCGTTTTTGTTTCGTCGTAAATAACTAACTTTCTCGTTTTTTTATGATAGTCTGGAAAGGAAATGCCACTTTCCTCTAAAAGTGCCATCGCTTTTTTTGATGTGCGACCTGTTGCAATAGCTAATGTTAAATATTCCACTTACCTAACCCCTTTCGATCCGATCATCAACTTAAGTAACTCTTGAATAGAAGAGAAAGGAGTGCTTTCATCTCTATAGTTAAAGGTCTTTTCATTGGCGACTTTGATTTGATAAATGCTTGTTTGCACATTTAATTGCTCTTCGGCTATCGGATAAGAAAGTACGGTGTAATTACGCTCTCTCAATTCATTTGCGACGCCTATTGCTTCTGCTAGATAGGCCTTTTCATATTGGATTTTGATATCAATAGGAACTCTTTTAGATACAGCGTCACCATTTGCAGCTTTGATGAGTGATTCAACCTCGCATGCAAACCCAATGGCAGGCAACTCTGCACCAAACTCATTTCCTAACTCATTGTATCGGCCCCCCATTAAAACAGGCTTTCCAAACTTCCCTACAAATCCTTGAAAAATGATGTCTGAATAATAGCCCATATGATTAATGAGTCCCAAATCCATTACGATATTATTTTCTAATCCATATAATTTCAGGATTTCATAAACCTCTGTTAGATAGTTAAGCGTTTCATCCATTTTTGACGTCTGCACGATTCCCCTAGCTCTTTCACTTACCTGAGTAGGATCACCGTATAAAAATGGAAGTTTTGCAATGGCTTCCCTGATTTCCTCTTCGATTCCAATATCGCGAAGGAACTCTTCTATCTCAACGATGTTTTTTGCTTGAATCAAAGTCTTCAATCTGTCTATATCACGATTCTTCAAACTTATTAGTTGAATCAATTCTTTAAAAAATCCCGCATGCCCAACCTCTATTTTAACGTCATCGAAACCTAAATCTTTCAATGTGTGACAAGCAAGAGCTATTACTTCTGCATCGGCCCTAGCCGAACTTTCACAAAAGTATTCAACACCAGCTTGTGTACTTTCAATCCCCTCTTCATCCAATGGAGTTTGTCTAAAGACGTCTTGTACATAATAGTAGCGGAGTTCATTTGGTAATTTGGTTAAATTATCGGCTAGTTCTTTTGTAATTGGAATTGTTACGTCCGGGCGTAATACCAATACGTCTCCTGAACGATCTATAAGTTTAAGCATTTCTTTTTGATTGATTGAACTCGTTACTTTTGAGTACAAATCATATTGTTCAAACGTGGAAGTTTTGATTCTTTCATATCCATACGTTTTAAACCTTTTTTGAATCGTTTTTACCGTTCGCTCATATTTTTGATAGTCTTTGACATTCTTGTCGCTGACTCTATAATCAGTATACACTATTAATTTTCCCGCCTTCCGATTAAAAACTTTATCGCTTTACTAGGGTGAAGTTATTTATTACTATAGGGGATGAGAATGTAGTTGTCAACGAGAATAGATAAAATCGTCTGAATACTAGATAACTAAGGAGAGAGTTGTATGTTCGATTACCATATGCATAGTCACTTTTCGGCAGATTGTTCTGTTTCTATGGAAGATATGATTGTTGGTTCAATTAATAAAGGAATGAAAGAAATTTGTTTTACCGAACATATTGATTATGACTATCCTGATGAAACGATTGTTTTTGACTTTGATTTAAACGAATACGATAAAACAATAAAACAATTACAGAAAAAGTACGAAGGACAAATTTTACTTAAAAAAGGAATCGAGATTGGTGTTCAGCCACATTTATTGGCGCGATATGACGAATTGATAAATGAACAAGACTTTGATTTCATTATTTGTTCCATGCATACGACCGAGTTGAAGGGCTTGCATTACGGGGACCTATTTATTGGTAAAACAATTGAAGAAGCACATAAAGCTTATTATGATGAGTTGTTATACTGCGTGAAAAACTTTAAGCAATTTAATGTGCTTGGCCATGTTGATCTCGTTAAACGCTATTCAAAAGTACAGCCTGCATATAATTTCCATGATGAATTCAAAGCGATTTTCAATGAAATCATTCCGGCTGGTAAAGGCATCGAACTCAATACATCTGGCGTTCGCTATGGATTACCTTCAGGCCTCCCTAGTAACGACGTGTTAAAACTTTATAAGGCATGTGGCGGGGAAATTATTACGCTTGGCTCGGACGCACACCGCGTTACTGAAATAGCTTTCCAGTTCCGTGAATCACTTGAACTACTACAGTCTATCGGCTTTAAACACATCGCTACGTTTGATAAACAACAACCGACGTTTCATACGATTAATAGTTTGATTGGATGAACTGAAATAAACACAAAGGGGATTAAATATGAGTGGTTGGCTAAATCTTGGTAGTCTCGCACTTGGGCTAATTGCTTGGATACTTCCTATTATTAGTCTCATGAGATATGTTAGGCAGGATCAAAGGAAATTGGTCGTCCTTACCTTTATGAGCTTCAGTGCTTGTGCGATTTCGCTAATTTTCCAGATCTTCTATCACTATCATTTGGTAAAGATTGAGGATTGGTCTGCTCTTATGGACACAATGGGAGGTGTGGCGTTTGCCTCAGCGATGCTTCTCATTGTTACGATTATATTAAATACAATTATACTGATATTGTATAGTGGGAGAGCAGCAAAGTAGCGCTAAAAATTTCAATTTGTTTTAAAAATAGAAAGCATCGGTGCTAGGTGCTGCACCCCAAAAGTTAGAGCTAAAAATCTAACTCTTGGGGTGTTTTTATATGGCGAAATATAGTGATGAATTTAAATTAATGATAGTTAAAGAATATCTTGAAGGACCTCTAGGATATGAGCTGTTAGCTCAAAATTATGGG
>NZ_JAHNZW010000008.1:0-218907 GCF_026931025.1 Sporosarcina sp. G11-34 | reverse complement strand
AACCACAAAAAAGTACAACGAATCATGCACAAGCTCGGATTGAAGGGGACAAAGTTTACTCGGAAATCACGTCGCTATAGTTCCTACAATGGTACCGTAGGTACAGTGGCAAAGAACCTGGTGAACCGTCGCTTTAACACACCTATCCCGTACCAAAAACTAACAACGGACATAACGGAGTTTAAATGTTTAGATGAACGTAAACTTTATCTCAGTCCGATGATGGATATGTATAATGGAGAGATTCTCTCCCACGGTATGAATATGCATCCTACTCTTGATTTTGTGATGAAGCCTTTAGAAGAAGCACTCGACATCGTAAGAAACGCAAAATATCGCACCACAATCCATTCAGATCAAGGTTGGCATTATCAACACAACGAATGGTCGCTTACGCTCAAAGAACACAACGTGTTCCAAAGTATGTCGCGTAAAGGAAACTGTTTAGACAACTCTCCTATGGAGAACTTCTTTGGATTATTGAAGCAGGAGATGTATTATGGCGTACCACTTCGCACTTATGAGGAACTAAAAAGTGATATCGAATTGTATATTCATTACTATAATAACAAACGAATCAAACAGAAATTGGCGGGCATGAGTCCGGTACAATACCGTCTTCACACCAGCCAACAAGCTGCTTAATATAAAACTCTAACTTTAAGGGGTCACATCAATTTTGATTGACGGAACAGCTTTTTTATTTATTTCATCGCAAAAAAAGTATCAATTGATTTATTGAAAAATTAGGATTAGAGACATGAACGAAAGGAATCTAAAAGAATGTAAACCAGGATTAGAACCTTTCCGTTGAAAATTGAAGAGATCGATATAAGCGTGATCTGCCGATTGCATAATAAAATGCAGTAAACAATTAGAAAAAGATTATATTGAGGTGAAAAAATATGTGCAATAGTAAAAAGTCACTAAATGGCTATAAGATTTTAGAAGGAAAAAACGAATACAGTCATTTCTTTGGAGGGAAAGCCTTCAAAACTCCGCTGTGCCCTAATTGTAAACAACCAATGCAACTCATCATGAGGTTTGATACATCTGATCCTGCTCTCCAATCGGTTCACTCTATTTTGGGAGTATTGCCTCTAGTTGGCTGTCTAAACTGCTCTGGATGTTGGGAAACACAGTTCTTCGGAATAGAGCAGGGAGAAGTTCATCTTCTTTCACAAAATGATGAAGAATGTTGGATAGCTGAAGAAGAAGACCAACTACCGTCTCCTCTTCCAGAGGTTCCGCTACAGCTTATCCCATTACTTGAAGAAGAAATCATGAAAGATAACTTATCTGATGAAGAGATAGACTTCATTTTCGATCAATTTGGCACAAACTACATCGGGCGGCTCTTCAACGAGCTGATGGAGAGTGAGGAAGATAAGAAGGAATACGAGTGTTGCTATTGTGGCAATCCAATGATGTACCTAGCTTCCATAACGGAAGATATGTCGGAAAACAGTGACTTGATAAGCGCTATTTCTTTTCAATTTGGAGAAATAATACTGAATTTCTTTTTATGTACGGAATGCAACGTTATGCGAACAGAAAACTTAAGTTCCTAAAATAGAGATGAAAATAACAGAGGAATTTTAACTTTCCCAAGATGAACCAGTTTTCAATTGTTTTGTTGCGGCTTCGTAGATATATATATATAGTTAGTTTCTACTTTTTCAAAATCCAGACGCAATCACGCTAAGGTTTAACTGGTCCGATTTTTCAGAAATACGCTGAATGTGACAATAATAGTGATGTTTTACTCCGTAATGTGACAGCCTTTTCAAACAGAAAGGTGTAAGATTTCATCAGGGGGTGGCAATATTGAGATCATATGGAATATATAAAGTGAAAAAAATGTACCAGCCATTCGTAATTGGTCGGGAACAGTTGTTATACAATCTTTTGACGAAGAACTTGGAACAAGGTGAGGATTTGAAAGAAATTCATTATCTATGCGATATTATTGAAAAACAAACAGTTCACGATGTAATCGCTTTAAAGCTTAGAAAGTTATTCACGACAATGGAATATGAAAATGGAAAGTATACGTTAACACATCCAGTCAAAGGTTCCATTTACATAACGCTGTCTGATTATTCAATGAACGTCTACTGTGATGGTTCTCGTATGTTGGATTTAGATCTTTTTGTCGCTTTATCAGAATCGGGTAATCGTTTTTTTGCGGTAATGGACGGACACGAAGAGTGGGGATGGTTAAAACCAATAAAATACATGCAACAAGCTACCGAAAAAGAAGAATTAATGTTTCGCTAAAAGGTAGTATAATAAACAAATCTGCTGTATAATCCTTCATGGTGACATGATACTTGTATTACTGAAGTGAAGGAGGTATAGCGGATGAGCTTGACATTGGGAATTATATTAATCGTCGTCGCGCTATTAGCTGGTGTGGCTCTCGGATTTTTCATTGCACGTCAATATATGATGAAATATTTAAAAGATAACCCGCCGATTAATGAAGATATGTTACGAATGATGATGATGCAAATGGGACAAAAACCATCACAAAAGAAAATAAATCAAATGATGAGTCAGATGAATAAAGCGAGTAATGAACAGGGCAAAAAACCAAAAAAAGCTAAAAAGTAATTATAAAAAAAACCCATTAGGAAAATTCCTTTTGGGTGTTTTTATTGAGTGAAAACGAAACGATTTAAAAATTCCCTTACCGTCTGTTCATATTCTTGTGGATTTTCATTGAAAGACTTTGCATGGGCACCTTTGTTAAATAATTTTAACATTTTATCGCCTTTTTTTGCTTCGTACAACTCTTTTGTCATATGTGGAAGGATTAGCTCGTCTTCCAGGCTATGGATAAAAAGCATAGGCGTTGCGATGTTTTTTATAACTTCTCTAGGTGAAATCAGTTTGAGTGTGTAGCCATCTCGCAATTTTAAAAATAAGTTTGCAATTCGAAGTGTCATCGTACTTCGCAAAGGTGTTTCACTTCGAAGTATATGAAGAACTTGCTCGGTAAAATCGGAAAAAGGGCAATCGACTACATAAAAATCAGCTTCCTCTTTAAAAGTGCCCGCATAGAGAATCGTAGTCGCTGCACCCATCGATTCGCCGTGGATACCGAGCAGTGCCTCCTTGCCAATTTTTTCGCGAATAAAGGAAACGATGGCTTTTAAATCTGTTTTCTCATAAAAACCAAAGCTTGTTGTTTTACCGCCCGAATCGCCATGCCGCCGATGATCATAGATTACAGAGTTAAAACCAAGTTGTTCAAATAGGCGTGCATATTTAATAGAGTTGATTTTATTTTCAGTTACTCCATGGCAAATAATGACCGTATTTTGTGTCTGTAATGGTTTGAGAAAAATGGCCTTCAATAAATAGTCATTTGGTGAATCAATCCACAGTTCTTTTTTTTGAACAATTTCGTACCATTTTTCATCAAACCTTTTGGCCAACGTTTCTCGTTGCAAAATGACTTCGGTGTCTTTCAGTTTTAAATACATTAGTTTATTTGATGCGACGAATCCGAAAATAGTTAGAAGTGCAGTGAAAATACTTGAAAGAACGCCAGTTATAAATAGCAAGCGACGTTTCAAACTGCCACTCTCCTTTTTTACTGTCTGTCTAAATTGAAATAAAGTATCCGACTAAGCCCGCTAGATGCTCTTAAAGCTGTCCGTTTACAAAAAGTCGGTACATGCCTGTCTCGATAGGACGTGAGACGTGTGGAGCGATGAGGGCTACTGCCTCACAAACCTTTTTCACATCGACTCCAGTTTCAATCCCTAGCGTATCAAGCATGTTGACAACGTCTTCCGTCGCTACGTTGCCTGTAGCGCCCGGTGCAAATGGACAACCCCCGAGACCACCAGCAGATGTGTCAAATCTGTCAATCCCAGCTTGAAGCGCTGCAAACGTATTTGCTAGTGCCATTTTACGCGTGTCATGGAAATGAGCAGTTAGTAAAATCCCTGGAATTTCTTCTTTCAGCTTTTTAAACAGCTCATAGCTTTCTTGCGGATTTGCTCTGCCAATTGTGTCCGCAACACTTAATTCATCAGCACCCATTGCTACAAATCGTTTACAAAGTGCAACGACGGCGTCGGGATCCATTTTCCCTTCATAAGGACAATAAAAAGCTGTTGAAATACACGCACGGACAAAGATGCCTTTATCTTTTAATGTTGAAATAACTGGATCCAGTGCTTCCAAGCTTTCTTGGGTCGTTCGGTTAATATTTTTTTGGTTAAATGTATTGCTGACCCCCACAAATACGGCAATACTTTGTGCACCAGCTTCAAGTGCTAGTTCTGCACCTTTCGCATTTGGTGCAAGAACAAATTGACGTCCTATATGCTTTGCCTTTTTCACGATTGTTGGAGCATCTGCCATTTGCGGTACCCATTTAGGGGATACAAATGAAGTCAACTCCATTTCGGAAATCCCGGCATTTTGTAAAGCTTCGATGAACGCAAGTTTGTCATCTTCTTGGACATGCCTACTTTCGTTTTGTAATCCATCCCGAGGTCCAACCTCGATTATCTTAATTTTTTCTGGTAAAATGAACATACAATCCCTCCTTAAGTATATTGTAATGAAGGGATGCCTATACAAGCAAATTTAATTAGGGGAAAAGGGGGAATAAAAATGTGCAAAGAAGTAGTTATTGTTAGTGCGGTTCGGTCTCCAATCGGATCTTTCCTTGGTTCATTGAAAGATATCGCGGCGACAGATTTAGGGTCGATAGTAGTTAAAGAGGCATTAAAGCGTGCTGGGGTAGCACCTGAACAAGTTGACGAAGTGATTTTGGGGAATGTTTTACAAGCGGGACTTGGTCAAAACCCAGCAAGGCAAGCAGCCATAAAAGCGGGCTTACCCGAAACAGTTCCAGCGATGACGATAAATAAAGTATGTGGTTCAGGATTGAAAACGGTTCAACTTGCACGTCAAGCAATACTTTCGGGAGATGCCGATATCGTTGTAGCCGGTGGAATGGAAAACATGAGCCAGGCGCCTTACATATTGAATGATGGTCGTGAAGGATTTAAAATGGGCGATAAGAAAATTGTCGACAGTATGATTAAAGATGGATTATGGTGTGCATTTAACGATTATCATATGGGGATTACAGCGGAAAACTTATGCGAGCGTTATTCAATTACTCGTGAAGAGCAAGATGCATTTGCAGCGAAATCTCAAGAGAAAGCATCTGCGGCAATAACAGCAGGTAAATTTGCGGATGAGATTGTTGCAATTGAAATCCCGCAGCGCAAAGGGGAGCCAATCATCTTTGATACAGATGAGTATGTCAAAGCGAGCTCGACAGCTGAAAAGCTTGGAAAACTACGACCAGCGTTTAAAAAAGATGGCAGTGTAACTGCTGGAAACGCTTCAGGCATTAACGACGGTGCAGCGGCACTCGTTATTATGTCGAAAGAAAAAGCGGATGAACTTGGTTTGACGCCGCTAGCAACGATTGTAGCGAATTCAAATGCAGGTGTTGACCCATCTGTTATGGGAATCGGGCCAGTACAAGCAGTGAAAAATGTGCTTTCTAGGGCAGATATGAATCTTTCTGATATTGATCTAATCGAAGCGAATGAAGCATTTGCGGCACAAGCAATTGCAGTTGACAAAGAGCTTGGATTCGATGCCGATAAACTAAATGTTAACGGCGGGGCGATTGCACTTGGTCACCCGATAGGGGCAAGCGGAGCACGAATTCTCGTAACACTTCTTCATGAAATGCAGCGACGCGATGCGAAAACGGGACTCGCAACGCTTTGTATTGGCGGAGGTCAAGGTGTCGCAACGATTGTGAAACGCGCATAATTTAAGGCAGGTGTATATGATGAAAAAGAAAAAAAGAAATAGCGTTCAACCAAAAAAGAAAGAAAATGAGAACTTAACGATATCGGACTCAATTGGGGATGATATTCTTGAAAAGCTGAAAGCGGCTAAAAAAGAGTTAACGGCTAAAGAGCGTGAAAAAGAAGAGAAGCGCCAAGAGCAACTTCGTTTAGAACGAAAAGAACAAGAAAAAAACAAAAGCTTCGCGGAACTTTTAGCAGAGCACGACAAGCAAAATTCTTAAACTTAATTGCTAGGGCACCGGCTGAAATTTGGCTGGTGCTTTTTCTTTTATAGAACTGGTATGATGGAAGAATAAAATATGCACATACCTAAAAGAAAGGAAATGAATGATTATGATGTATCGAGCTTTATCGATTGCGGGTTCTGCGGCAAGGGGAGGGGCAGGAATCCAAGCAGATTTGAAGACGTTTCAAGAGTTGGATGTATTCGGCATGACCGCGGTAACAGCAATTGTTGCCGATAACCCAAGGACGGGTCAAGGGATTTTCCCACAGTCGATTGATGCAATCGAGGCGCAAGTGTACACTTCATTACGTGACATCGGGGCAGATGCAATTAAAACAGGTATGCTATTTACAGAAGAGATCATTACGAAGACCGCCGAGTGGATTCAACAATCAGATGTCACAAATATCGTTGTCGATCCCGTCATGATTGGAAAAATGGGATCAGCCTTATTGAAAACAGACGCTATGGAAGCGATGAAAAACAAGCTGTTGCCACTTGCGACAATCATTACTCCGAATATGCCCGAAGCCGCGCAGTTATTGGAAGTAGATGCATTGGAAACAGTTGAAGATCTTAAAAAAGCAGCAGTTGAATTGCGTCTTCTAGGACCTAAATACGTTCTCATTAAAGGTGGACGGTTAGAGGGGCCTGCGATTGACGTATTGTATGACGGTTGCCAGTTCTATCTTTTTGAGGCACCTAGAATCGAAACCATTCATACGAACGGTGCGGGATGTACATATTCGGCGGCGATTGCGGCTGAATTAGCTAAAGGACAATCCGTTCCGGATGCTGTGGAAAAAGCGAAGAAGTTTATTACAGCGGGTATTCGTCATTCCTTGGAATTTAAACATGGTGTTGGTCCGACCAATCATTTCGCTTTTGGCAAATATGACGAAACCGGTTGTACGGTGATTATAGAGACTATGTGAATTAGAGTGCAAAAGATATGGAGTGTTATTTGGATATGAAGTTAGTTTCATGGAATGTAAATGGATTGAGGGCATGCGTTAAAAAGGGATTTCTTGATTATTTCAATGAAGTAGATGCGGATGTTTTCTCGGTGCAGGAAATCAAGCTACAAGAAGGACAGATTGATTTACAGTTAGATGGTTATTATCAGTTTTGGAATTACGCAGTTAAGAAAGGATACTCTGGAACGGCCGTATTCACAAAAGAAAAACCGTTGTCCGTGACATACGGTGTAGGGGACAAGGAGAAAGAAGATGAAGGTCGGATTCTTACGTTAGAATTTGAGCATTTTTATTTGGTTAATGTGTATTCTCCTAACGCGCAAAGAGATTTAGCGCGATTACCTTTTCGTTTAGAATGGGAAGACGAAATGCGCACACACTTAAAAGGGTTGGATAAAAAGAAGCCGGTTATTTTATGTGGAGATTTAAACGTGGCCCATGAAGAAATAGATATAAAGAATGTGAAACCGAATATTGGTAATTCTGGTTTTACAGTTGAAGAACGGGGCAAGATGACCGCCCTTTTGGCAGAAGGTTTTGTAGATACATATCGCTTTTTTCATCCCGAACGAGAAGGCGCCTACACATGGTGGTCATACATGAGTAAAGTAAGAGAGCGTAACATTGGATGGCGCATTGATTACTTTATTGCTTCGAAAAAACTCGAAGCATACTTAACAGATGCTGCCATCCATTCGCACGTACTTGGTAGTGATCATTGCCCAATTGTTTTGGAAATGGACTTGGATATCACGCTTGAAACGTAAAGTGATTTTCTTTTGTTAATTCACCGTGCTCATATGTACGTTCAACAAAAGTGAAATGATTGTTAGTGTCGACAAGTAAAACAGAGGACGAACGAGTGCCGTAATCAGGTGTTTTGATAAAAAGTGGAGATAGTTTTCGCTCTAGGTCTAAACCGACACCTGTTTGCGGCAACTCGGTGTCTTGGGCTATTTCTTCGTCAGCAAGAATCGTAAACAACGCATCCACATTAACTTTTTCTTGTCCCGTAACATACGTTTTTAAGTTATGTTTCCCTTTTGTTACTTTAGGCCACGGTGTATCGAGTAAATGATTACTAAGTCCATGTGTCCCCGCAGAAACTTCGATTATATCCCCTTGTATATTACTATAATAAAACAATTCATCAGGATTTCCGACAAGTAGATTGAAGCCTGTATAGTTGTTTTTTTCCCCGTGTAGCGATTCGAGAAAAGTATTTGAAGAAGTGTCCCCAGCCAAATAATTTCGAACAATCTCCCCACGAGAAACTTTCCCAGTACCCATTTGTGATGGGTCACGAAAGTTTGTCAATGCGGCAAAACGTCCCTGCTTTGTTACACCAAGCCAAGTCCCAAATTGCAATAAATCACGTCCTGCAAGAACTTCGGGTTCATCTTCCCAAAAATGTGCTGGAGCAGTAGGTCGACCGTAGAATTCATCTCTATTCGCTGCAACAATTAATTTATAATTTGGATGTTCATGAAATTGAAAATTGATTAAACACATATATACTCCTCCTCCTTTTATGATTAGTATACATCAAACCGAACTGTTAACAGGAAAAGTTCTATGAACTATAGTTACCTCGAATTCAAGACACTTTGCAATTGAGGAGGATGTATATAAATGAACGTAAAATGAAATATGCGGGCAGAAATGCGATTTTCTTTGAAGATCCAGAAGGGCAGCAACTTACCTTAGTTTCAGATGAAACGAATATAGGCGTTGAAGCGGGAGCACCTTGGGATAAAAGCCCGGTACCTGTTGAATTTGGAATTACGGCATTAGGCCCGGTAAAACTTACAGTACGTATGCCGGAACAGGCTTTAGCAGTCCTTCGAATTCTAGGGTTTACAGAGAAAAATCGTATTCCGGCACTCGTTAAAGGTCAAGATGACATCATTGTTATGCAAGTTGGGGAAGGCGGATCCGGGGCTGAAGTACAAGTAGAACCTCGCAATGATTTACCTGCGGAAATTCAAGGGAAAGGCGGAGTCCACCATGTCGCTTTTCGTGTGGATAATGTGGAAGAATTACACGCTTGGATTGATGTTTTGAACAAAGCGGGTTTACCAAACTCCGGTTTTGTGGAAAGATTTTATTTCCGTTCGTTATATTTCCGCGAACCAAATGGCATTCTGTTTGAATTGGCAACAGATGGCCCTGGTTTCGCTACGGATGAACCGCTTGAAACATTAGGAGAATCACTTGCTTTGCCACCATTTTTGGAAGGTAAACGTGAAGCGATTGAAGCGAATATCAAACCATTAAATACGAAACGGTCATAAGATAAACTTGGTCAAGAACGAGTGAACTCTTTCAGTTTTGAGTTTTAAAATAAAAATAGACATCCAATTGATTAACTGGATGTCTGTTTTTATTCGTAATTAAAGAACAATAAAACTTAAAACCCCATTATCATTGGTATTCTAAGTTAAAATAGGGAATTATGAAATCGACTCCATTATATTCAAGTTTATCATAAGTGGTTTCCACCACAAAGCATCAAACTGGAATCGATTGAATTTATTTCCTCTCGTGCAAGCCTGTTTGAGTGTCACCACAAAGTCATGTAAAATGAAGCAATAAAAACTACTTGGAAAAAGGTGTTAGGATGAAACAATATATTGTAATTGGTGCAGGAATTTTAGGCGCTTCGACAGCTTACCATTTAGCGAAAACGGGAGCTAATGTAAGAGTTATAGACCGTCAGGATCCGGGGCAGGCTACGGATGCCGCAGCGGGGATTATTTGTCCATGGTTGTCCCAGCGGAGGAACAAGGCGTGGTATGCGCTTGCAAAAGGTGGAGCGGCGTATTATGAAAAACTTATTAAGCAACTTAAAGATGATGGAGAAACGGATACAGGTTATCAAAAAGTAGGTTCGATTAGTTTACACACAGACGAAGAAAAACTAAACCAAATGGAGAAACGTGCAATCACGAGACGTGAAGAGGCCCCCGAAATTGGAGATATTCAACAAGTCGATTCAGCCGGAACATCCGCATTGTTTCCTCCTATCTCATTAGATTATAAATCTGTACATGTCAGTGGAGCTGCACGTGTCAATGGACGTGCTTTACGGCAAGCGCTCGTAAATGCGGCGGAAAAGTATGGCGCTACATTTGTCGGTGGTTCAGCTGAACTCATACATTCAGGCAACGAAGTGACAGGTGTGCAAGTTGAAAATAAGCAATATGCAGCGGATGCTGTTTTAGTAACCGCGGGTGCATGGGCGGATGAGCTACTAAAGCCTTTAGGAATAAACCTTCAACTAACTTCGCAAAAAGCGCAAATTGTACATTTACAGCTTGAAAATAAAATGACGAATACATGGCCTGTCGTTATGCCGCCACATGACCAATACATTGTTCCATTTGAAGACGGGCGCATCGTTATCGGGGCAACACATGAAAATGACGTAGGGTTTAACCAGCGTGTAACAGCTGGAGGTTTACATGAAGTTCTTAGCAAAGCGATAGCTGTCGCACCTGGGTTAGCGGATAGTCACTTCATCGAAGCGCGTGTTGGGTTTCGTCCTTTCACACCGGGATTTCTTCCGATTATTGGCGGCGTACCAACTATCAAAGGGCTTTTTCTTGCCAATGGACTTGGTGCTTCAGGATTAACTGTTGGACCATTCTTAGGGCAACAACTCGCAAAACTGGCACTTGGCGATGCTGTTGAAATAGACCTTGAGTTATATGATGTGGCGGGGGCTATTTTGTAAAATGAACTGAAGTTTATTCAACAAAAAGCAGGAGTCAAACGATAGCGGTTTGCAGCTCCTGCTTTTCGTTCTCTTAATAAAGGGTTCGTGTACCGAGAGCTTTTACACTTTCTGGAAGTTGAAGATTAATTCGGTCAGACGTCGTCAAGAAGTTTGCATATTTGAAACATATGTTCCATAATGGAGTTGTAAATCTCGAATTTTCAAGGCGGAAAGGATGTTTATATGATCGCCGAAATCAAGCAAATTGAAAAAGGCTTGCTCGCACATATAGAGCGCGAGTTAAATCACCCCATTGAAAATGTTTGGGCAATGCTGACGGATAATAGGCTGTTAAAAAAGTGGTTTGAAGAGCTACGTGTCGGAAAACTACAAAAGGGCGGATTTATGAATTTCTACATTCAAGATGTAATGGATGAGGAACTTAAGATTACCGAACTTAAAATGTTTTCCGTCTTGGCGTTTGATTGGTTCGGTGATGAAGTTCGTTTCGAATTCCATTCAAAACCGAATGGATGTGTATTGGTATTTGAAGAGAAAATCAATACGCTGACTGAACAAACCAAAAAAGATATTACGGGATGGCATGTTTGTTTGGATGTTATTCAAGCGTTGCTCGACGGGAAGCCAATTAACAGAAGAACAGAATGGGAAAAGTGGTACGAGAAGTACACACAGGTAATTGACGGGTTGACCGGTTCCGGCGATAAGTAATCGAAGTAAAACAAGAAAGTTTTTAGTAAATGAGGAGAAAAGGCATGACAGGGAAAACACACATCGTAGGCGGTATTGCGGCAAGTCTTGCTTATGCACAAATTGGTAATCACGATCCCCTTATTATGTTGGGTGCGGGAATAATTGGTGCCTTGCTTCCGGATATTTGTCACGGGGGCAGTAAAATTGGGAGGAAGCTTCCCCTATTATCGAAATTAATTAATATGCTATTTGGTCATCGTACCTTGACACATAGTTTGTTATTTTTAGTAATCGTTGCGTGGTTACTAAATTCATTTATTCCAAATGAGGCAGTAAAAGCAGGGATTTTGGCAGGAATGGTAAGTCATTATTTACTCGACATGGCAACAAAAAACGGCATCAAACTACTTTTTCCAATTCAAATGACGGTTCGCTTCCCACTGACAACAAAGACTGGAAGCAAAGTAGAAAGTATCGTATTTAGTCTTTTAACACTTGTATCGTTTTATTATGGTTTTGAATCACTTGGTTACTATTTATAACAAAGGGGTATCCCGCCCGGCTTATCGTGAGAGGCACCTCCAATGCGCTGTAGCGGATTCAATTAAGTTCTTTATTTCAACATATATATGAGTCGATTTCATAATTCCCTATTTTAGCTTAAAATACGAATGATAATGGGTTTTAAGTTTTATTGTCCATTAATATAGAAGGCGTTTCGTTGATTGGAGCGGAGGGCGGCGACTCCAGTGGGAACAGCGCGAGCTGAAAGCCCCGCAGGAACGCAGTGACGAGGAGATTGAAGCCGTGCCCACGGAAAGCGTCCGCCCGAAGCGGAAATCAACTTTGTTCGTATTTCAAGACTAAATCTTCTATTATGAAATTTACTCATATAAGTATTCGCTGCGCAGTTCATGCAAGCGGATACTTTTTTGGATAAATAAATAAAGGTTTTTTCGATGTCGATGTTGAAGTAAGCAGTATATTGGAAATCATTTGAATTGATAGGGGGAAATTGGGATGGGATCGAAAATAGAAAGAGTTGACGATTTAAAGGCGATTAAGATTGCACATTTAATACAAGAAAGTGAAGCGGAAGGCTATCGGTTTTTAACAAGGCTGGCTACTGATTACGCGGATGGAACAAATAGATTCAATAAGCCCGGTGAGGCCCTTTTTTCGATACGCGATGAAAATGGGAATGTTGTTGCAATCGGCGGCGTGAACCAATCTCCTTTTTCCGAAGATACACAAGTTGCACGTCTACAAAGATTTTATGTTTTAGACGAAGCTAGACGAAAAGGAGTCGGATCCCTTTTACTGAAAGAAATTGTGAATCATTCCCGTGATGCGTTCAAAAAACTGACTGTACGAACGGAATCGTCAAAAGCGGATGCTTTTTATAGAGCAAATGGATTCGAATTGGACGATTCAACATCAGAAACGACGCATGTGCTGAATTTAAGTAAATAATAGATCAGTGAAATCGTTTCTACGACCGTTGTAGAAGCGATTTTTATATTTCAATTGCAATAAGCTAGCCGTAGTAAACATTAATATAATTTGTATAACCCTTCTTCTCATCGGTTAGATTAATGGTAACCGATTTTTTGTCGAATTGAAGAGAGGATGAGTGAATTGAAAAAGAGAAGTGCTATGTTACTAGTCCTACTGATGACATCTATATTGTTCATTTGCGCTTGTACAAATAAAAATATTGTGAAAGAAGAACCGAAAGAAGCGGATGAATCTCCCGGCAGCACATATGGTTTCACATCCTTTGGTTTGGAAATTGATACACAAGAAATGAAGCAAGCACTTAAAGCGAATTACGATGAAAAACCAGACAAGACAGAGGCAATATATGAAAATAAAACAGAAGATCTATACTTGCATGGTGATAAAGCGATGGAGAAACTTGAACCTATCTTTGAAGAACTTGCACTTAACCCCGATATGGATGACGAAGACATGATAAAAAAGGCGTCGGAAACATTCGAAATTATAGATTACAAAACTTTGAAGTTAAAAGTGAAATTTAAGGGCCATGATATAAAAGAACTAACGATGACGAAGTAAAAATACAAAATTGTATAAGACTACAAACACCAAAATCTCTTACTGAAGTGACGCCATAATCGAACTTATAATATAGACAACCGCAATACTAATTGTTTACAATTCCGACTATTCCGCTACTTCATGTGGTAAAATAGCCATAGAATAATAAGCAGTATTTATCACGAAGTTGTCTGGGGGGGATGGGCGGATGAATCAGGAACAACCTATTTGGAAGTATGCGTTAGCAAGCATGTTGGTGACGATCAGTTCGCTTGGTTTTGGAAGGATGTCATATGGGATATTAATGCCCTTTATGAAAGAGAGCTTGTCCCTGACATATGGACAGGCGGGAATGCTGGCAACGACAAATTCGATTGGCTATTTGGGAATGGTTCTTTTTGCGGGTATACTTGCTGTAAAATGGGGGGCTAAAAAATTAGTTGTTTCTGGTACGTTTCTTGTCGCTTTTGGTTTAATGTATTTGGCAACAGTTCAAAGTTTCACTGCTTGTCTTGTAGCGATGATTGTTCTTGGAATTGGAACTGCTTTCACTTATACGCCGCTTATTAATATTGTAGTTGGCTGGTTCCCGGAGAAACGGGGAATGATGATAGGTTTTCTCGTTAGTGGACTTGGTTTAGGAACACTTATTTCCAGTCTGCTCATTCCATTTTTCACAACGACCTTTTCGATTGAAGGATGGCGCTATCTTTGGTTTCTTTATGGGCTATTATCACTTTTGTGTGCACTTTCCGCACTTTTAATTTTACGGGATCCACCCGTACCTTTATTGAATAAGGAACAAAAGAAACAGTCGTTATGGAAGGAAGTATATCTTCATAAAGGAATTGTTCTTGTCGCTGTTATTTATGGGCTCATTGGTTTTGCTTACTTAATTCCACAAAGTTTTTTGTTTAGTTTTATTTTGGAGTCGGGAATTGAAAGTTATACTGCGGGTCAAATTATGGCTTTCGGTGGGCTAATGTCCATTTTCAGCGGTCCACTATGGGGGGCGATTTCTGATAAAATCGGGCGAAGGAAGTCATTGATTATTACACTTACTTTAGGCGCCTCTTCCATGCTTCTTCCAGTTTTCTTCCCTGTATTCATCGGATTTGTAATTAGTCAGTTTGTTTGGGGAATCACAGTTGTTGGGATGCTTTCGCTTATTCAAGCGTTGTCAACGGAACAGATTCATCCTTCCTATGCTTCGGTTGCAGTGGGGTATGTCACTGTCTATTTCGCATCGGGGCAGCTACTTGGTCCGGGACTTGGCGGCTGGATGATTGATCATGTCGGTGGAATCTCTTCTTCTTTGATTCTTTGCTGTGGATTGCTCGTGCTAGCGTTTATCTTGTCTTTAAGACTTAAGAAAAAGGTAGTGAAAGAAGTGAGTCAAGTACCGGTGTATTAATGTTAACTATAGCTGAATAAAGTTGCAATCTTCGGCAGATTGAACTTACATTAAAAGATCAACTTTATAAAACTGTGGACGTTTGGATGAGGGAAAACACCTAATTATAGGTGTTTTTTCTTTTTGTATTCAATCGAAATGAGCAAAGGGAATGTGAAAAGAATAGAGTGTTTAGATTAAATAATATAACGCTTGATTGTGTAAGCCTTTTCATTGTATACTTTACTAAACCGATTTACTAAACCGATTTATTAAAGGTTTTATACAAGTAAATCATAGGCTTATGTTATTAAAGAGGAGGAATTATGTGACTTCAAATTTTAGTGTTCTAACACTTGGTGACGGTTTGATTACAATGAATCCAGCAGAGACTGGCCCTTTACGGTTCGTCACAAATTTCGCCCGTAAAGTGGGCGGTGCGGAGTTAAACTTTGCAATTGGATGTGCACGTCTTGGCCTTAAGTCAAAATGGGTGAGCCGTTTAGGAAAAGACGAGTTTGGGCGTGTCATTTATAATTTCGCGCGTGGCGAAGGAATCGATGTGTCGGATGTCAAGCTTATGGAAGGTTATCCTACTTCGTTGAACTTTAAAGAAATACAAGAGGATGGTTCAGGAAAGACATTTTATTATCGCCATCAGTCGCCCATACTTACGATGAAACCAGAAGATATTACAAAAGAAATGTTTGAAGGAATCGATGTGATCCATCTATCAGGTGTGTACTTATCCATTGACTCCGAAAATTTAAAAATCGTAATGCAAGTGCTTGAAATGGCCAAACAAAAAGGAATACCAGTGTCATTCGATCCGAATCTTCGTTTGAAAATGTGGAGTATTGAAGAAGCGAGAGAAACGTTCATGAAAGTATTCCCATACGTCGATATTCTACTAACAGGGCTTGATGAAATCGAACTAATTCTTGGAGAATCTTCAGACGAAGCACTTATAGACTGTGCCAATCGTTTTCAAATTAACCAATTTGTTATAAAAGACGGAGCAAACGGTTCAAGAATTTTTACAGAGGGTATATGGTATGAAAAAGAAGCATTTAAAGTCACACCTGTAGACACGGTTGGCGCAGGTGATGGGTTCGATGCAGGTTATATATATGCTTATTTGAATGGATATTCTCCGGAAGAACGCTTGGAATTGGCCAATGGGGTCGGAGCACTTGTGACGACAGTATCCGGAGATAATGAAGGGCTTCCTTATTTGGAAGAATTGCTACCTTTCATCCGAAAAGAAAATATTATTGAAAGGTAAGGTGGATCATATGAAAGCTGTACAAGTACGAAAAGCGCATGACCTTGTCATCAATGAAGTGGAACAACCACAAATCGTTTCTGCAACGGATGTACTAGTGAAAACAAAGCGTGTTGGTATATGTGGATCGGATATGCATATTTATCACGGAACGAACCCGCTTGCGACATTGCCGCGTGTAGTGGGGCATGAAGTGACAGGTGAAGTGGTGGAAACTGGATCAGGTGTTACATCACTTAAAGTTGGAGACCATGTCGTTGTAGAACCAATTAGTTATTGCCGCGAATGTTATGCATGTCGAAAAGGACGTCCGAACGTATGTGAAAAGCTATCCGTATTCGGTGTGCATGAAGACGGTGGGATGAGAGAATTTTTTGTGCTTCCTGAAAATCAGCTTCATGCAGTTGATTCAGCGCTTGATTGGAACGAAGCTGTCATGGCGGAGCCTTACACAATCGGAGCACAGGCAACTTGGAGAGGTCAGGTAGGGCAAGGCGATACCGTCCTTATTCAAGGTGCAGGCCCAATCGGTATATGTATTTTGAAATTTGCCAAATTACTTGGTGCGTCTGTTATGATGACCGATTTGAGCGCAGAACGTCTAGCATTCGCACGGGAAAATGGTGCAGATGTAACCGTTCAAGTCAATAAAGAAAATGTCAAAGAACGCGTGGCAGAGTGGACGGAAGGCGAAGGCGTAAACGTCGTTATCGATGCCGTTTGTTTACCGATGACATTCGAATTGGGCATTGAAGTTGTTTCACCTGCAGGAACGGTCGTCGTGCTTGGTTTCGATGAAAGACCCGCACAAATCCCACAGTTATTAATAACAAAAAAAGAAATAACAATCGTTGGGTCAAGGCTACAAACGAACCAATTTCCAAAAGTTGTTGACTTATTAAATTCAGGGAAAATTAAACATGACGGGTTAATTACACACACATTTGCACTTAAAGATGTGCAAGAAGCGTTTACGTTTGTTGAAAATAACCCAGATAAAGTTCGAAAAGCAGTTATCGTATTTGACTAAAGGAGGCTACAACCATGTCCAAGTTTGAGACTCATGCACAAATAGCAGCGTCTAAAGTTGTTGCGGTTATTCGTGGAAGTAATGCAGAAGAAGCTATTCAGTTGTCAAAAGCAGCGGCCGAAGGTGGTATTCGAGCGATTGAACTTACGTATACAACCCCACAAGTTCAACAGGTGTTCGAAGGATTACAACATGTAGATCTTCTTTTAGGAGCGGGAACAGTTCTGGACCCAGAAACGGCACGTCACGCAATTTTGGCCGGGGCGAAGTTCGTTGTAAGTCCTCAGTTCAATAAAGAAGTAGCAGTCATTTGTAACCGCTACGGCATTCCCTATTTCCCGGGTTGCATGACGATTCGTGAAATGGTGGAAGCGCTTGAATTGGGTTGCGACGTATTAAAACTATTCCCAGCGAACGGCTTCGATCCATCATTTATTAAGTCGGTGAATGGCCCGTTACCGCAAGTGAAAATTATGCCAACGGGCGGCATCAATCTGGATAATATGAATGATTGGCTCGATGCCGGTGCGGTCGCCGTCGGAATTGGCAGTGATTTAAACAAAGCATACAAATCAGGCGGTTACGACGCTGTAGTGGAACTTAGTAAACAATATATCAACAAAATTAAAAAATAAAAGGAGTGGCATCATGAATATTACATTTCGTTGGTATGGAAGAGATAATGACACAGTCACACTTGAACAAATCAAACAGATTCCAGGAACAAAGGGAATCGTTTGGGCATTGCACCAAATCCCTGCCGGAGAAGTTTGGGAAAAAGAAGATATCAAAGACGAGGTCGAATATATTCGTTCATTTGGCTTCCATACAGACGTTGTCGAAAGTGTAAACGTACACGAATCGATTAAATTAGGAAACGAAGACCGCTATAAATACATCGAAAATTATAAAGAGACAATCCGTAATCTTTCTGAGTTCGGCGTAAAAGTAATTTGCTATAATTTCATGCCTATTTTCGACTGGACTCGTACCGAAATGTTCCACCCGTTGGAAGATGGATCGACAGCATTATTTTATGAAAAAGCAAAAGTAGATGGTCTGGATCCGAAAGAATTAGTCCGTACGGTAAGTGAAGCGTCAGATTTAACACTTCCTGGATGGGAACCGGAGAAAATGGACAAGATTACGGAACTTTTTGATGCGTATAAAGAAGTGGATGAAGCGCAACTATGGGCAAATCTGGAGATTTTCTTGAAAGAAATTTTACCTGTTGCGGAAGCATGCGGCATTAAAATGGCCATTCACCCGGATGATCCGCCTTGGTCTATTTTCGGGCTTCCACGCATTATAACTAGTGAGGAAAGTTACGAGAAACTAATCGCTATTTCTGATTCGGAATCGAATGGCTTTACGATGTGTACGGGATCCATGGGGGCAAGTCCATCGAATGATATGGTTCAAATCGCGAAAAAATACGCTTCACGCGCACCATTTTCACATATTCGTAACGTGAAAATCTATGATAACGGGGATTTTGTTGAAACGTCTCATTATACACAAGACGGTTCGATTGACGTGAAAGGTGTCGTAGAAGAGCTAAACAAACAAAACTACGATGGATATGTAAGACCAGACCATGGTCGTCATCTGTGGGGAGAAGTTTGTCGCCCGGGATACGGTCTGTATGACCGTGCGCTAGGCATTATGTATCTGCTCGGTCTATGGGATGCGTATGAGGCTAAAAAAGAAGGATGAGTATAATGATTCCAATTCATGAAAACTTAAAAGACCGTGTCGCCGTCATAACAGGAGGAAGCGGTGTCCTTTGCTCAGAAATGGCGCGTGAACTAGCGCGCCAAGGTGTTAAAGTGGCGATTTTGAATCGGAATGCCGAAAAAGGTCAAGGAATCGTTGACAGCATTCGAGAAGCTGGCGGCACAGCTATTGCAGTAGTAGCAGATGTGCTAGATAGAGCCTCATTAGAGCAGGCAAGGGCGGAGATTGTTGAACAATTCGGCCGTGTGGACATGCTCATAAACGGGGCGGGTGGCAATCATCCGGATGCAGTAACCGATCCGGAAGTTTACGATGAAAGTGGGGAAGGTCAATCTTTCTTCGATTTGGATGAAAGTGGTTTCTCTAATGTGTTTTCTACAAATTTCACTGGTACTTTTTTAGCGACACAAGTATTCGGAAAAGAATTATTGAAATCGGAAGCACCTTCAATACTCAATCTTTCATCAATGAGTTCGTACACTCCGTTGACGAAAGTACCAGCTTACAGCGCAGCAAAAGCATCCATTAATAATTTTACGATGTGGCTCGCTGTCCACTTTGCTGAAACAGGGCTACGAGTAAATGCGATTGCACCCGGTTTTTTCCTAACAACACAAAATCGTAACTTACTACTTGACGAGGCCGGTAACTATACCCCACGTTCCAATAAAATCATTACAGCGACACCGATGAAACGATTCGGAAAACCTGAAGAATTGCTCGGTGCGATGCTGTTTCTTGTCGATGAATCCTGTTCCGGTTTTGTGACAGGAACGACAATTCAAGTAGATGGAGGCTTTATGGCCTACTCCGGCGTATAATCATCTTGCATATGACTGTTTCATAAGCCCTTGTCGGATGATGAAGCAGTCTTGTATGCTTGATGGAATGAAGTTAAAAAATGGAGTTGGATCATTTGAAGAGAATTACAATAGCTGATGTAGCAGCGCAAGCGAATGTATCTAAAAGTACGGTTTCTCAGTTTTTAAATAAACGCTATGAATACATGAGTGAAAGTACACGTGAGCGTATTAAGTTGGCGATTGAAGAACTGGATTACCGTCCGAACACAGTAGCTCGAAGTTTAACGCAGAAATCTACATTTACAGTCGGAGTCATTGTCGCTAATATTCTGCACTCATTTTCTACCCATATCATCCGGGCAATTGAAAATAAGTTTTATGAAACAGGTTTTCATATTATTGTTTGCAATGCGGATGATGAACCAGAAAAGGAAAAAGAATATATTGAAATGCTTTTGGCAAAACAAGTGGATGGAATTATTATATTTCCAACAGGCGGAAACGTCGATTTATACAAAAAAATGAAACAGTCTCGTTTTCCACTCGTTTTTATGGACAGGACACTCGCTGATCTTGGGATTGATACCGTTCTTTTAGATAACGATAAAGCGGCAGAATTGGCGGTGACCAAATTCGTTGAAAACGGTTACAATCGTATCGCTATTGTCACAACATCAATCATTAGAAATATTAGTCCCCGAATTGAACGAATTCAAGGTTATAAAAATACGCTTAAGAAACATCGATTGACTGTAAACTTGGATTACGTGAAAACAGCTAATGCAGACGCAATCCCTTCAGCTCTTGAAGAATTATTTAAGCTTGAGGAACGACCCGATGCGATTTTGGCGGGAAACGATATCGTGCTTATGGAAATATTAAAATATATAAAAAAATATGATCTAAAAATACCAGAAGATGTTGCAGTTATTGGTATAGACGATGTTCCATTTGCAAGTTTTTACACACCTTCTATTACAACGATTTCTCAACCGATGATTGAAATGGCCAATTTGGCTGTTAAATTACTCATGAAGCAAATCAATAAAAAAGAACGAAACGTACCAGAGATTTATCGGTTACAACCAAAGTTAATTGAAAGAGAATCTACCAATCCATTACAATAATGTAGTTAACAGGGAGAGAAAGTTATGCCATTACTAATTGTTGCTTTAGGAATTATAGTTTTACTCATAATGATTATGAAGTTTAATATAAATACATTTATTTCGTTAGTTGTTGTTTCATTCCTAATAGCTCTAGCTTTGGGTATGCCGATAAATGAAATTGTTAAATCAGTTGAAAGTGGTATGGGTGGAACGTTGGGTAGTATTGCATTGGTCTTTGGACTAGGAGCAATCCTTGGTAAACTAATCGCCGATTCAGGCGGTGCTCAACGTATTGCAATGACATTAATAGAAAAATTTGGAATGAAGTATATTCAATGGGCTGTTGTTACTGCTTCATTCATTCTTGGTATTGCACTGTTTTTTGAAGTAGGTCTTGTACTACTTATTCCGATTGTTTATCAAATTTCAAAACAAATCAAAGTGCCATTTTTATATTTAGGTCTTCCGATGTCGGCGGCATTATCCGCAACACATGCATTTTTACCGCCACATCCAGGTCCAACGGTTATTGCAAATGAATTTGGAGCAAACGTTGGATTAGTCTTGCTTTACGGTTTTATAATTGCGATTCCTATCGTCATTATTGCGGGTCCTATATTTACAGTTTTCGCTAAGAAGTTTGTACCTAAAGCATTTGATAAAGATAGCACAAGTGGTAGTATTGCTTCGATTGGTGAAACAAAACAATTTAAATTAGAAGATACACCGAGTTTTGGAATTAGTGCATTCACGGCGTTATTCCCAGTTATTTTAATGGCTTTTTCAACAATTATTAAGTTGTTGCAAGGTAGCGATGGACCGGGTAATGTATTTTTTGATTTAGTTACAATGATTGGATCTCCAACGACAGTTATGTTACTTTCTGTATTGCTTGCGATCTATACGATGGGTGTCAAGCAAAATATTCCTATGAAACAACTTATGGAATCTGCAGAAACTGCTATTAAAGCAATCGGTATGATGTTATTAATTCTTGGTGCGGGTGGAGCACTTAAACAAGTTCTAATCAATGGCGGCGTTGGTGATTATGTTGCTGTCCTTTTTGAAGGAAGTACAATATCACCGCTAATCCTAGCTTGGCTTATTGCTGCCGTTATAAGAGTCGCACAAGGGTCGGCAACGGTTGCTGCACTCACAACAGCCGGATTGGTCATCCCAATGATGGCAGGTACAGATGTGAACTTTGAATTGATGGTATTAGCAACTGGTGCGGGTAGTATCATTGCCTCACACGTTAACGATACGGGTTTCTGGATTGTTAAAGAATCATTTGGTTTAACGATGAAAGAGACATTCGCAACATGGACAGTATTAGAAACGGTTATTTCCGTGTTTGGTCTAGGGTTTGTTTTACTTCTAAGCATGTTTGTATAAGATCGTATTTGTTCCTTTCTCCATAAAACATGAAAAAAGCATGATTCCAAGTGGATCATGCTTTTTTTGTGTCCCTACCATAGTTCAATATATATTGAACTATGGTGGGGAAGGAAAATCACCCGTTTTTTTAGTATTCCGGATAAATCTAGAGTAGTTATAATACTGTGATAACATACATATAAGCATAAAAGGGGGAATTGAATTGTTAATTCGAAGAGCGGATATAGAGGATGCCCTGGGAATTGCGAAGGTGCATGTAGACAGTTGGAGGACGACATACAAAGGGATTGTTCCAGAAACCTTTTTGGAAAGTCTTTCCTACGACGAGAAGGAGCAGATGTGGAAAAAAGGCACGACTGTGAATTATGTACACATAGCAGAAAATGAGAATGGGCAAGTCATTGGATTCTCCGCGGGAGGAAAAGAACGTACAGGAAAATATGAAATGTATACGGGAGAATTATATGCGATATATCTTTTGGAAGGGTATCAGGGAAAGGGGATTGGTCGATTACTCGTCCAGCCCGTCGTTGATGATTTAAAGTACAAGAAATTAGATTCGATGCTCATTTGGGCTTTGGAAGATAATCCAGCTTGCCGTTTTTATGAGGCATTGGGAGGCAAGAAGATCGATACTGAAGAAATAGAAATTGCGGGCAAGAAATTGAAAGAAATTGCATATGGCTGGGATGATATTTCGGATTGGACTGAATAAATGCAGAAGTTTAAACGAATAGCTAAAATCTCTTTTTTGTCCATGCTTGTCCTTTTGGGAAACATTGTTGCAGGATCTTGGATATATCATTCAATTGCCATGAAAAAAGAACTTGCCTTAACGCCACCGCCTGGAAAGATGGTCGATGTGGACGGTCATGCTATGCATGTTTATTCGGAAGGCGATGGGGCGCAGACAATCGTGTTCCTTTCGGGTGCTGGAACGAGTGCTCCTATGTTGGATTTTAAGCCGCTTTGGTCGGAATTATCACGGAAGTATACGATTGCAGTCGTAGAAAAAGCCGGATACGGTTGGAGTGAAGTTGCGGAAGTTTCAAGGGATATTGACGTTATGCTAGAAGAAAGCCGAACTGCACTTCAACTTGCGGATATAGGCCCCCCTTACGTATTGACTGCACACTCGATGTCAGGTCTGGAAGCCATTCGGTGGGCACAAAAATATCCCGAAGAGGTAGAAGCGATTATAGGTTTAGATCCCGCCATTCCAAGTGTCTACGAAGTGTTGCCAATTCCTTCACCATTATCAATGATTGCAGCCACAGCTTTCGCCCGGACCGGGTTAATTCGGTTGATTCCACCGATTGTTAATAGTTCTGCGGCTATAGAATCGGGATACTTGTCGGAAGAGGATATGGTTACGTATCGGTCACTATTTTACAGAAGAACACTTACTGCAAACATGCGAGAAGAAGTGAAACAGGTTCAAGCGAACGCCAAGAAAGTCGATAAATCCAAGGTTCCTGTGGAAGTCCCAATGTATTTTTTTATCTCAGATGGAAATGGTATTGACATAATTAATTGGCGAGAAATGCTCGCAGAATATGTCGACCAACTTGAGCATGGTCAATACGTAAACTTGGATGTCGGACATTATGTTCATGCTTGGAAACCTGAGTTTATTGGGAAAGAGATTGATGAACTTTTTATGCATTTTTTGAAGGTAGAAGGAGTAGGAGATGTTAATTAGAGAAAAGACTAAGTGAAGAATAATGATAAAGTTTCGACACAGTTATTTTTCCCAGGCCATATGAATAGTGTCTATTGATCATAGTGAACATCGGGAAAGGCGGAGGCAAATGTATTACCCTTATGTGCAAAAAGTAATCCGTCAGCAACGCCGGGTTATGACTGTTACAGGAGTAGGTCACCTCTTTATTGAACCGGATATTGTCCAAATCCAGTTGGAGGTAAGCACCGAAAATAAACAACTTATCCAAGCTCAACGGGAAAATGCTAGTATTATGAATCAGGTTGTGGAGTCGTTGGTGGAATTGGGGATTCGTAGTGAAAATATACAAACGGCTTCTTACAATATATTTCCGCAGTATGACTATATTGAAGGCGAACAAGTATTTAGGGGATATGAGGTTTCAAATGGAATCACTGTTAGGATTACAAACATTGAACAAGCTGGAAATGTGATAGACATAGCTGTTCAAAATGGTGTGAATAGGGTATCGAATATTCAGTTCACGGTTGAAAACGAACCATTGGAATATCAAAAAGCATTGAATTTAGCGCTAAAGAACGCATTGGCTAATGCACAAGCGATGGCTGAGACCATGAATCTTCAGCTCGATCCTACTCCTATTAAAATCGTTGAAGAAGTTACGGAGCAGCCCATTACGCAGCGAATGTTTGCCTCGGCTGAAGCGCATACTTCCACACCAATCAAACAAGGACAGATTATCGTTAATGCAGCAGTAAAAGTCCAATTTCAATACTAATATTGTATTGGGTACTGTAAAAAATATATTCTCCCGTAAAAATACCTACAGACTTTGCGCCTATAAAAGTCTGTTTTTCTACATAGATTTAGTCACTATTCATTCAAAAAAGACAATGAAAACGTTTTAGTTGTCGAAATATTGATAATGTTATTGACTAAACATTTCCGGCGGGGTACGATTACGTTTAATTATTGCTTATAGATTGTTTAGAAGATTGGGCAATAGTAGATTCGAAGGGGGCAATTGTGATGAAGAGTTGGACAAGGATTATGCTTATTGTTTTTAGTTCTGTGCTGCTTCTTGCGGCATGTGGAACAAAGGATGAAACACCAAAAACAAATGCATCCGGTGAAAAAGATGATGCAAAGAAATATAAAATAGGAGTCACTCAAATTGTAGAACACCCATCGTTAAATGCAGCTTATGATGGCTTTAAAAAAGCAATAGAAGACGCCGGACTTGACGTGGAATACGATGTACAAATCGCTCAAGGCGATAACAGCAACAACACAACAATCGCGGAAAACCTAGTTAGCTCGAATGTTGACCTAATATTCGCGAATTCAACCGGAAGTGCTCAGGCAGCACTTAGTAAAACAACTGAAATTCCAATTATTTTCACTTCAGTAACAGATGCGGTGGGAGCAGAATTGGTTGAATCAATGGAAAGTCCGGGCGGGAACGTCACGGGAACAATTGACAATCATCCGGAAGCGATTCCGAATACAATGAAGTTTCTTAAAGAAGAATTAGGTGCAAAAAATGTTGGAATGGTATTTAACTCTGGAGAGCAAAACTCTCGTGCGCAAGTAGATGCAGTGAAAGAAATGCTAGCGGAAATGGATATGACGGTTGTTGAAGCGTCTGTTTCAACGTCTGCAGAAGTAAAACAAGCGACAGAGTCCTTACTTGGACAAGTAGACGCTTTGTATATCATTACAGATAACACAGTTGTTAATGCACTGGAATCTGTCATTGATGTAGCGAATGCGAATAAAATACCAATGATGGTCGGTGAATTTGATTCTGTAAAACGCGGCGGTCTAGCGGCATACGGATTTGAATACTTTGATATCGGTTATGAAGCCGGCGAAATGGCTGCAAAAGTTCTCAAAGGAGAAAGTAAGCCTGCTGATCTACCCGTTCAAGTTCCACAAAACTTGAAATTTGTAATGAATAAAGATACGGCAGATACAATTGAATTAGAAATTAAAGATGAGTGGAACGCTGAATTCAGCGAATAATTAGGAGATGAATCTTTATGTTTTCAGCTGTTTTTGGTTCTGTTGAACAAGGAATCATCTATGCAATTATGGCACTCGGAGTGTACCTTTCATTCCGAGTGTTAGACTTTCCAGATTTAACGGTAGATGGAAGTTTTGTATCAGGAGCCGCTGTTGCCGCAACGATGATTACTTTTGGGTATCATCCCGCGATAGCTACTGCTGTTGCGTTAGTTGTTGGTTTCATGGCTGGTTGTATAACAGGACTTTTACATACAAAAGGAAAAATTAATGCGCTTCTTTCCGGAATATTAATGATGATTGCGTTGTACTCTATCAATTTGCGAATTATGGGACTGACCGTAGAAAATTCGGTAGGTCGCCCCAACATTCCATTATTAAATGCGGATACGTTATTTAGTCGTTTTAGTGAGTTTTGGAGTTCACTTGGTATTGATGAAGTAATTAACGGTTTTTTCACTTCACTTGGTGTTGAATATATTCCTTCCACTTGGGGAACTTTATTCATCATGTTAATTATTGTAGTGCTCATTAAATTTGTAGTGGATTGGTTATTACAAACTGAGATAGGACTCGCAATACGCGCAACAGGGGACAATAAAAAAATGATTCGAAGCTTATCGGCGAATACAGATACGCTTGTTATCGTTGGACTTGGATTTTCGAATGCACTCGTCGCATTTTCCGGTGCACTTATTGCCCAGTATTCAAAGTTTGCAGATGCAAGTATGGGAATTGGAATGATCATTATTGGTTTAGCTTCAGTTATTATCGGGGAGGCAATCTTTGGTACAAGAACAATTATGCGCATAACATTGGCAGTCATCGCAGGTTCTATTATTTATAGAATCGTTCTAGGTCTTGCACTACGAGTGAAAATCCTTGATACGGGAGACATGAAGCTAATTACCGCAGTAATTGTCATCTGTGCACTTATATTGCCGCAAGTCATTGAAAAAAGACGTGAAAAAAAGAGGAAAGAAAAACGCTATGCGGAACGTTTAGCTGACACAAATTTAGCGTTGAAGAAGGAGGGGGAGGCCGTTGTTAAAACTCGATAACATTAATAAGATTTTTAATGAGGCTACACCCGACGAAAAAATTGCACTTGATCAAATCAACCTCGTGTTAAAACCTGGGGATTTTGTAACTGTAATTGGAAGCAACGGGGCCGGAAAATCCACGATGATGAATATGATTTCCGGCGCGCTAACTCCCGATTTTGGTGTTATTGAAATTGCTAGTAAGGACGTTACAAAGCTGCCTGAATACAAGCGCTCTCAGATGATTGGAAGGGTGTTTCAAGACCCAATGGCAGGGACGGCTCCTTCCATGACAATCGAAGAGAATTTGGCAATGGCATTTTCACGAAATAAAACACGTAAATTCAGGAGAGGTGTTGATAAAAAGCGACGTGAATTATTTCGTACATCGCTTGAAACACTGCATATTAATCTTGAAAATCGACTAAATGCTAAAGTGGGAATGCTTTCAGGTGGCGAGCGACAAGCTCTTTCATTATTGATGGCTACATTTACGCAACCGTCGATTTTACTTCTAGATGAACATACAGCTGCTCTCGATCCATCACGGGCAGAGTTGATCACGAATTTAACGAAAGAACTTGTTGAAAAGGATAAGTTGACGACGCTCATGGTCACTCATAATATGCAACAGGCCCTCGATTTAGGGAATCGGCTTATTATGATGGACAAAGGACAAATTATTTTAGAAGTTGAAGCGGAAGAAAAGAAAGAATTGACAATCGCCAAACTGATGGATGAATTCCAACGCATTCGCGGAGAAATGTTAACGAATGACGCGGCCCTTTTGAGCGTATAACGATTCATAACACCAATCGAATAGATTATACTAAACAAAGCGAGCAAACTTTTATAGTTTAATCGCTTTGTTTTTTTGATATGAATACCTAGTGAATGGGGATTGAAATGAAAGTTAAACGTTATGAAACCGATTTATATAAACCGATTAAAGATTATTTTACTGAACAAGGATTTGATGTCTATGGTGAAGTTGACCAATGTGATGTCGTAGCGGTAAAGGAAAAGGAACTTGTCATTGTTGAGTTGAAATTGAACTTGAATATTGACTTGTTAATGCAAGCGGCAATAAGGCAACGACTAACGAACCTTGTTTATATTGCTATTCCAAAGCCCGCGTATAGTTTCCGCTCCAAGAAGTGGAAAGATCTTTGTTACTTGATAAAAAGATTGGAATTGGGCTTGATTATTGTAGTATTTAAAAAAGGGGATGAATTGGCGGAATTAATGTTTGAACCGGGCTCTTTTGATCGGGTGAAAAGCATGGGACTTAGTAAGAAAAAAAGAAATCGCCTACTGTCTGAAATTGAGGGTAGAAGCGGTGATTTTAACATTGGGGGAAGTCACCAAACCCGAATTATGTCCGCCTATAAAGAAAACTGCATTCATATTGCTTGCTGCCTTGTGCGTTTCGGAACCTTGTCACCTAAAGCATTACGCCAAATGGGGACGGGCGATAAAACCTTATCCATTCTCAATAAAAACTACTACGATTGGTTTGATCGGGTCGAAAGAGGTATTTATTCAATTAGTGAAGAAGGAAAAAATGACTTGAAAGAACATCCTAACCTCGTTGAATACTATAATGAAAAAATAGGAAATAGTATGTAGATATTTTCAATCAGTACCGAATCTTAATCCTTTCTAAAAGCGTTTACATTATGATATATTTAACTCAACATACTTGTATACAAGTATGTTGAGTGTGAGAGAAGGAAGTGAAGGTATGATTAAGTCAAACGAATTTTTATATCCTTCGAAATGGATTGCGAATCCCTCCACGGGTCTTCTTTTGGCATGCGAACTTAGAATGCGTATTATTTCCGGGATGATAAAAAAGGGTACCGTCTTATCCGAAAACAAACTAGCCACGGAATTTGAAGTAAGTCGTTCGCCTATTCGTGAAGCACTTAAAATATTAGCAACCGAAAACATTATTCGATTGGAAAGAATGGGTGCGGTTGTAGTAGGTTTAACCGAACAAGACATTAAAGAATTTTACGATGTACGTTTACTTATCGAAACGTTTGTTTACGAACGAATTGTAAAAATAGATACGAGTGAACTAGTAAGGGAACTCAGTAAAATCCTTGAAATGATGGAAGTTGCGATTAAATACAAAGATGTAGATGAGTTTTCTTATCAAGATGTACTATTTCACGAAACGATTATTCGTTCGATTAATCATTCATATATCCTTTTGATTTGGAACAATATGAAACCAGTTATGGAAAGTCTTATTCTTCTGTCGATGAGAATGCATGTAGAGGAAAAGTATGATGATTTTTCACGTATTTTAAAAAATCATGAGATCTATATCGAAGCGATAAAGACAAAAGACCGGGCGATTATGATTCAAGCGTTACATCAAAATTTCGATAATGTCCAAGGTAAAGTAGAAGACCTTTGGGAGTCGCAACAAATGCTTACTAAAGGAAAGGAGTGAGAAAAATGACGAATTATATGCTAGGTGTAGATATCGGTACAACGAGTACAAAAGCTGTTTTATTTACTGAAAAAGGTACGATTATTCAACAAGAAAATATTGGGTATCCTCTTTACACACCGGATATATCGACAGCTGAACAGAATCCAGAAGAAATCTATCAGGCTGTAGTACAAGCCATTTCTACTATTATGAAACAATCTCAAATTTCACGCGAGAAATTATTGTTTATATCATTTAGCAGTGCAATGCATAGCGTTATTGCCATGGATGAAAATGACCAGCCGTTAACGCAATGTATTACTTGGGCCGATAATCGAAGTGAAGCGTGGTCACGTAAAATCAAAAATGAACTAAATGGTCATGAAGTATACAAACGAACTGGAACACCAATTCATCCAATGTCACCATTAAGTAAAATTGCGTGGATTGTAAATGACCGACCTGAAATAGCTACGAAAGCTAAAAAGTATATTGGGATTAAAGAATACATATTTAAAAAAATGTTTGATCAGTATGTTGTTGATCATTCTTTGGCCTCAGCAATGGGGATGATGAATCTTAAGAAACTTGACTGGGACGAGGAAGCATTAAACATTGCAGGTGTCACTCGCCAGCAGTTGTCTGAACTAGTACCGACAACTAAGATTTTCAAAAACTGTGATTTGCGGATAGCGAGAAAATTGGGTATCGATCCACAAACTTCATTTGTCATAGGGGCAAGTGATGGCGTGCTTTCTAATATCGGTGTGAATGCGATTGGAAAAGGTGAGGTGGCTGTAACAATCGGGACTAGTGGTGCCATTCGAACGGTTATTGATCAGCCGAAAACAGACGAAAAAGGACGGATTTTTTGCTACGCGTTAACCGAGAATCATTGGGTGATTGGTGGACCCGTTAACAATGGTGGAATGGTACTTCGCTGGATTCGAGATGAATTCGCATCATCGGAAGTTGAAACGGCGAAAAGGCTAGGTATTGATCCGTATGAAGTGTTAACAAAAATAGCTGAACGTGTAAGACCAGGATCCGATGGGTTGTTATTCCACCCTTATCTTGCGGGTGAACGTGCCCCGTTATGGAATCCAGATGTACGTGGCTCATTTTTTGGACTAACAATGTCGCATAAGAAAGAACATATGATTCGCGCGGCTCTTGAAGGTGTAATTTATAATTTATATACCGTGTTTTTGGCATTGCTTGAAGTGATGGATGAACCAGTTACTCGAATTCAAGCTACGGGCGGATTCGCAAGATCGGATGTTTGGCGCCAAATGATGGCTGATATATTTGATTTGGAAGTGATTGTCCCCGAAAGTTATGAAAGTTCATGTCTTGGTGCATGTATCTTGGGGCTCTACGCTACAGGGGAAATTGGATCATTTGATGTTGTTTCAGAAATGATTGGAAGTACATATAAGCACAAACCTATCGAATCCGATGTAGATGAATACCAAAAACTATTACCGATATTCATTAATGTATCAAGAGTATTAGGAAGCGAATATGAAAACATCGCCAAATATCAAAGAGGGTTAACCAAATCGGATAATTAAAGATTCTAACCTGAAAAAGTCCAATGATGATAGCTTTACCGAGCCGTTGATTTCCGTTCCGAGCGGACGCTTTCCGCGGGCAAGGACCGAGCCGCTTCCTTCGCTTACGCTCCGTCCAGGGTCCCGGATCTCTTGCTTTCCCGCTGGAGTCGCCGCTCGGAACGGAAATCAACTAGGTGTAGCATTCTCTAGTTCAACATATATAAATTAGTTATATAAAAGGAGTGAAAGATAGATGAGTAATACAATTGGGGTTATTGGTCTAGGGGTTATGGGTAGTAGTATCGCGCTAAACATGGCTAGTAAAGGTGAGCAAGTCGCTATATACAATTATACGCGAGATTTAACAGACCAACTTGTGAAAAATCATGAGGACGAACAAATTCGTCCGTATTACGATGTCGAAAGTTTTGTGCAGTCATTACAGTCGCCTAGAAAAATCTTTCTTATGGTTACAGCTGGTGCGGTGGTAGACACGGTTATTTCTTCATTAGTCCCTTATCTTGAGTTAGGTGACATTATTATGGACGGCGGCAATTCAAATTATGAAGACACCGCACGTAGATATGATGAATTAAAGTCCAAAGGAATCGATTATTTAGGAATTGGCGTTTCTGGTGGAGAAGAAGGCGCGTTAAAAGGTCCCTCCCTTATGCCAGGTGGAGAAAAAGAAGTGTATGAAAAGGTGGCACCTATCTTAACTAAAATTGCAGCCCAAGTAGAAGGGGACCCTTGTTGTGTCTACATCGGTCCGAAGGGTGCAGGCCATTTTGTTAAAATGGTACACAATGGAATTGAGTACGCGGATATGCAACTTATAGCTGAGGCGTATACATTTTTGAGGAGAAAACTACATATTCCACTACATGAAATTGCCGACATCTTCGAAGAGTGGAATCAAGGCGAACTCAAGAGTTATTTAATCGAAATTACCGCCGATATATTAAGAAAAAAAGACGAAAAGACGGGTTTGCCACTTGTCGATCTAATACTCGACAAAACGGGTCAGAATGGCACGGGTAAATGGACAAGCATACAAGCAATTGATAATGGAATTCCGGTATCCATTATTACGGAATCACTATTTGCGCGTTATCTTTCACATGCGAAGGAAGAGCGGATTTATGCAGGGACCGTTTTAGCAGGACCAGAAATTGCAGAAAATGATTTAGAGAAAAAAGTATGGATTGAGCATGTAAGACAAGCATTATATATGGGGAAGATTTGTGCGTATGCGCAAGGATTTACTCAATATAAAATGACTTCAGAATTGAATGACTGGAACTTGCCATTAAAAGATATCTCGCTCATTTTCCGCGGGGGTTGTATTATACGAGCGGAGTTTTTAAATACGATTAGTAAAGCTTATGCAGCACAAGCGACTACAGCTAATTTACTAGTTGCACCGTATTTTGTCGGAAAAACGAAGGACTATCAAGTAGGGTTACGAAAAGTTATAGCCGAAAGTGTGATGTCTGGTATGTCATTCCCAGCGTTAAGTGCTTCTTTGACTTATTATGATAGTTATCGTACGGGCCAATCAAGCGCAAATTTACTACAAGCCCAACGCGATTACTTTGGTGCCCATACGTATGAGCGCACAGATGTAAAAGGATCTTTTCATACAGATTGGAAATAATATAGTGTAAAAAGACCTTTTGTAAGGTGAATTCAACTTACAAAAGGTCTTTTTGGTTTGCGAAACGGCGACTAACCGAGGCTCAAGATGACTTTGATTTTACGGAGCAAAAACAAACCGAATTCCATCCATAACCAACTATAAAGAAGTGAAAATCCGAAAATAAATAGTAGAATAATTGGACTGAAAGAAGAAGAAACTACTGGACCGAACACTGGAAAGCCCAGTACATAGAGCGGTATACAAATACCTATAAATAGTAGAAAACCATTGACTAATAGAATGTCAAAGCGCCGATTACAAACACGAAGCGTCCATCCGAAGCCAATTCCAATTAATCCTGTCGTAAATGGAAAAATGAGTAGCTCACTAGGTGCCATCAATAGTAATAAACAGATGGTTAATACGTACGTTGAAATACCTGAGGATAATGAAAGTAAAGCACCTAGTAAAATCGGTGCAGTGGCAAGGGGACTTATCATATATCCAATACCCGGAAGCAATGTCCCAGCGGCTTGAAAAATTGCGCCAAGTGCCGCCATTAATGCTACAAATACTAACTTTTTTATAGGGGACCAATTGTTTAGAGTTCTATGAATGGCTAATGGATGGGAGGGGACAGTCTTAGCGAAACCCATAGTTTCTCTCCTTTATGTATACTATATGAACAAAAAGCAACATGTGACTGAATAAGTAGCGGAAAGCCCAATTGTTGAATAGATTGATAAAGGATAGATGAGAGGGGTAGTTTACTATGCCTGAACGAAAGTTGAACCCCAAGGATATAATGGTACCACTTGGCTATAAGATTGATGTGTTTGCTAAAGGTCTCACAACTCCAATTAACTTAACTTTTACCGAAAAAGGCGAAATGCTTGTTGCTGATTCGGGTATTACCGATGGAAATGGGAAAGTATTAAAACTGACAGAACAAGGATTTACCGTTATAGCGGATGGGTTTAATCCTCCGCTTACAGGGATTACAGAATATGAAGGCAATATTTACGTCGCTCATCGCCGTTATGTCACAATTATTCAACCTGATGGAACGAAAAAGGATATTATTGAAGGATTACCTAGTAACGGAGATCATCATAACAATCGTGTTGTCTTCGGACCCGATGGGAAAATGTATTTTGGTCAAGGAACAGCGACGAATAGTGGAGTTGTAGGAAAAGATAATAGTTGGGTTAAGGAGCACCCTTTCTTTCATGATTATCCCGGTGGAAGAATTACGTTGAACGGTGAGGATTTTCAAACATCTAGCTTTTTAGACGACTTTCCAGAAAGGACTACCACAACTGGTGCATATGTACCTTTTGGGGTTCCAACTTATCCTGGGAAGGTAGTAGGTGGAATTGTGCGTGCGAGTGGAAGTATATTACGGGCCAATCCAGATGGCTCTGAACTAGAATTGATCGCATGGGGCTTACGAAATCCGTTTAGATTGCGGTTTGATCGGTATGACCGTTTGTTTGCGGCGAATCACGGGATAGATGTTCGTGGTAGTCGTCCGGTCGCCAATTCGCCAGACGAGTTTCAGTGGATTCAACCTGGCGTTTGGTATGGGTTTCCGGATTTCACCGGCGGATTGCCCGTCACTATGCCACAGTTTAAACCGGAAGGGAAGCCGCAGCCAACCTTTTTGCTAGCTAAACACCCGATGCAACCACCGCATCCCGTGGCGACATTTCCAGCACATTCTGCCGCAATGGGATTTAGTTTTAATGAAAATCCTTCATTTGGCCCAATCGGGGATGCTTTCGTTGCAGAGTTCGGAGCCAATGATCCAATAACAACCGGTGGGAAACCATTACCAGGCGTCGGTCATCGTGTATCACGCATCGACATGAGTACAGGGCAAGTCCATTCATTTGCGTTAAACCAATCCGGTTTGCCGGCTTCTTTGACAAATGGAGGGGGATTTGAACGACCCATTGATGCAGTTTTTGGAGCAGACAATGCACTTTATATTGTGGATTTCGGTTTGTTTGCCGGAGAAGGAGCAGTTCCGAAAACAGGTGTTATTTGGAAAGTAACGAGGGAGATTTGAAAATTATCCACAGTCTAGACTTGCAAAAAGTCCTTATTCCGAAGGACTTTTTTACTTTATCATAGAAAGGTTAATAATGATCCACCTATAGCACCAGAAATCACTATAATCCAAGGTGGAAGTTTCCAGTAGGCTAGCATGCTAAACAATAGTGCAGCTAAAGCAAAGTCAACAGGCTTTAAGATGGAACTTGTCCAGATTGGGAAGTAAAACGCCGAGATTAAGATCCCTATAACTGCCGCGTTTACGCCCATGATTGCGCCTTTGACATTCGGATTACTTCGTAAACGATCCCAAAAAGGCAATGCCCCCACGATTAGCAAAAAAGCAGGTAAAAATACTGCAAACGTTGCGAACAAACCGCCTTGCCAACCTTTCATAACAGTGCCTAAATAGGCCGCAAATGTAAATAGTGGACCAGGTACAGCTTGCGTAGCCCCGTAACCTGCCAAGAACGACTCTTCGCTAATCCAACCAGTTGGTACAAATTCCTGTTCCAATAACGGTAAAACGACATGGCCGCCCCCAAAAACTAAGGACCCTGACCGATAAAAACTATCAAACATAGCTACCCAATAGGACCCGGTGACTTCTCTAATCACAGGTAAAAGAAATAGTAATCCGAAAAATAGTAGTAAACAAACCATTGAAACTTTTTTAGTAATAGGAAATTGTGAACTTGTTTCTTCGTTTTCACTATGCTGTTTAAATAAAATAAATCCGACAAGTGCAGCGATTAAAATGACACTTACTTGAGTAAAAGCCGTTTGCCAAAGAAGTGTCGCTATAAGTGCAAATAGAGCGATGGCCTTTCTTTTTAAATCGGGCGTTAAATTTTTGGCCATACCTATAATAGCATGTGCAACGACTGCCACCGCTACAATTTTTAAGCCGTGGATCCATCCAGCATTTCCAACATCAAATTCCGTGAGTAGCAATGCGAAAAGAATAAGTGCGATAACTGAAGGTAACGTAAATCCAATAAAAGATATGATTCCACCTAAAACACCGGCGCGCATAACGCCAATCCCAATACCTACTTGGCTACTAGCCGGACCAGGTAAGAACTGTGCCAAAGCAACTAAATCAGCGTAACTCTTCTCGTCCATCCATTTTCTTCTACGTACATATTCTTCGTGAAAATAGCCTAAATGAGCCGTGGGTCCACCGAAAGAGGTTAACCCAAGACGTGTAGAAATTAAAAATATCTTCAAAAGTGATTTAAACCCTATCTTTCTCTTAGATTTATTCATGTCAAACTCCTTTAATTCATCCTACGAATAGATAATCCTACTAAATGATAGCATTTTTTCATGTTGCTTTGATTCAAAGTAAGGAAGCTTTACATAAACTTAACATTGAAATACAGCCGATTGTCGTAAGTATGAGCAAATCGTTGAAATCCTTTTGGTATAATAGGAAACAATCTTAAGGATTTCAACACGGACACAAATAAAAAAATGGTTTCTTTTCGTTACGTACAAAACTATCTGCATAGTCACTTTATATTTATTCTTTATAATAAATCGCATAGGTGTAACTTTAAAGTGACAGATGTATATTTTCGCAAAAACAAACATATTGACAATGTACCCCTATGGGTATAACATCAAGTTATAAAGTAAACAGAGAGGAGCAACATTCATGGAATATGATGACAAAGTGAAAAACAGGTTGAAACGGATTGAAGGACAAATCAAAGGTATTTTGAAAATGATGGATGAGGGCAAAGATTGTAAAGATGTGATCACTCAGCTATCCGCTTCACGATCGGCAATTGACAGAACGATTGGTGTAATCGTTAGCTCCAATTTGATTGAATGTATTCAACAAATGGAGGATAGTGATTCAAGGACACAAGAAGATATCGTAAAAGAGGCAGTAGATTTACTAGTAAGGAGTCGCTAAGTAGTTGACTCTTTTCTTTTTAAAACAATTAATACCCACAGGGGTACCTTGAAAGGGAGATTTAATTGACTGAAACGAAAAAAACGACGATTGTATTGTTCAGTGGTGAGTACGATAAAGCAATGGCAGCTTATATTATTGCAAACGGGGCTGCGGCTTATGATCATGAAGTGACGATTTTTCACACATTTTGGGGATTGAACGCGTTGCGTAAAGATGAACAAGTTGCTCTAAAGAAAGGCTTCTTAGAAAAAATGTTTGGGAAAATGATGCCACGTGGTGCAGATAAAATGGGTATTTCAAAAATGAACTTTGCTGGAATGGGTCCTAAAATGATTAAACACGTCATTAAAAAGCATAATGCGATGACTTTACCTCAACTTATTGAGTTAGCAGAAGAACAAGATATTAAACTAGTTGCTTGTACAATGACAATGGACCTTCTAGGCCTTCAGCAAGAAGAGCTGTTGGAAGGCATTGAATATGCAGGAGTTGCGGCGTACTTAGGCGATGCACAAGATGGGAACGTAAACTTATTTATTTGATATTGAAAAAAATGGAGGGTTTAGGATGAATGCAATAACACCAAAGGAAGTCCAAATGAAGATAAATGCGAAGCAACAGATTCACTTAATAGATGTACGTGAAGTAGATGAAGTGAAAGAAGGAAAAATAGCAGGAGCAATCCACATACCACTCGGATTATTGGAGTTCCGTATGCATGAATTGGATAAAGAAATCGAGTATACAATGGTATGCCGTTCAGGCGGGCGAAGCGGAAGAGCTACGCAAATACTTGATAGTCATGGTTATAAAGTAGTGAACATGGTAGGCGGTATGAATGATTGGGAAGGTTTATTAGAGTAATATTTTTTTGAAATGAAGTATACCCATACGGGCATTAGTAAGAGGAGACGATGACATGATTAAAACTGACTTTGTACTTGATGCAAAGGGCTTGGCTTGTCCAATGCCTATAGTTAAAACAAGAAAGGTAATGAAAGAGTTGAAACCTGGGAATGTATTGGAAGTGCAAGCGACGGATAAAGGATCCACAGCGGATTTAAAAGCATGGGCTACAAGTTCAGGACATCATTACTTAGGAACGACTGAACACGCTGGACTGCTTAAGCACTACTTACGTAAATCGAGTGAAGAAGAAAAAGTGGAGAAAAAACATCCGCATATTGTTTCGAATGAAGAACTACAAGAGATTTTAGTGAAGAATAGCGATGCGCTTGTACTTGATGTCCGTGAAGCTGCGGAATTTGCATTCAGTCATATTGAGGGAGCTCAATCGATGCCGCTTGGGGAAGTTGAAACTAAGTTGCATAGCATTGATAAGCTGGCGGAGATTTACGTTGTTTGCAGAACGGGAAACCGCAGTGATCACGTCGCACAAAAGCTAGTCGCTGCTGGTTTTACTAAAGTTGTTAATGTTGTACCGGGTATGAGTGTATGGAACGGACCAATTAAGAAATTACTATAGGGGGTATAAAGATGACTGTTCAATCAATGACAGCAAGTGAAATAGCAAAAAAGGTAATAAACAAAGAAAGTTTTTTCATCCTCGATGTTCGGAATGGAGATGCTTTTACAGATTGGAAAATTGAAGGGGAGAACATTCAGTATGTAAATATTCCATACTTTGATTTGCTTGATGGGGTTGAAGGAATTATGGACCAACTTCCAGCGGATCAAGACATCGTTGTTGTTTGTGCGAAGGAAGGCTCCTCCATTATGGTCGCAGAGATGATTGCTGAAGAAGGGCGCGTCGTTCATTATTTGGCAGGCGGCATGAAAGCATGGAGTGAACATTTGGAGCCGGTCAAGATCGGAGACTTGAAAGATGGTGGGGAAATCTATCAGTTTGTTCGCATCGGTAAAGGGTGTCTGTCGTACATGATTATTTCGAACGGAGAGGCCGCAATTGTTGATGCAACAAGGATGACCGAAATATTTATTGATTTTGCTAAGGAATTGAATGTCACGATTAAGCATGTTTTGGATACACATCTACATGCAGATCATATTTCGGGTGGTAGGAAAATTGCAGCAGCAGTTAACGGAACGTACTGGCTGCCACCGAAAGACGCGGAAGAAGTAACATTTGCATATGAGCGCTTAGAAGAAGGGCGCACGATTACGATTGGCGAGACAGCAATTGATATTCAGCCGTTATACTCACCGGGGCATACGATTGGTTCGACATCATTTGTTGTTGATAATACGTATTTATTATCCGGGGACATTTTGTTCATTGACTCGATTGGACGTCCGGATCTTGTCGGATTAGCGGAAGATTGGGTAGGTGATTTAAGGGAAACATTGTATATACGTTACAAAGAACTAACAGCTGACCTTATCGTGCTACCCGCTCACTTTATGATTATAGAGGAGTTAAATGATGACGGCAGTGTATTTGAGAAACTTGGCACATTATTTGCCGAAAATCACGGATTGAATATTGAAGATGAAGCAGAATTTAGGCAAATGGTAACGGGAAATTTACCTCCCCGACCAAATGGGTATCAAGAAATTCGCGAAATGAATATGGGGAAAATAAGCCCTGATGAAGAAACCCAACGTGAGATGGAAGTTGGACCGAATCGCTGTGCAGTTAGATAATCAAACTTCATTCAGCGGGGATTCAACCCCCGACTGAATAAAATTTAAGCCGCCGGCGGATGTCACCGATTTTGAAGGGAGTTAATTGAGCAAGCCCAATTCAAAATCTGGACGCAATCACGCCGAAATGTAATTGATAAAAAGGGGAGAGATTTTAAATGAAAGAAAACAGAGTATTAGACGCAAAAGGATTGGCTTGTCCAATGCCGGTTGTACGTGCAAGAAAAGTAATGAAGGAAATGGCAACAGGCGATGTATTAGAAATTTGGGCAACTGATAAAGGTTCAGTCGCAGACTTGGCTGCATGGTCGAAATCGGGCGGACATGATCTTTTTGAGCATACGGAAGAGGCTGGCGTATTTACCTTTTTGATAAGAAAAGGTTAATGTGAAACGAAAGGGCATCTTTTTTCTTTTGGAAAGAAGGATGACGTAGTGGAGTTTTCATTTATTGTAACGATATTTTTAATCGGATTTTTTGGTTCTTTCATTTCTGGAATGGTGGGTATAGGTGGGTCAATTATTAAATATCCAATGTTGTTATATATCCCACCAATTCTTGGAATGGCAGCATTTACTGCGCATGAAGTCTCAGGAATAAGTGCCATTCAAGTGTTGTTCGCAACTATTTCGGGTGTATGGGCATATAGGAAAAGCGGTTACCTCAATAAAACCTTGATATTGTACATGGGTACAAGTATTTTGGTCGGAAGTTTTATAGGTGGTTATGGTTCAAATATATTAGCTGAAGGGTCCATTAACCTTGTATACGGGGTATTGGCAACAATTGCTGCGATTATGATGTTCGTGCCTAAAAAAGGATTGGATGATATTTCTATTGAGCAAGTGAAGTTTAACAAGTGGTTGGCGGCGGGACTTGCGTTTGTCGTTGGAATCGGTGCAGGTATCGTTGGTGCAGCGGGAGCGTTTATTCTCGTTCCAATTATGTTAGTTGTTCTAAAAGTTCCAACCCGAATGACGATTGCTAGCTCACTTGCTATCACATTTATTTCCTCTATCGGCTCAACAATTGGAAAAGTAGTAACAGACCAAGTGCTGTATGGCCCAGCGGCTGTCATGATTGTCGCAAGTGTATTGGCAGCGCCAATTGGAGCGAAACTTGGACAAAAGACGAATACGAAAGTCTTGCAGTGGCTGTTAGCGCTTCTCATATTAGGAACAGCACTTAAAATATGGATCGATTTTTTAGCAGTATAATCAAAAAATCCGGTAACGCTAAGCGCTACCGGATTTTTGCTATCTCATCAATTATACTCGGACATCCCCTAGGGCTGCTTGGTTTATGGAAGGCTACTATGTTTTATTTAAAAAATGGAATCTTTTTCAGTACAATAGCAGCTGGGATGGCTACGGCAATCCCTATAACGTTTTGAACGATATCTCCGGGGATAGAAGCGATTGGTATAATCCAACTGTTAAATAGTACTGATTCACAAAGGTAATAACCGGCTATCATAAAAGGAATTGAAATAATCATAGCGAATAGGTTGAAACCGGTACTACTTCCGTTGCGGCCATTCGACCAGGCAATTTTTCCAACGATATATCCTTGCAAACCGCGAGTTAAAAAAGTAAACGGTGCCCATAAGGTCCAACCAGATACTAAGTCAAATAGCCCCATCCCAACGGCACCAGCGATAGCGCCTTTTTTAGGACCGAATAAGATGGATATGATAAAGAGCATACCTGTTCCAAGGTGAACTAAACCGCCATTTGCGGTGATTGGTAGTTTGATATTTAACAAAAGTGTGGCAACGAATACGAGTGCGATTAACATGGATGTTATAATTAAATTGAACGTGCGTGGATTTGAATAACTTGTTGTTTTTTGCATAGCTATAAACCTTCCTTTCGTATACAGGACGAAATATTCTGGCGGACTATATAAAAGCTTTCCAAGAAATCAGTTTTCGTATGTACTGATAACCTTATCAAAGGATTGGTATCTTTGGAAGTGTCAATTAAGAACAAAACGTAGGGGTCAGTTTGTGGAGGAATCGTAACAAATCTCCCTAATAGGGGAAAAGGAAATGATGAATTTAAAACAAAAAGTGAGACATTGGTGTAATCAGTGTCTCACTTTTTAGTAGGTTAGTAAAAGTGCGAATCTAGTTTTCATATTTCTCCATCAACTTTTCTAGATGCTTTTTCACTTCATGCCACTCTTCTTTTATGACGCTATACATGACTGTATGTCGCACTTTTCGATTAGGTCTAATCATATGATTGCGTAAAACACCTTCTTTTTTGGCACCAATCCGTTCAATCGCTTTTTGCGATTGGATATTTTCGTGACCGGTTTTAATTTGGACGCGTTGGAATTGTAGTTGTTCAAAGCAGTAAGATAGTAGCAAGTACTTACACTCAGTATTAATAGTTGTACGCCAAAATGATGGATGTAGCCAAGTCCAACCGATTTCCAAGCGTTTATGTTCGGATGAAATGTCCAAAAAGCGCGTAGAACCGATAACTTTATTCGTTTCCCGAAGAACGATAACAAAAGGGTATTCCGTTCCTGTTTCTCTGTTAATCAACGCTTGTTCAATATAGTTCTGTACATCTTCTTTTGTTTGCAATGCTCGCGACAGATGCGTCCAGATTCGTTCATCCTGAGAACATGCATAGATGCCTTCTACATCATCTGTTGTCATTAGTCTTAAAAAAACTGTGTTACCATTCAAGTAAATACTTTCCATAATCAATCACCCCTTTATTTCATTACACACGAAATTCGATATAATTGGAAGTAGTAAATGGAATCTAAAGAAAAATTTCTAATAAATCAAGATATAAAAAAGAATGGACTGAGCCCAAAATGAAAAGAAATGAATTAATGACTAGAGATGATATATGGAACGTGGTTATTGATATCCTAAGCGAAGCTGATTTTCCAACAGAAAATAAAGTTTTAAATGAAATTTACATGGTTTTTCAATACTATTCAGAACTTGAAAGCGGAGGCCATGAAAGCTTACTCACTTGGTTTACGGAATACATCGAAGAAGTTGGAATCTCGGCTTACTTGAAAGAAATAGTAGAAAGTCTTGAGGAAATAGGTGCTTATGATTATGCGGTTATTGTGAATACTTATGGCAAGGAAATGTGGAAACTGTTCGTAGCACTTGAAAATAGTAAGATTGAAGAAAAACAATTTTACACTGTTATCGAAAAGGCGGATAATGCATATAACAAGCTAGATGGTAAGCTAGAGGAATTATTGGTCGTTTACTTTGTTGAGATTCATAAAGAATTGATTGAAGGTTAACTATTTGGATACATGTTCAGTTATCTGCTGGAAGATCCGATTTAGTTCCATCGCGTTGAATCGTACACCAAGTAAGTGAGGACGTTATAATTAAAGAAAAAAGAAATAAGTCAGGTGCTTGTATGTTCCAATATATTTACCAAAAGAAAAAATTGGATAGTAAGCGTCCTTTACCTAAATACACATTGATGAGTCTTCGTGAAAAATCTTCAAACGCCTTCATTATTGTTGTTCTCGAATAATTTGGATGAGTTATACAAAGACCTTACGAAGAAGCAAGTCACAGTCGGTGAAATTGTAACAATGCCTTCGGGAAGAGTATTTAACTTCGCGGATAATGAAGGAAATTATTTTGCAGTGTTGAAGAAAAAGTAAACAAGTTTCAAAGTAGAAGGTGAGACACGGATATAACCGGTGCTCATCTTTTTTGTTGTCTAAATTTATATTGAAAAAGAATGTGCAGCTCCGTTACACATGAATTTTGATATGCCTGGAAGTACTTAACCGAATCAAAAGTGGCGGGACGTTTAGAAAGGTGGGCTAAAGTCGTCTAGCAATCAATCAATCAATGTACAAAATATGGGGTAATTAAAGGACTCCTACGAAGCTAAATTGAATGTATACTGATAGGGAAAACAAGGGGGAATCATTATGCTGGAACAACTGGGGATTGAACTGGTCAAAATCGATTTACCATTTCGTCTTAACCATGTGAATTGCTTTATGGCGGAAGGCGAGAATGGCTGGACAATTATTGACGCGGGATTGAATAACGCTTATACGAAGGACAAGTGGAAGGAACAAATACATGGAAAAGAGATTACTGATTTGTTCATAACCCACTATCATCCCGATCATTTTGGTCATGCGGGAGAACTTCAAAAAATGACAAATGCTGAAGTTTCGATGACACAAATAGACTCCGAAATGGCTTTTCAAGTATGGACGGATGAGTACATAGGCAATCTTTATAAAGACTATAAAACGGCTGGTATTCCAATAGAGATGGCGAATCATATGGCAAATAATACAGCTGAATTCAAACAACTGGTCACACCTTATCCGACAATCAATCATTACTTTGTGGAAGGTCAAAAAGTGCCAATCGGTCCTTATGAATATGAAGTGATTGTTACACCGGGGCACGCGGAAGGTATGGTTTGTTTTTATAACACGGAAAAAAATGTGTTATTATCAGCGGATCACATTTTGCCGAAAATCACTCCGAATATTTCCTATTGGTTTCATGGTGATCCGAATCCTTTGAAGTCCTATTTGTCTTCATTGAAAAGTATGAAGAAATTGGACGCTAATTATGTAATCCCTTCACACGGGAAGCCATTTTACGGGGCGAATGATCGGATTGATGAACTGCTTGCGCATCATGAAGAAAGACTAGAGGAGACGCTGGATGTGATTGTTGCAGGCTCGACAGTCTACGAGGCTTGTAATCGCCTTTTTAATTTTAAATTAACCGTGCACGAAAGTCGCTTTGCAATAGGTGAAACACTCGCTCACCTTGAATACTTGAGGGCAGCTGGAGAATGCCAACGGGAGAAAAGGGGAGAAGAGTGGATTTATCGTAAGATATGAGTAGGGAGAGGAAGCTGAAATAAAGAATTCTTTATTTCAGCTTTAATTTTTTATAGTAGCCGTAGTGATAAGGCAAAAGAGGGATGTAATTCAATCCCTCCCCAGCAGTGGGCTTCCTGGCCGGCTTATCGCGGAATGCACCTCCAAGCGCCGAGCGTCGTTAGTAGGATTCTTTAGTTCAGCTTATATGAGTCGATTTCATAATTCCCTATTTTAACTTAAAATACGAATGATAATGGCGTTTTAAGTTTTATTGTTCATTAATATAGAAGGCGTTTCGTTGATGGGAGCGGAGGGCGGCGACTCCAGTGGGAACAGCGCGAGCTGAAAGCCCCGCAGGAACGCAGTGACGAGGAGATTGAAGCCGTGCCCACGGAAAGCGTCCGCCCGAAGCGGAAATCAACTTTGTTCGTATTTCAAGAGTAAATCTTCCATTATGAAATTAACTCAATACTTTTTATAATACTAAAGAAATGAACACCGCAGAAGTGTACCGGACCGCCAAACATTCTCTTGAGGCTATACCCGGTGTTCTTTGTAAGTGTGCGTTTGAACAATCGTTGTTAACTTATCTAACACATCCTCCGTACACCCTTTATCATACGCAATGACCGAGTCGAGCAATTGGTCCACTGAACGTGCGCCAACAAGTGCAGAGGCGACTGTTTGTTCACGTAATACAAAAGCAATTGCTGCCGCGTGTAAATCTTCTGTTTCCCTATCAAGCGCCGTAACCGTCTGACTTAATTCTTCCGTAGCATATTCTACAAATCCGTTGTTAGCCTTTGTCCTTGCAAGTGCCTCCGACGTTAACAACCCTTTTGCGAGTGTTCCTCTCGTCAACACAGAAGCCGCCGCATGATGAATCATTGGAAACCATTCTTCTGGTCTTCGGTCGAGCATACTATATTGCATCATGATTGAAATAGGAGTTCCTTTTTCAAGAAATCGTTCAATGACATTCGGACGAATCGATGAAATACCATATTGACGAATGAGGCCTTCTTTTTTTAAGCTTTCAAATGCATCAATTGTTTCTTCAACATCATCTTCCATAGTTCCCCCGTGTAACTGATACAAATCGATATAATCCGTGCCAAGGCGATGCAAGCTTTTTTTAATAGCGCTTTCTATATGGTTTTTTGACGGATCCCATGCCCAGCTTGTGCCGTTCTCGTTCATTTTATTGCCTACTTTTGTTGCGAGAATAATATCTTCACGTTTACCTTTAATTGCATGTCCAACAAATTGCTCGTTCTTTCCAGAATCATATAAATCAGCCGTGTCCAAGAAATTAATGCCTGCGTCAAGGGCGGCATCTATAACTTTCTTAGATTCATTTAAATCATCGGGAAGAGACATGCAACCGAGACCAAGCTCGGAAACGAACAATCCACTTTTACCTAATTCTCTTTTCTTCATGAGATGCACCTCCATTTTGTTCCATGGTACAATGTAGGAACAAAAAATACTATGCGAGGGGACTAAAAACATGAAAAATTATGAAGAGAAGACGCTTTCCAGTGAAACCATTTACGAAGGGAAAATTATTTCATTGCGTGTTGAGGATGTAGAACTTCCAGATGGCAATCATGCGAAACGTGAACTTGTAAAACATCCAGGTGCTGTGGCAATACTTCCGATAACTGCGGACGGAAAGCTCGTTCTTGTCGAACAATATAGAAAAGCACTTGACCGAACGCTTGTTGAAATACCAGCTGGCAAAATAGATCACGGGGAAGAGCCGAAAATAACAGCCATAAGGGAACTGGAAGAAGAGACGGGGTACGGGGCGAAAGAATTTACATACATTCAGTCTTTTGCAACTTCACCAGGTTTTGCGGATGAAATCATTCATTTGTATTTAGCTCGGGAGTTATACGAAATTGAGGAGCCGGCATTAGGGGACGAAGATGAGTTCATCGGTCTCTTGGAAGTGACGATTGAAGAAGCAGAGGCAATGGTTAAAAATGAGCAAATATTCGATGCGAAAACTGCATTCGCAATTATTTACGCGAAAAATCTTCTACAAAAATGACCTAATCGTGACCGGACAAGCATAGATTATATAAACTATGCGGAGGTGCAGTCCATGGTCCGTTCTTTGTCTTTCATCCATCTATTTGTCATTCTCGCCGTTGGCTATATTGGTGGAGCACTCTTATTTCGGGAAATGCCAGCGGCTTCTATGGAAAAATTCATCACTATTTTTGATGCCCGGATTATTTATGGCCACGAAGTCGGCATTATAAGGCCCGTTGTCATGACTGCGTTGTTTTTCGTTGTTGCGTATCTTTTTTCATTGGTTAAACAACTCAAGTTTGCGGTCTTATTTTTCGGTGCGTTTAAAGCGGTTCTTTTTGGGTTGTCATCAGCCTATTTACTCGGCTCTGGCATGAAAATATTGGATTACTCAGTTTGGTGGTTTCCTTTTCAATTCGTAACTTGTCTGTTATTTCTAGCGTACTGTGCGCTTTTGAGCCCTCCATTTTTCTTGGGGAAGATCAACCGTCAAAAGCGTAACGAGAAGGCTTTGACCGTGTTAGTTATTGTGACGGTTGTCGTAACAAGTCTTGAAATCGGTATTTTTTACTTTCTTTTGAATTAATCTAACAGTCTAGAAGTTGACTTGACGCTCCCTTTCTGTTGTCATAGGGAAAGCCCATTTGTTATAATGAATACAGTTTGAGGGGGGCGTCTTAATGGAAAGCCGAATCGATCGGATAAAGAAACAATTATATAGTGCCAGCTACAAGCTGACACCACAGCGCGAAGCGACGGTTTTGGTCCTCCTTGAGCATGAGGATGACCATCTGAGTGCGGAAGACGTATTTTTGCTCGTTAAAGAAAAAGCACCAGAAATCGGACTAGCTACCGTGTACCGTACACTTGAATTACTAGCAGACTTAAAGATTGTCGATAAAATTAATTTTGGTGACGGTGTATCGAGATTCGATTTACGACAAGAAGGGGCCGCACATTTCCATCATCATCTTATTTGTATTGAATGTGGCGTCGTTGATGAGATAAAAGAGGACCTTCTTGGAGAAGTTGAAAAAATTGTTGAAAATCGTTGGGAATTTGAGATTAAAGACCATTGGCTTACATTCCACGGTATTTGTAAGCGATGCAAATCAAGTGAAGAAGATAAGTAACGAATAGATAGGGATGGCTTAGTGCTATCCCTTTTGTCGTTGAAGCAGCTACATTTGGAAAAGGTAGGTGGGAATGGGAATGACTTATACAAACAGTCTTAAGGTGATTTTCCGAATGACATGAAAGATGGTCGTTTTGCTCTTGAAGATTATATACATTTTCTAAAAGTTGAGCGTCAATTGGCGGATAACACGATTATTTCATATCGACGCGATTTAGAAGACTATCTTGTATTCATTGAACAGCAAGGTTTTAAAACTATTGAAAGCATCAATCGACAAGAAATTCTTACTTATTTGGAGAAGTTAAATTCAGAAGGGAAGTCATCGCGAACTGTATCCCGTAACATTTCATCGATTCGTTCGTTCCATCAATTCCTTCTGAGGGAAAAAGTGACGACGGGTGATCCAACGGTGCACATTGACCTCCCAAAAATTGAACAGAAACTACCGCGTGTTTTATCGATGGACGAAGTGGAGAAACTGATAGACAGTCCAGACCGTTCCAAACCACAAGGTGTGAGGGATAATGCTCTTCTTGAAATTCTTTATGGAACGGGTATGCGCGTAAGTGAATTAATCGGTTTGGATATAGACGATATTCACCTTTCGATGGGGTTTGTTCGTGTGTTCGGTAAAGGTGGAAAAGAAAGAATTGTTCCACTCGGCAGCCAAGCGATTAAGGCGTGCAACCGGTATATTGAAGAAGCCAGACCTCTTTTCATTGCGAAGCAAAGAGGTGTGGATGCATTATTTGTCAATATGAGAGGTAATCGCATATCGAGGCAAGGGTGCTGGAAACTTTTAAAAGGACATGCACTAAACGCAGGTCTTCGAAGTGAGTTAACGCCTCATATTTTACGTCATTCATTTGCCACGCATCTAATAGAAAACGGTGCGGATTTAAGGGCAGTACAGGAAATGCTCGGACATGCCGATATTTCTACTACACAAATTTATACGCATGTAAGCCGTGCCCGACTTAAAGAAGTATATGTGAAGTTTCACCCACGAGCTTAAAGAAGTTGTAAAAAGAAAAATTTAGGAGGCAATCATTATGGAAAAAAAACAATTTAAACGAGTGCATCTGATTGTGCTTGACTCCGTTGGTATCGGGGAATCGCCAGATGCGCATCTATTTGGTGACGTTGGAGCGGATACGCTAGGTCATACAGCTGAGGCTATGAAAGGTTTACATATGCCAAATATGGCTAAACTCGGTCTGTCCAATATCCGCCCGATTGAAGGGGTACCCGTGGCGGAAGAACCGATTGGTTACTACGGAAAAATGCAAGAAGCGTCTGTCGGGAAAGACACAATGACAGGGCATTGGGAGATTATGGGCCTAAATATCGAAAAACCATTTAAAGTTTATCCAAATGGATTTCCTTCCGAGTTAATCGAACAACTTGAAACGCGTACGGGTCGTAAAGTAATTGGTAATAAGCCGGCAAGTGGGATAGGAATTATTGACGAACTCGGAAAAGAACATATGGATACAGGTGCGCTCATCGTCTATACGTCGGCTGATCCAGTGTTACAAATTGCCGCACATGAAGGAATTATTCCGATTGAAGAGCAATATGAAATTTGCGAAATTGCTCGAGAACTGACAATGGACCCCGAATTTCTCGTTGGACGTGTAATTGCTCGTCCATTTATCGGTGAACCGGGAAACTTTACGCGGACAACGAATCGCCATGATTATGCGCTGAAACCATTTGACCGTACGGTAATGAATGAATTGCTCGATTCAAATTATGATGTCATTGCAATTGGGAAGATTGACGATATTTTTAATGGTGAAGGTGTTTCGGAATCTGTACGAACAGTGAGTAATATGGACGGCGTTGACAAGTTACTTGACGTGATGAAAAAAGACTTTACGGGGATTAGCTTTACAAACCTTGTTGATTTTGATGCTCTTTATGGTCATCGCAGAGATCCGATTGGATACGGTAAAGCGCTTGAAGAGTTCGATGTCCGGCTTGGGGAAATTATGGAAGGGTTACGCGAAGATGATTTACTAATCATTACCGCAGATCACGGCAACGACCCTATTCACGAGGGAACCGATCATACACGTGAATATGTGCCACTTATCGTCTATTCTCCTTCATTCAATGAAGGAGGAGCCATTCCACAAACTGAAACATTCGCCGACATCGGCGCAACAATCGCACATAATTTCAACGTGAAGTTACCGAAGTTCGGGAAAAGCTTTCTTCCAGTACTATATAGAGGTTGAACAAATGGAAATTTATATAAACTAAGCGAAGGCGTCTTCCAAGGGGTAGCCCGAGCCGTAAGACTGGTAGCGGGGCTACTTGGCTTACGGCGGGAGGCCTCCCCAAGCGCCGCAGCGAATTGAATAGGATTTCTTATTTCAGCACACTTGAAAATCGTTGAATAAGGCAACGCCCGCGGAAAGGGAGCCGTTTCAACGATTTTCTTTTTTAGGGAGATTTTTTATTTCAATCCATACAGTAGAAAAGGTGTGATATAGATGTTGAGAATGGTTGATGTAATTGAAAAGAAACGAAATGGCGAAACGCTTACTAAAGAAGAAATTACTTTTTTCGTCGAAGGCTATACGAACGATGTAATCCCTGATTACCAGGCGAGTGCATTTTTGATGGCGATTTACTTTAAAGGGATGACTGCTGAGGAACAGGCATATTTGACAATGGCGATGGTGGAATCTGGAGACCAGATTGACCTGTCCCAAATCGAAGGCATTAAAGTCGACAAGCATTCGACAGGCGGCGTGGGCGATACGACGACGCTAATACTTGTACCTCTTGTTGCGGCTTGCGGCGTTCCCGTTGCTAAAATGAGCGGTCGCGGACTTGGCCATACCGGTGGAACGCTAGACAAGCTTGAAGCAATTGAAGGATTCCACATCGAATTGACGGAAGAACAATTTGTGAAACAAGTGAATGATCTGAAGTTGGCGGTTATTGGTCAAAGTGGTAATTTAACGCCCGCCGACAAGAAATTATATGCACTTCGTGATGTGACGGCAACAGTGGATAGTATTCCTCTGATAGCGAGTTCAATCATGAGTAAAAAAATTGCTTCCGGTGCAGATGCAATTGTTTTAGATGTAAAAACCGGTGAGGGCGCATTTATGAAAACGGAAGAGGATGCGAAAGCACTCGCACATTCGATGGTTGCTATTGGCAATAAAGTCGGAAGAAATACGATGGCGATTCTTTCAGATATGAGCCAACCGCTTGGCAATGCGATTGGTAATTCCCTTGAAATCATAGAAGCCATAGACACGCTTAAAGGCCAAGGTCCAGAAGATTTAACGGAGCTTTGTCTAGTCCTTGGAAGCCAGATGGTTGTCGTGGGTGGAAAGGCGGAGTCTTTAGAAGAGGCGCGTGAAATGTTGAAAGCGGTTATCCAAGATGGCTCCGCGCTTGAGTTATTTGGACGCTTAATAGAAGCGCAGGGCGGAAATCCAGAGATTATCCATAATACCGACCTTCTGCCAACTGCAAAGTATCAGATTGACGTCATTGCTGAACAATCCGGTTTTATTACTAAAATGGAAGCCGATGATATCGGAGTTGCGGCTATGTTACTTGGTGCAGGAAGAGCAACAAAAGATGATGAAATTGATCTTTCTGTCGGTATTGTCCTTCAGAAGAAGATTGGCGATTTCGTAAAAAAAGGTGATCCAATTGCCTTGATTCATTCAAATACGAGAGACGTTGAACAATCTGTCTCAATTATACAGAAGCATGTTTTAATCGAAGAAAAAGAGGTTAAGCCACCGCGTCTCATCGGTGAAGTAATTACGGATTGAATCAAATATTAGTAAGGGGCTACTCAATTACAATGGGTAGTCCTTTTTTTGTTGTCTAAATTTAGCATTAGAAGAGCATACTTTCATCAGCAAGGTGTAGCAATGTCGAAAGTTAAGAAGTTTCCGATGTCTTTGACTAGTTTTGTCATGTGAAAGGAATCTTGATCCGCAATGTTGAATGAAGCGGCATGAAGGAGGGGTTCAGCATGGCTGATATCGAAATTATTGACAACGGAATTCTAGTAGCAACACTGCGCGGGGAACTTGATAATCATGAGGCGAATCGGATTCGTGCTCGCATTTCTTCGTCAATTTTCACAGGGCAAGTTCGAGCAGTTATTTGGGATTTGGAAGGACTTGGTTTTATGGACAGTGCAGGAATTGGATTGATTTTAGGGAGAATGAGGGATTTAGCACCATTAGGCGGAGAAACACTCATATTAAATCCATCCACAACGATGGAAAAAATATTTAGCTTTTCAGGACTCGGACAAAATGTGAGGCATTGCACGGTCGAAACAGCGATCGGGGAAATCGGAGGGGTACTACATGAACAATAAAATGACATTATCATTCGTCGCAATCGAAGAGAATGAAGCGCTGGCGAGAATTGCAATGACCTGCTTCATAACTCCCCTCGATCCTACACTTGAGGAAATTTCAGAATTTAAGACGATTGTGTCGGAAGCAGTTACGAATGCAATTATTCATGGTTACGATTGCGATGGGAAAAGTGTTGTGACGCTCACTGCGACGATTGACGATCATAAGGTAACTATGACAGTAAGTGATGAAGGAGCAGGCATAAGCGACATAGAGCGTGCCATGGAACCTATGTTTACAACGAGACCGTATATGGAGCGGTCGGGGATGGGATTTACGATTATGGAAAGCTTTGCCGACAGTTTGTCAGTCGAATCAGATGTGGGAAAAGGAACAATCGTAAAATTCGAGAAAATATTCTCCCCGGTCACGGCGACGAGCGAAATGAGGTGACCCATGGACACATCCGTTGAGAAACAGCATGCTTTGTTGTCCCAGGAAAAAATGAGAGAACTGATTAAAGTTTCACAAGAAGGCGATAAGGAAGCAAGAAGAATGATGATTGAAGGAAATACGAGACTCGTCTGGTCAATTGTTCAACGGTTTGCTTCCCGCGGGGCTGATCCTGAAGACTTGTTTCAAATCGGCTGTATAGGTCTGATGAAATCAATCGATAAATTTGATTTGTCCTATGAAGTGAAATTTTCAACTTATGCGGTACCGATGATTGTTGGAGAAATTCAACGCTTTCTAAGAGATGACGGAATGGTAAAAGTAAGCCGTTCGATTCGTGAGCTTAGTTTTAAAATCCGTCATGCCACCGATAATTATATAAAAGAAAGTGGAAAGTCTCCTACGTTATCTGAAGTAGCGGCAATACTTGAAGTGACGTTGGATGATGTCATATTAGCGTCTGATGCGCTACGAGATCCAGCATCGCTTCATGAGCAACTATATGAAAATGAAGGAGACAGCTTGACGCTAATGGATCAGTTACGTGATGACAGATCCGAAAGGGTATTCGATCATATACCACTTCGAGACGTCATTTCAAAACTAAATAAACGAGATCAAACAATTATTTATATGCGTTATTATCTCGACTGTACACAAAGTGATATCGCCGAACGGATTGGCATATCCCAAGTGCAAGTGTCACGACTTGAGAAAAAAATTCTGGCCCAATTGAAATTGTGGATGGGTGTTAGTGCAGAAGAAAGTACGGTAAAAGTGAGGACGGATTAAGAACATGCAGAAAATTTTCGGGTCCAAACAAGAGGGCGAAGAGTGGTTTTATTCTCGTTTTAACAAAGACGAAACTTTTGATGCGACGGCAAGAACAATCCATCTTTGGGATATGCCCTCTTTACTCTTATATATTAACGGACTTGTAGACGGCAATGTACTGATGACTTTGTTGACTGAAATGCAAGCTGAGGTAAAAACAGCTGAAGGAAGCGAGGGTGAACGCTTCCTTACGTTTTTTCCTTATCATTCAGTAACGCCTGTAAAAGATGCCGATGAATTGTTAACGTCGATATTAAGTGGTCAAGTTGGATTTGTAACACCGGAGGGTTATGCGTTTACGATCGACGCGCGCTCTTATCCTGGCAGACAACCTCAAGAACCAGACAATGAAAAAGTGATTCGGGGATCAAGAGATGGATTTACAGAAAATCTTATTACAAATACAGCTCTTGTTCGAAGAAGATTGCGTACAGAAAAGTTACGATATGAAATGCATAAGACGACGGTTAATGGGAAAACCGATGTAGTCATCGCATTTATGGAAGGTGCCGCAAGTGAAAAACATCTTTCCTACATAAGGGAAAGGCTAGATGAAATCCATCATGACGGCCTAACGATGACAGATAAGTCACTCGAAGAATTTCTTTTTAAACAAAGATTCCATCCAATGCCATTTGTGCGTTACACAGAACGACCAGATATTTGTGCGGCGCATTTATTGGAAGGACATATTGCGATAATGGTTGACACATCACCTTCTGTTATTTTAGTGCCTACGACATTATTTCATCACCTACAACACGCGGAAGAATACCGGCAAGCACCTTTAATCGGAACTTTTGTAAGGCTTCTTCGTTTTTTTGGTGCGGCATTAAGCCTTTTTCTTTTGCCGTTTTGGTATTTACTCTCCACGCATCAACAGTATTTGCCTGATATGCTAAGTTATATTGGACCAAAAAATATCGGTGAAGTACCACTTCTTCTTCAACTTCTTATAGGCGATATAGGAATTGAAGTACTGCGAATGGCAGCAATCCATACCCCTACACCGATGTCGACCGCGATGGGACTCGTTGCGGCAATTGTAATTGGACAAGTTGCAATCGATGTGGGTCTTTTCACGCCAGAAGTAGTTCTCTATGTTGCGGTAAGTGCAATATTTACTTTTGCGATTCCTTCTTATGAATTGAGCATAACGACAAAAGTTTTTAGAATATCTATTTTATTGGTGACAGGAATTTTTGGGGCCCCCGGATTCTTCTTGTCAATCGCTGTTCTTTTTTACTACTTATGTGCACTAAGGCCAATGGGTACACCGTATTTATGGCCCGCTGTACCTTTTTTTCCTCATGGTTTGTTACGTGTAATCATAAGATTTCCTATGACTTCGGACGAGCCGCGTCCATTCATTACGGATTCGCCAGAAAGGGATCGTGTTTGACAAATTATTGCGTCTCTCCCTCCGTCTGTGATAAAGTTTTAACTAGTCAACATCGGAAGGGGGATGCAGTATGCATCTATATGGTACACAATCAATCAATGAGTTGGGTCATTTGACAATCGGTGATGTCGATACAATTGAGCTTGCACATACGTATGAAACACCACTTATCGTATATGATATCGCGTTATTCCGTGAACGAGCGAATGCATTTAAAGAGACGTTTCGTAAGGCGGGTATCCGAGCACAAGTTGCGTATGCAAGTAAGGCGTTCTCTTCAATTGGGATTTATGAAATTGCTAAAGAACAAGGCTTGTCGCTCGATGTTGTGTCGGGCGGAGAGCTCTTTACCGCTGTTAAGGCAGATTTTCCACGCGAACGAATTCATTTTCATGGGAACAATAAAAGCTATTCAGAGTTAGAATATGCTTTTGAGGAAAAAATCGGTTGCATTGTCATCGATAACTTTTCCGAAATCGCTTTAGTAAAAGAAATTGCAGAGACACGCAAACAAAAAATGAATGTTCTCATGCGAGTGACTCCGGGTATTGAAGCACATACACACGACTATATTACAACGGGTCAAGAAGATTCAAAGTTTGGTTTTGATTTGAAAAATGGCCAGACGGACGAAGCATTCCTTCAGTTGTACGAGCATCCATACGTTAATCTTTTGGGTATGCATTGCCATATTGGATCTCAAATTTTTGAAACGAATGCATTTCGTTTTGCGGCAGAGGCATTGATTGAAAAAATGGTTGCTTGGCGGGACAAGTTCGGATTTGTTTGTGATGTATTAAATTTGGGCGGCGGGTTTGGAATTCGTTATACAGAAGAAGATAAGCCACTCCATCCGTCTGAATACGTTGGCGAAATGGCGAAAGTTGTCTTGTCAATGACGGAAGAAAACAATTATCCGATTCCTGAAATATGGATTGAACCAGGCAGATCGCTCATCGGAGATGCCGGCACAACAGTCTATACGGTCGGTAGCTCCAAAGAAGTACCAGGAATTCGTAGGTACATCGCAGTTGATGGTGGGATGTCCGATAATATTAGACCCGCACTTTACGGCGCAAAATATACGGCAGTTACTGCAAACAGAATGACTGAGACACATTCGGCTAAAGTAACGATTGCTGGGAAATGCTGTGAATCTGGCGATAAACTAATAGAAGAAGCCTATCTTGCGGAACCGGAAGAAGGGGATATCATTGCAACTTTCTGTACAGGTGCCTATGGCTATTCAATGGCAAGTAACTACAACCGTCTGCCAAAACCGGCAGTTGTTTTTGTAGAAAATGGTGCACATAAACTTGTCGTGCGCAGGGAAACGTATGAAGATGTCACTAGACTGGATCTCCCTTTACAAAAAGTGAAACGAGGAGAAACGGTTTGAAAAAGCGTAATGTTACTTTGTTTATCATTTTAGTTCTAGTTACTATCGTATGGGGTGCCGCTTATTGGTATTTTGTCGCACCAGTTATTGACCCAAGATAACGCTTAGTATTGAAAAATCTTACGTATTCGTATAGGATATATGAAGGGTTTTCAGAAAAGAAGGTGTTCAATTATTATGCTTTTACGATATAAGAAAACGTATGAGAAAATTGCGATGGGTTTACTTTCATACATGCCCGGTGAAAAGAATGTAAAGAAATTACAGGAAACGATACACAGATATGAAACAGAATCAAATTGGCAGTTGTTTCTTTTGAAAAAAGACGAAGATTTTATTGGTTTGATTGGTTTGGAAATGGGAGAAGATGCATACACATTGCATCATATATCTATTAATCCATCATTCCGAGGTGAAGGAATCGGTAAGGAAATGGTGTTGAAATTACAAACACTATTCCCTGAAAAAAAGTGCATCAGCACCGAGGATACCGAATCATTTCTAAAAAAATGTGCGCTAAAAGGAGAAGGAGCAGAAGATTAAATTCTGCCCTTCTTTTTTTCTTTGCGTGCGAGAAGAATATCCGTCCGGTCCCGGAGCATATGTTTATGAATAACTGCATCGCTTTCGAAAGGGAGAAGATCCATTGAAAGTTCCATCTTTTTCGTTCGAAGCGCTAGACCTGGTGACGAAACAATAAGAGGAAAAGACTCAAATGATTGACCTGTCTGTAAGCGGTCAATCGTTGCTTCTAAATCGGCACAGAGCCGGCTAATATCCAATCCTTTTGTGAATTCGGGAAAGTCCCTTACTATATGCGTCATTTTGGTCGATGCTTTACGGAGTGTTCGAAGTGCCCCTACAGTATTCCCTCTTCGAAAGTGATATAGTCCCGTTGAGAGTAAAATATAAGCAACGAGTGGATGATTTTTTGTGCTGTTCGGAAGAGATTTCCAATACTCTTCAAGTACTTCGTGGCATTCAAAAAAATCTTCGTTTGTATTAAAATAAACAATAAACTTCATAAATAATGGATTGTGGAGCGGTTGCATGCAATCAGTCCTTTCGAAAGTATAAAACATTAGGTAGGTGAAATTCCTTGTTATATAAAGTGAAACTTGAAGCTTTTGAAGGTCCTCTAGATCTATTATTACATTTAATCAATCGACTTGAAATTGATATCTATGATATTCCGATGAGTGAGCTGACGCAGCAGTACATAGAACACCTACACGCGATGCGTGTGCTGCAACTCGATGAACTCAGTGAGTATCTAGTACTCGCAGCTACATTAATAGAAATTAAAAGTAAAATGCTCCTTCCAGTGCACGAAGGCGAAGAGTTTGGCGATGAGACCGATTTCGACATGGAAGATGACCCACGGGATGAGCTCGTAGCGCGTTTAATTGAATATCGGAAATATAAAGAAGCGGCAATTAGTTTGAAAGAATCCGCCGAGGAACGTTCAGATTATTTTACAAGAACACCGGGGAATTTAGGGCAATTTAGCGAAGTCGTAGCGATAGGTACGGAAGAAAACTTGAACGTATTCGATTTAATAGGAGCATTTCAAAAGATGTTGGATCGAAAGCGATTAAAAGCGCCAACATCTGCAAGTATAATGAAAACAGAGCAATCCGTAGGTGATAAAATGGATGAAATTATGGGCAGACTAGAAAGAAGTGGTGGAAGATGTGATTTCTATTCCCTATTTGATGTCGGTAATACGCCAGAACTTGTGATTACCTTCCTTTCTTTACTTGAACTCATGATGCGGCGAGATGTGATCGTTGAACAGGACGGAAACTTCGACCGACTTACCGTTTCATTTAGGAAGGAGGATGCTGTAAATGGAAATGGAAATTGATGAACGAGTTGTCGGAATGATTGAAAGTTTTTTATTTATCGCTGGCGATGAAGGGCTAACGATTCAACAGTTAACGGTTTTAACCGAAAAAGAAGAATCAGAAGTTGTCAATTCACTTGAAAAACTTCTTTCAAACTACGAGCTTAGAATGGATAGCGGGATTACGGTGAAATTATTCGGTGGTGCTTATCGTCTTGTGACAAAACCGATCTACGCAGATGATATCAAACGATTGCTAGAAAATCCTTCTCCTCAATCGATTACAAAAGCTTCTTTGGAAGTACTAGCAATCGTTGCTTACAAACAGCCCGTAACTCGTGTTGAAATCGATGATTTACGAGGCGTCAAATCGGACGGACCTCTTAATACACTCATTTCTCGGGGCTTTATAATGGAAAAAGGTCGTTCGGATGGAACGGGTCGAGCTATATTGTACGGGACGACCGATTTGTTTCTCGATCGTTTTGGGCTTAGCTCAATTGAGGAACTACCACCACTCATAATTGAAGAAGAAAATGAAGCGGAAGATACGGATCTATTTATGACACAGTTTCAAGAAGCGTTCACAATAGAAAATGATTGAGGAGGAAATCGTTTTTGAAACGGGCACTACTCATTGTTCTATTCATCTCATTATTTCTACTTGTAGGTGCGAAAGACGCATTTGCTAGACAAGCGTGGGCTGTGATTGACGCAAATACTGGAAGGTTATTAATGGGGTCTAATGAACATGTAAGACTACCAATTGCTAGTTTAACGAAAATATGGACTGCATTTACGGTCATTGAAAGTGGTGCACCATTCGGGGAGATTCATATTTCGCCGGAAGCGGCTTCTGCAGAAGGCTCGTCACTTTACTTGCAACAAAATGCAGTTGAAGATGTGGAAGGATTGCTTAACGGACTGATGCTCCGCTCTGGCAATGATGCGGCTTATGCTCTGGCTGAACATGCAGGTGGCTCTTTGGAAGGGTTCGTTGATTTGATGAATGAAAAAGCATTTCTATATAGCTTGAACGATACTGTTTTTACAAACCCATCTGGCTTGCATAACGAAGAGCATTTATCTACAGCATATGATACAGCTCGCATGTTGTATCATGCCATGCAGAATGATACATTTAAAGAAATTGCGACAACCAAAAATTATGTATACGAAAAAGGCGAAACGACATATAATTGGAGTAATAAGCACCGGCTTCTTCATTCTGAACCGACAGCAATTGCCGGGAAGACGGGTTTTACGAAAGTTGCCGGGCGTACACTTGCCACCTTTTTTGAAAAAGACGATAAAAAGATTATTGTAGTGACATTGAATGATGGAAATGACTGGAATACACATAAAAGTCTTGCCAACGAAGTGTTTTCTTCATACAAACTTGTAACGGTTGCAAAAAGTGGTACGTACGATATACTCCCTGGAATTGAAGGGGAACTCCAGTCGCCTATTCAACTTCTTCTGAAAAAAGGTGAAAAAAAGGAGCTTTCTCATATTGTGCATATCCCACGTGGAACGGACACCCGAAGTACGGGAACGTGGACAGTGTCATTTGGTAATGAGGTACTTATAACCTCACCCATTTCAATTAGGAAATAAAACCAAATGGTGAGACAGAGGCGTTAATAAGTTTCAAGCAGATAGCTATGAAATGAATCAAATTATGTCTAATTCAAGAAGACTGCGGCGATACAGGACAGTCTTCTTTTAATTTGACGTAAAGTGTGACATAATTTTTTACAGAATACAGGACGGAGTGACGAAATGGAAAGATTACAAAAAGTGATAGCACAAGCAGGGATTGCTTCTCGAAGAAAATCAGAGGTTTTGATTGCAGAAGGTAAAGTGAAAGTGAACGGGGTCGTTGTTACCGAGCTAGGTACGAAAGTTTCCGGTTCAGATAGAGTTGAAGTTGAAGGAGTTCAAATATCGAAAGAAGAAAATGTCTATTACCTTCTTTATAAGCCAAGAGGTATTATCTCAACGGCCCATGATGAAAAAGGAAGAAAGACAGTTCTTGATTTAATACCACATGTTGAAGAACGAATTTTTCCAGTAGGAAGACTAGACTATGATACGTCGGGCGTCATTATTATGACGAATGATGGAGACTTTTCATATTTAATGACGCATCCGAAATTTGAAATTCGGAAAAAGTACGTTGCGAAAGTAAAAGGGATTCCAATGCGTGAAGACCTTAAAAAACTAGAGCATGGAATTATGTTAGAAGATGGAAGAACAGCACCTGCACAATTGAAGATGCGAACTGTGGATAAGAAAACAAACACGGCACTTATTGAAATTACGATTCACGAAGGTAAAAATCGTCAAGTGCGTCGTATGTTTGATGCGATTGGTTGCCCCGTCGATAAACTAAGAAGAGAATCATTTGCAATATTGACAACACACGGTTTAAATGCGGGAGAATTTAGAGAACTGACAAAACACGAAGTAAAGCAGTTACGTGTACTTGCTGAAACGGGTAAAATCGGTTAAAAACCTCCAAATCGTTCACAGACCTTTCAATTATGCGTCGTATGCATGCAAATCCTTTTGTTATAATTGAGATTGGATTATGGGATGTTAGGAGGTAAGAAATATGTCCAAAGTAAATGACAAGGCAAAATTGATGGCTACTAAAAAAAGAAACCGTCTAATTATAAGAACAATCGTTTTGCTTCTTCTTGTCTCTGCAGTTATATATACACTTATACCAAAAGAAAAATCAAAAGTATTAGCGGTTGGTGATATGGCCCCTGATTTTGAACTTGTTGACCTCGAAGGGAACAAGCAACGTCTTTCAGATTATCGCGGCGAAGGGGTTTTCCTGAATTTCTGGGGAACTTGGTGCCCTCCTTGTAAAAAAGAAATGCCTTATATTGAAAAACTGCATAATGAGTTTGCAGATAAAGGTGTAAAAGTACTATCAATTAACATAAAAGAATCGGATCTGAAAGTTAAAACATTTAGGGACCAATATGGGTTAACATTCCCAATCACAATAGATAAAGATGAAAGTGTAAAGGAAGCTTATAAGTTTATACCGCTACCCACTACATACATCATTAATAAAGACGGTAAAATCGAACAAATCATATCACGGGAGATGACCGAAGATGAAATACGGTCTTATATGGAAAGCATTCAACCCGAGTAAGGAGTACAATTAGATGAGCAAAATCAAATGCCAGTGCGGCCATGAAAATCCATTCGGCACAGTGCTTTGTGAGCAATGTGGTAGACCACAAACAGAAGAAGCTAAAAAAAGCGATGTTGTCGACATGCGTTATGAAGGTTCGGCACGAAGATCACAAACATATAAACGAACAATTATCGATAAAATATGGAACTTCTTCTCAAGCGTTAAAATCGGAATAAGTATTATTATTGCTGTTCTTACTACATCGGCGATCGGGACGCTCTTTCCACAAAAACTATATGTACCCTTTACGACGGATGCAGATATTGCGGATTACTACGAAAGATTATACGGTTTTGCGGGCGTTCTTTATTACAAGCTTGGTTTTTACGATATGTATAGCAGTTGGTGGTTTAAAACACTTATTGGAATGCTCGGTATTTCAATTATCATCGCAAGCGTTGATAGAGTGATTCCGCTTTACAAATCACTGAAACAACAACGTACAAAACGCCATGCATCTTTCATGAAACGTCAACGAGTTTACGGAATAGGAACAGTTGAAAATCCGGATGACTCGCTTGTGAAAGCTGAAGAGAAGTTGAAAGAACTTAAATATAATGTCAAAATGGAAAATGGGGCTATTCTTGCCGAGAAAAACCGGTTTTCTAGATGGGGTCCATACGTCAACCACACAGGCTTAATTATTTTCCTTTTTGGAATTTTACTACGTGGAATTCCAGGTTTTTATGTGGACGAAACGATGTGGCTTCGCGAAGGAGAAACTCGTGCAATTCCGGGTGCTCCGGGCTATTTTATAGAAAACAAGGAATTTATTCTTGAAAACTATACAAAAGAAGAAGCAGACGAAGTATTCGGGAAAGCACTTGACCGAGTGGGCGTTATTGCGAAAAACTACCAGACAGACGTCGCTTTATACAAAAAAGACGAAAATGATTTGCCAGGACAAGATAGAATGATTCATGAAAAAGATTATTCAATTATTGTAAACAAACCATTAAAATTCGATGGGTATAATGTTTTCCAAATGGATTATCGGTTAGATGAATTAAAATCAATGACTTTCCAACTTACCGAAAAGGCAACGGAAAAGTCACTTGGTGAATTCACTGTAGATCTTATTAATCCAGAAAAGTCCTATGTGCTTGGAAACGAAACAATCGTCGAATTGAAAGATTATTATGCGGATTATGATGGAATTGAAAACGGTGAACCTAAATCGAAATCACCAATCCCGAATAACCCTGCATTTATTTTCAAAATGATTACGCCAGCTAAACCAGACGGTGAAATGAGTTTCGTAGCGATACGTCAAACGCTAGAAACCGAAGAAAATGACTATAAGGTGAACTTCCTTAGCGCAGAAACTCGTGATATTTCGGGCTTAACAATTCGTAAAGATAAGACGTTATATATTTTACTTGTTGGTGGAATTATATTCATGATTGGTGTGTCAATGGGTTCTTATTGGAATCACCGGAGAATATGGATTCAAAAAGGCGAAGACGATGAAGTTTTACTTGCAGGGCATACGAATAAAAACTGGTTCTCATTGAAAAAAGAAATCAATCAAGTGAAAGACTACGCAAACTTGCCAGCGTATGAAGATCGGCAAGATACAGAGTCTAATTCGGATGAGAAGGAAGTGGACAAAACAGAATGACACAACTTGCATCGTTAAGCTCGAATTTACTATTTGTTTCATTTGTTGCATACCTTGTCGCAACGCTATTTTTTGGCGGAGCGGTAAAGGGTGCAAAATCTGAAGCGTCGTATAAAAACAACAAGTGGGGAAAAATGGGGATCATTATCACGACAATAGGATTCCTTACGCATCTTGGCTACTTTGCAACTCGGTGGATGGCGTCGGGACATGCTCCATTAAGTAATATGTTTGAATTTACGACGGCATTTGCAATGATGCTTGTAGGAGCGTTCATTTTACTGTTTTATTTATACAGAACGCCTTCACTTGGATTATTTGCATTGCCAATTGCAATTATTATTATTGGATATGCAAGCATGTTTCCTACGGAAATCACGCCACTTATTCCAGCACTTAAAAGTTACTGGTTGTGGGTTCATGTGAGCACGGCGGCACTTGGTGAGGCTATCCTTGCAATTAGTGCGGTTGCGGGACTTGTATTATTACTGAAAAACGTTGACCTGACAAAGAAATCAAAAGAACGCTTTTGGTTGGAGTCGGTTATGTTTACGCTAGTTTTGGTCGTTGGTTTCATTCTGTCATCTTCAGCATTTGCGCTAACGGGGTACGAAGCTGAATTTACTTTCGTTGACAAAAACGAACAAACAGCAAAAATGGTTTATAATTACCCACCGTTATTTGGTATGAATGAGTACGTTGCAGTTACGCCGGATAAAATGACACCTCTTTTTGAAATGCCAGCAATCATTAATGCGAAAACATTAACTACATTTGTTTGGTCAGTTGCAACAGGAATTGTACTTTATCTGCTCATGCGTCTTATTGTACGTCGGCCGATAGCAACATTATTCCAACCGTTTGCTAAAAAGGCAAATACACAATTAATGGACGAAATTGGGTACCGTTCAGTTCTTATCGGTTTCCCGGTCTTCACACTTGGTGCGCTCATCTTCGCAATGATTTGGGCACATGAAGCATGGTCCAGGTTCTGGGGCTGGGATCCAAAGGAAGTATGGGCCCTTATTACATGGCTTTTTTATGCAGCATTCCTTCATTTACGTCTATCACGTGGATGGGAAGGCAAAAAATCAGCTTGGCTTGCGGTAATTGGATTTATCATCATCATGTTCAATCTAATCGCAGTTAACTTGATTATTGCAGGGCTGCATTCATACGCATAAGAAAAGCGTAAGTACCTTTGCCAGCTAGCTTAGTGACAAACTTAAGACAATAACCTAAGACTGCACGGATGTTATCCAACTCCGTGCAGTCTTTTTATTTCAATTTTGTAGGTCCGATTGTACAATGGGTATAGGAACAAGTAGAAAGGGGAAATTTAGAATGGAAGAAAAAGTGACATTACTCGTTGTGGATGACGAAGATAGAATTCGCCGTCTGTTAAATATGTACTTAACACGTGAAGGATATGAGGTCGAAGAAGCTGTGGATGGTGCGGAAGCACTTGAGAAAGCGCTTGCGTATAATTATGATTGTATTTTACTGGATCAAATGATGCCGGAAAAAGATGGTCTTGAAGTGTTAGAAGCACTAAGAGAGCAAAAAAAGATGACGCCGGTTATTATGTTGACCGCAAAAGGGGAAGAATCGGACCGCATTACGGGCTTGGAGTCGGGTGCAGACGATTACATAGTCAAACCGTTTAGTCCTCGTGAAGTTGTTTTACGTGTGAAAGCAATTTTACGAAGATCTGTCGTATTCCCTGGAGCTAATGCATCATCACCGTCAAAAGACTTAGTCGTGTTCCAACAACTTACGATTGACCACGATGCGCATCGTGTAACAGCGGAAGGACAAGAAGTAAACTTAACACCGAAAGAATACGAATTACTATACTTTCTTGCTAAATCACCGGACAAAGTATTTGATAGGGAACAGTTGTTAAAAGAAGTATGGCATTACGAATTTTTTGGAGATCTTCGGACAGTCGATACACATGTCAAACGACTACGTGAAAAACTAAACCGTGTTTCCGAACGTGCAGCAAAAATGATCGTTACAGTTTGGGGTGTCGGATACAAATTCGAGGCTCATAATGAATAGGATATGGAATTCAATCGTCGGGAAGCTATGGGCAACCATATTGCTTCTCGTTACTTTTGTGTTGTTTATTGTAACTGTTTTTTTATTGGAATTTTTGGATAACTTCCACACAGAACAAGCGGAAGATTCACTTGAAAGAGAAGCATTCACGATTTCAAAAATTGTCTGGCAATATGATGGTCAACATTCAATGTCCCCTATCATTCAAGACATTCTTGATGATGAGACGAACGCACTTATAGTAAATGAAGCCGGTGAGATTACCCATAGTTTTCATAATGGATTACATAAAGAAGAAATTCAGAAGAAAGTACTTTCAGAGCCCGCATTTCAATCTATATCTTCTTCAGGCAAACCGATATTCAAAGAAATGATTTTGCCATCAATTACTGACAAAGATGTAATGGGGAAATATATGGTTCTTGCAGAGCCATTTGAAGGAGACACAGGAATAAAAGGAACTGTTTATATTTACCAAAGTCTTGATTCGATCCATCGGACGACTAATCGAACAACATCCATTGTATTTTTATCTGCATTTATAGCATTCATACTAACGACGATTTTTGCATTTTTCTTATCCACTCGAATCACTTCTCCATTAAGGGAAATGCGCCTCGCTGCTTTCGAGTTATCAAAAGGGAATTTCGATACGAAGTTACCAGCTTTACAAAACGATGAAATCGGGCAACTGGCGACTGCATTTAATCAGATGGGAAGACAACTCAAATATCATGTCGAGTTAATAAGTCAGGAAAAAGAGCAACTTTCAAGTATTCTAACATCTATGACGGATGCGGTTATCACTTTCAACCGAGATTACACAATTTTGCTAAGCAATCCGCAAGCAGAAAAACTACTTCAAAATTGGTATTTTAAAAATGATGCAAAAGAACAAACGATACCACCGGAGTTGTATCATATGTTAGATCATGTCTTGACATTTTCAGAGGAAGTTGAAGATGAACTTGAAATCAGCGGTCAATTTTACAATATCTCAATTAGCCCATTGTATAGCGGCAGTAGTATTCGAGGTGCCGTAGCCGTACTACGTGATATGACAGCACAGCATCAGCTTGATAAGCTGAGGTCCGATTTCATAGCTAACGTGTCACATGAACTGCGCACGCCAATTTCGATGCTGCAAGGGTATAGTGAAGCGATTATTGATGGTGTACCGTCAAACGACGAAGAACGTAATGAAATGGTGCAAATTATTCATGATGAATCGAAAAGAATGAGTCGACTTGTCACAGATTTGCTCGACCTAGCTCGAATGGAATCCGGACATATGAGGCTTTATAAAGATTCGTTATCGATGATTCCATTTCTTGAACGGGTCGTCACTAAATTCACGCAAACGGCTAGGGATTCGGATGTTTCGTTATCTTTCGACTTTAAAAAAGATGATGAAATCTTTTTAAATGCGGATGAAGATCGATTGGAACAAGTATTTACAAATCTAATTGATAATGCGATACGCCATACACCCGAATCAGGTTCTGTAACTCTACGTATCGAAAAGTATATAGATACGTGTGAAATCATTGTTTCTGATACGGGTTCCGGTATTCCAGAAGGTGATTTACCGTTTATTTTTGAAAGGTTTTATAAAGCCGATAAAGCGCGAACAAGAGGTAAAGGCGGAACGGGTCTTGGACTAGCGATTGCTAAAAATATTATCGATTCGCATGACGGAATGATTTCTGCCGAAAGAGGGGTTGAAGGGGGAACAATCTTCAAATGTACGCTACCTCTTGAAAAAGTGTAACTGTTTGAAGAGAGACACGACTAATACAATGAACGGGGGGATTTCATGGACGACTCCGTTTTCCACCGGCTTTATGAGCAGTACCACCAAGATGTGTTTAAGTTCCTTATTTACTTGACTAGGAACCGAGATCACGCCGAGGATCTCTCGCATGAAGTGTATGTGAGGGTACTAAGAGCATATGCTGGTTTTGAAGGGAAGAGTTCTGAAAAGACATGGCTTTTTTCAATAGCGAAAAACGTCGCAATCGATCATTTCAGAAAAAGTTCAGTTCGAAAAAAGCATCTTTACGATAAATTCGATTGGGAAAAAAGTGAACTCGTGTCTACGGGAATTTTGCCCGATGAAATGGCAATTATGAGCGAAGAAATGAGAGAGTTGTTGAAAGAACTCGATATGTGTACGGGTGATCAGAAAATGGTCATCGTCATGCGTTACTTCCATGACTTATCTATTGCTGAAACCGCTGAAGTGCTTGACTGGACAGAAGGAAAAGTCAAAACAACACAGCATAGGGCCATTAAATCTTTACAGAAAAAAATGAATGCTCTTCCGGCAGAAGGGAGAAACTAGATGCCCAATAATAACTGGGATAATCAAAAGATTGAAGAACTACTGAAACAAGCGCCGACTATTCAAGATCATCGCCCCAAGTCAGAAGTATTGGCGAAACTTAAACAAGATGAGCGCTTTCGAAAATTGAATCGTAAAAAAGTCGCTTCTAAATGGATTCCGGCATTTGTTGCTGTTGCGGCACTCCTTCTGCTAAGTGTGCTTCTTCCGTCAATGCTGCGTGGGAACGAGGCGAAAATGGATCGGGCAAGTGAGGATAGTGATCTAACAATTACGCGAAACGTCGAAGTCGGGGATTCTTCCAAGGCTGCAAACGAGAATGGTACCGCGATTTCGGATGTTTACGAGGAAAGCGCAAAGGAGTCCTCTTTAGTTTTAGCAAGTAAAAATAATGCTAGCCACATACTTCTTCCGGGTCACCTCGATAGGATGCGGGCATTCCGCATAGGTCTGACTACGGATGCGAATGTTATACCTGTTACATTTCTTATTTCGGAACAACAGATTATTGCAGATTTTCCTGAAGGGGAACCGAGTACTGTTGAACTATACAATATGTATGCGACAGAAATTCCAGAGGAAGAGCTTGGGTTTGATGATTATCATCCGTATAAAGGTAAGTTGACGTTGAAAGACAGTATAATTAGTCATATAGTCCCTGAAGGTCATAACTACGATTTATCCCCTGCTGCATTGGGCGTATACGAAAAGTCAGTCGATGAAACGTTTATTGATTATGACAAGTTTAAAACAGTCGATGACAATGGAGAACTTGTGAATTTTGGTTATGTTGGATTGATGGAAGTGAAAGAGTTATATAAAGGAAAAAGACCTTTACCATATTATAAGTATGTCATGCCTTCGGGGGAAACGTATCTTACACCGGATGGCGGTACTTATTTTGCCACTGTTGAAGAAGCGCTCGTCGCTATGAAGAAAGCGCCAAACGACATGGTTGAAGTGCTTGTCCCCGAACAAACGAATTATGAAGTCCGTGTTGCCGATGGAGTTGCCATCGTCAGCTTTAAAGAAATATTGGATTTATCGCAAATGAATCCAACAGATGCATTGGCAATGATTGAAGGGTTTATGTTGACAGCCCAAAACTACCATATGGTTACGAAGCTCGAAAACGTTCAACAATCGGAGTTTGGCAATTATAATTTAACAGCTAATTTACCAGAACCAGTAGCTGTCAATCCGTATTATTTAACCGGAAATTGAAGTTGAAAGTGTTTTGTAAACAATCAAGTTTACAAAACACTTTTTTTATTATATGATGGGTTCGTAACATAATATTGATTCATCTTCGGGGCAGGGTGTAATTCCCGACCGGCGGTAATGGAAATTGATTTTCCGAGCCCGCGAGCTGCAAGGCTGATTCTGGTGTGATTCCGGAGCCGACAGTAAAGTCTGGATGGGAGAAGGTGAAGGTGCGGTCTTCTATTTGTGTTGTCCACAAAGAGGATGCTTATTTAAGTGTACCTTTCCAACTCCTTAGAGCTTTTTAGCTTTGGGGAGTTTTTTGTCGACATATATAGAGTGGCTAGCCTTTCCTCTTTTGAAGTGAATCGCAAAAGGAGAGAGGAACAATTGAAAAATATTAAATTAAGAAAAATGCTTGTCATCGCAATGCTAGGAAGTATGGCAACAATCTTAATGCAATTCAATTTCCCGTTACCAGCTATACCAGGATTCCTGAAATTTGATTTTGGTGAAATACCTGCAGTATTGGCTATTTTAACGATGGGACCCGTTGCTGGAATTACCGTTGAGGTTATTAAAAACGTCTTGCATTGGTTCTTCACAGGAAGTCCGACAGGCGTTCCGGTAGGAGAAATTGCGAACTTAGTAACTGGAATTTTATTTATTTTACCAATCTACTTTATTTTCAATAAATACCGTAGTAATAAAGGTCTTGCTAGCGGACTAATCGTTGGAACGCTATCTATGGCTATCGGTATGAGCTTCTTGAATTATGTCGTATTCTTACCAATGTACACATATTTCTTGAATATGCCAGCTACAACTGGTGACGCGCTCTATACAATGATTATTTTAGGAATCTTACCATTCAATCTTATAAAAGGTATTATTATTATGGTAATTTCATTACTCCTTTACAATAGTATGAAACAGTGGATTGCTAAACAACGTTCTGAATTAATGGCCAAATAAAAAAGATCGTTTCCGGGATTTCTCGGAAACGATCTTTTTCTATTTAGTCTTCATATTTTAGTGCGTCGCCGTCGAACGGGGCGTCTGCAACTTTTATGGAATCAGTTGGACAACCATCGAATGCGTCCTCCAAGTCTTCTGACAGTTCTTCTGGAACTTGGGCAGTACCCATGTTATCATCTAGGATAACGAAAGCGATTCCGTCATCGTCATAATCGTAAATGTCAGGCGCCGCGGCCCCACAAGCACCACATGCAATGCACGTATCCTGATCAACGATTGTATATTTAGGCATGGTTAAGTCTCTCCTCTTCTTTACGTACAACACAATTTGTCTTCGATATCATTCTAAAGATGTTTCCAAAAGTTTTCAACATAAAAACACTTTTTTTAGAACGGGGGAATGCAAACAAGTGAAACTCTCATCAATACTATTGTCAATTATCAGCAGAATGGACGGGGAACGTACTATTTATGCTGGATTACACTTGTTACGTGGAAAGCGTTCGGGACAAACTTTGTCAGACGTGGAATACTATAACTTGAAAGCTTTCTTTGGGATATTGCCCAAACTAAAAATCGAATTATACGACGAAGCAGCTGGAGTATTGATAAATTCCGGTTATTTGTCAATTACAGAACATTCACTTGTAGTGTTGACAGAAAAAGGACGGTCCTTTGCAACGACTCTACCGACATATTATTTTAATGGGTGGGATTACAGAGGAAATGAAATGATTTTTTACGCTAGATTGTCATTATTTGTGCAGACGATCTCCAATTTTAGACTAGGCGAAAAGTCATTTATGCCTATTGAAAAAGATTATGAAATCCAAACATTTGTAAAATCACTTGTTCACGGGCAACCTATTCATGAGCCTTCTTTTTCTCTTCAATTCATGAAAGAACTTTCCCGTTGTATTGAAAAGAGTAAAATGACAGATATACAAAAAACAATTTTAACCCATCGGTTAGTAGGCGGTGGGTTAACAGGCTGGACATGGAATCAGTTAGCTGACAGTTTGAAACTTAGTATGGACTCTATCCGCCTATTATTTGTAGAAAGCATTCATAGGTTACTTGTTGCAATTGAAACGTCAACTGATGCGCCATTTTTGCGAAAAATGACTAAAGATATCAAAGTTTCATCTTACTTAACTTTATCAGCTATGCAAACAAAAAATATGTTTGACAACGGACTGTCCATGAATGACATAGCGACACTACGAAAGTTGAAAATGAGCACAATTGAAGATCATTTTGTCGAGCTATCTATAAATGACGCGGCATTTCCATTAGATAAATTTGTGTCGGGAAATGATATACAAAATGTGTTAAAAAAAGCAGATGAGTTGGCAACAAAAAGATTGCGTCTATTGAAAGATGAGTTTGAACATCTCACCTATTTTCAATTGCGTCTTATTTTAGGTGCACAGTCGAAAGGAGAAGCAACGTGGATATCCATAAAATCTTAAAAGACAGATTTGGTTTTGAACATTTTAGGCCGGGTCAAGAAGGCGTCATTCGGGATGTTATTACTGGAAACGATACGATTGCTATTTTACCGACTGGATTGGGGAAGTCGCTCTGTTATCAATTGCCGGCTTATGCTTCGAGTGGGACTGTTTTGATCATTTCGCCGCTTGTTTCATTAATGGAGGACCAAGTTGCAAATATGAAAAGAAACGGTGAAAAGTATGTTATTGCCTTAAATTCATTTCTTTCATTTAAAGAAAAAAATCGAGTTTTGGAGGACCTGGCAATATATAAGTTCATTTTTATTTCACCTGAAATGTTGTTACAGCCGATGACTTCTAATAAATTAAAATACATTCAACTGTCACTAATCGTTATAGATGAAGCCCATTGTATTTCGCAATGGGGCTTCGATTTCAGACCAGATTATTTACGCATAGGTGAATTTTTAGAGCAACCTAATCGTCCGAATGTACTCGCGCTTACAGCTACCGCAGACGAAAAAGTAGTTAAGGATATCGTTCGCTATTTAAATTTAAAAAGCCCATCGATTCATAGGCATTCATTGGACCGACCCAATATTACATTTTCTATTATGAAGATGGAGTCGCAAAACGCGAAAACCGCTTGGATTAAAGAACGAATTCAAGGAACAATTGGGCCCGGAATCATTTATGTTTCTTCAAGAAAACGTGCGGATGAACTGACTTCCTACTTATTGGATGAAGGCGTATTAGTCGCTTCTTATCATGCAGGAATGGAACCGACTGACCGCGCATTTATACAGGAACAATTTATAAATGGTGAAATTCAATGGATATGTGCAACTAATGCTTTTGGAATGGGCATACATAAAAACGATATAAGACAAATCATTCATGAGCATTTTTCTTCTACGATTGCTGGATATATTCAAGAAGTGGGTAGAGCAGGGAGGGACGGGGAGCAATCGGCAGCCACATTGCTTTACGCACCTGATGATGAAAGAAAAACTCGATTTATCATTCAAGAGGATATGCCGCACGAAGAAGAAGTTAGAACGTATACTGCTCTTATAGCGAATAAAACAGCAAGTGAAGAAGCGGCTACAATGGCAGGGCTTAGTGAAACTGGAAAACGAGTTCTTGATTATTACTTGGAGCGAATGCAATTGGAAAGTACTGTGCATCGACTAAAAGAGATTGCAAATGAGAAAGAAAAACAATTGCAACAGATGCTTCACATTATCCATTCGGATAGATGTATTAGAAAAAATATTATGTCTTATTTTGATGAGGAACTAATAGATCGACCAAATGCTTGCTGCTCGGCTTGCGGGTTTTCCCTCCCTAATTGGATAGTAGATACTAAAATGAAAAGTTATAACAGACAACCCGAAAAATGGTTGGATAGACTTATAGGCCTTCTAGGCTAAGAAGTGTGTTGTCATTTACTTTTGCGACAAAATTCGTCATAATGAATAGAAAGGTAACATGCGATAGGAGAATCATATAATGAGAAAAGATGATTATCGAGTTAAATTTGAAGAGCATAGACAAGAAATAAGTTTAGAAGACGGTAGTAGTCTACCTTCTCGTGCTGAATTGCACCGAAATGTGCGTAAACCGAAAAAGAAATCTAGTAATGTTATCATTAATGTCATACTTGCACTTTTTACACTGATTCCAGTGGGTATATTGATTTATGTCCTTTCGGATTTTTATATTCCAGATAACAATACATCGGCAAACGTAGGAACTCCAAATACGAGCTATGAGATGAATAAAAATATATCTGCGGGTAAGTCTAATGACCCGGCCGTTGGAGTTATTTCAGATGAAAAGGAAACAAAGAAAGAAGAACCGAAGAAACCAGTGGTCCCGGTAGAAGTACCTGTCGAGAAGCCAGTGGAAAAACCGGTAGAAATACCTGTCGAGAAGCCTGTGGAAAAACTGGTAGAAATACCTGTTGAGAAGCCGGTAGAAAAACCTGTCGAGAAGCCAGTAGAAAAACCGGTTGAGAAGCCGGTAGAAAAACCAGTGGAGAAACCCGTAGCAAAAACGCATATTGTTGCTGCCAATGAGACTTTGTATCGGATTTCGATAAATTATTATAAATCAGATGCGGGAGTTGCGAAGATAAAACAAGCGAATGGGCTATCATCGAATAATATTTCGGTAGGGCAAAAGCTAATTATTCCTTAATACGAAGTAGTTAAATTTAGACAAAGGTTTGTCACTTTGTCTTTTTTTGAAGGGCGGCGCATGATTACGATTAGTATTCTTATGTATTCCTTATTTTCATTACTACTAATGTTTGTTGCTTACATGTTCGTAAGTGCCAAAGGAAGGAATATAGTACATCATAAAATGAATCTAGAAAATGATAAGGAATCCACCTCGTTGCTAAAACTATTTTTTATTTCTGATATTCATCGCAGAAAAATTGATGAAAAGCTCATAATGAAAATAAATACCGATATTGATGCCGTTATTATCGGTGGGGATCTAGCTGAAAGAGGCGTGCCTTTATCCCGGGTATCACAAAATATACAAATGCTAGCTTCCTTAGGCCCAGTCTATTTTATTTGGGGGAATAATGACCGTGAAGCCGGTGAAAAAGAAATCAGAGCAATTATTGCTGAGTATGATGGTAAAATTCTTGATAATGAAAGTGTTTTTGTTGAAGGGCACCCCAAATGGGGAATCTTAGGAGTAGATGATCCTTCTAGCAGAAACGCGGATGTTCCAAAAACACTTAGTGAAGTTGAAAAGTATGAAAAAACAATACTCGTGACACACACACCTTCACTCTTTCGTAAAGTGGAACCTGTTTTCCAACCGGATCTTATGCTTGCAGGTCATACACATGGTGGGCAAATTAGAATAGGTAAATTTGGGTTGTTTGAAAAAGGTTCATGCAAAATGGACGGTAACCGAGCGCAATTAGTTAGTAATGGATACGGTACATCGACTTTACCTTTAAGACTAGGAGCTAGACCAGAGTGTCATATTATTGAGATTATGTATTAGCAATTTATTTTAAAGGAGAGGTCGAGTTTTGGGGAAAGATGTCATTGTTATTGGTGGAGGCCCTTGTGGTCTTTCAGCTGCAATTGAATTGCAAAATAAAGGGCTAGATGTCCTTGTCATCGAAAAAGGAAATATCGTCAACTCAATTTATAATTATCCGACACACCAAACATTTTTCAGTACGAGTTTAAAACTTTCTATTGGAGATATTCCATTTATAACTGCGAAAGACCGACCGGTTAGAAATGATGCGCTTGTATATTATAGAGAAGTTGTAAAGCTGAAAAATATACAAGTAAATAATTTTGAAAAAGTAGAAAGCGTTCGTAAAGTAGATCATGTTTTTACAATTGTGACGGACAAAAGTGAATACAAAGCAAATCAAGTTGTCGTGGCAACAGGTTATTATGATAATCCGAACATGATGGATATTCCGGGGGAAGATTTACCGAATGTATTTCACTATTTCAAAGAAGCACATTCATACTTTCAGAAAAAGGTCGTTGTTATTGGTGGGAAAAACTCTGCCATCGATGCGGCACTTGAGTTGGAGCGGGCTGGGGCATTCGTGACGTGCGTGTACCGTGGTTCGGATTACTCGCAAAGTGTAAAGCCTTGGATTTTACCGGGGTTTGAAAGTTTAGTTCGTGCGGGTGATATCGATATGCACTTTAACGCGAATGTAGTTAAAATAACCGACTCCACCGTTACGATTGCTAAAGAAGGAGAAGCGTTCGACATTCCTAATGACTACGTGTTTGCTATGGTGGGATATCATCCGGATCATTCATTTTTAAAAGAAATGGGTATTCGAATTGATGAAGAAAATGGGCGTCCGGTATTTAATGAGGATACGATGGAGACGAACATTGAAGGACTCTATATCGCAGGCGTTATCGCGGCAGGGAACGATGCAAATAAAATATTTATTGAAAATGGTAAGTTCCATGGCAGCATGATTGCAGAAGCAATCGATTCAAAAAAAAAGGTTAGTGTATGAACAAGCGACTTTATTAACCCGTCAGTACAGGTTAGTAAAGTCGCTTTTTTTATTTTGAACAAAGTGTGAGCAAAAGTTTTAAACGAGCTTTTTGGCCGCTTAGTCCATGTTCAAATTGGACGCCCATTTCTTTTAGCATTTTGCCGCCACCTTCATATGCATAGACATCTTGTGCAATGCCGTTAAAGCAGCGTGAAACGAGAATAACTGGAACTTTTTCTGACAGCAGATGACGGATTCCAGGTAGTAGGGTAGGAGGGACGTTACCCTGCCCAAATCCTTCGAGAACAACACCGTCATAACCCATCGTAGAAGCAGCATGTAGTAAGTCAGATGCCATACCTTCATAGACCTTAAACATCGCGACTTTTTTTGAAATCGCCTGAACAGGTAAAAAAATTCTAGATAGCGGGGCATGGTGGAAATGGATCCCCGACTTTGTCACGATACCAATTGGACCGTATTGCGGACTTTGGAATGTTGAGACATTACTTGCATGGGTTTTCGTTACGTTCGTTGCCGTGTGAATTTCATCATTTAAAACGACGAGAACCCCTTTTCCATGAGCATTTTCATTTGCCGCGACTCGAACGGCGGACATTAAGTTATAGACACCGTCCGAACCGATTTCGTTGGAAGACCGCATGGCCCCGGTTAGTACGATTGGAAGATCGGTTGAAGTTGCCAGTTCAAGGAAGTAGGCGGTTTCTTCAAGCGTATCCGTTCCATGTGTAATTACGACACCATCGAATTCGCCACTTGTAGTCTGTTCGGCGATTAAATCTTTTAGGTTGAGCATATGTTCAGCGGTGATGTGCGGAGACGGTATATTGAATGCTTCAATTTCTGTAATTCGTGCGAATTGTTGAATCTTGTCAATTTCCATTGTAAGAGGATTTGCCGCACTTACAATTACCCCGCCTGTATCCGTATTCAGTTTCATCGCAATAGTACCGCCTGTGTGGATAAGTAAAATATTCTTCAATGATATATCTCCTTCGGCATATAGAATATAGTGGTATAATAAGACCCAGTGGGAGGGCCGCCATATGTTTATATTGCTCACTGTAGCGATTGCGCCTGGATTGGCGCTTTTTAGTTACTTTTATTTAAGGAAAGACATTGCAAAAGAACCATCACGTACATTATTTCATACTTTCATTTACGGTGCTATCATGACATTTCCAATTATGTTCATACAGCATGTGTTTGAAGAAGAAAATGTTTTTTCTTCGTACTTCTTACGAGATGTCGTATTTACAAGCGGATTGGAAGAGTTTTTCAAATGGCTTATTTTACTTTTGGCGATTTATCGTCATGTAGAATTTGAAGATGCCTATGACGGGATTTTATATGGTGCAAGTGTATCGCTTGGATTTGCAACTGTCGAAAATATTCTTTATTTATTTACTTTCGGTACCGATATTGCAATTATGCGTGCATTACTTCCCGTTTCTAGTCACGCATTATTCGGGGTCGTCATGGGGTATTATATTGGTCGCGCGAAATTTGCTGTTGAAGCGAATAAGCGAATGTTTTTATTTACGGCATTGTTAGCAGCATATTGTTTACATTTCATTTATAATAGCATTTTTCTTATACATGACTTTTTTCTATATTTGATTGTTCCTTTCATGCTGTTCTTATGGTGGTTTGGACTAACGAGAGTGAAATATGCACATACGTTTGCGATGCAACAATTCAGACGGAAAGCACGCACGAATTCAGAATGATTCAGCTTATGCTGAATCATTTTTATTTTTAATAAAATCTAGAAATTTGGACAAACTTAATAAAAAGGAGGAATAAATTTGAAGAAAGTTGTCATCCGTATTGTTGCGGTAGTTCTTCTCCTTGGATGTGCATATGCGATATCGCCAGTAAGCACGGGGGCGTTTAGTTCGCAGCAAGTTGCGCGCGGTGCTTTTGGAGATGACGTTATTGAACTTCAGGCGAGGCTACAGTTTATTGGCTTTTATAATGGAGCAATTGACGGGAAGTTTGGTTATGGTACGTACTGGGCGCTTCGTAATTTTCAAGATCAGTATGGTCTTCCTGTAGATGGAATTGGAGGATCGAAAACGAAAAAGAAGCTAGCTGATGTATCAAGTTACGATGAAAAGTTTGTTAAAAATAACATTAAAAATGGAACTAAGTTTACTCATTACGGTGGAAAACCACTTTCCTCGCAAGTTGCAAGTGGGACCGGGGCAACTAATAATGCGCAATTGCCGGCCAAATATTCGAACCAAGATTTAAAACTGTTATCAAATGCGGTTTATGGCGAAGCACGAGGAGAGCCATATGAGGGGCAAGTTGCAGTTGCTGCGGTCATTTTGAATAGAGTTGAGCATTCCGATTTTCCGGATACGGTAGGAGGCGTTATTTTCCAACCAGGTGCATTTACCGCGGTTGACGATGGGCAAATCTGGCTAGAGCCAAATCAGCGAGCTACTGAAGCTGTTCTGGATGCGATTAACGGATGGGATCCATCTGAAAATGCCATTTATTATTTCAATCCGATTACGGCAACGAGCAAGTGGATTTGGTCACGTCCGCAAATTAAAAAAATCGGCTTGCACATTTTCTGTAATTAAAAAAGACTGAAGGGAGGCGGACCGGTGAAGGAAATACTGGGATGCTTACAATTCCGGTAACACTTTTGCCGAATTATGAAAAAAACTGTATTTGTTTTAGTGTATACAATCGCAGCACTTTCAATTTTTTCGTTTGGAAAAGCTTCGGAAAATGAACAACTTGCATTTCTGTTGAATGGCCAATATGCAGAAAAAATGACCGATGCGTCTAAAAAAATGGAAGAGTTAGATACCGCAGTGAAGAAAACGTTATTGTTTAACGAACAGGATGGTTCATCAAAAGCACGCGAAGATATTTGGAGGCTGTCTTCTGATGTTAAAAATTCAGTTGGAGCACTTCCGTTGGATCGTGGTTTTTCAAGTGCTTGGATGAATTATCTTGGTAGACTCGGTAATTTTGCGAAAGAATCTGAACGCACGGGCGATAACGAAGAATATCATCGCGTCATGGCTGAAGCATCAAAAAATCTCGGCGTCATGGCAAATGAATGGGAAGTTGCAACGACTGGTTTGATAGATGGGAAAATGTCTGTGAAAACGTGGGCTAATCAATTGGATTCCGTCGATGCAAAACACGACTGGAAAGGAATGGGTACAGCTGTTAAACAGTATACGGAAAGTGACTTTCCTTTAACGGCGAGTGAATCAGATTCGATGAAAAAGAAAGAATTAAGAGATATGAACGATCATGAAATAACGCGTGAGGAAGCAATCAAAACGTTTAAACAACTATTTCCGGAGATTTCGAATTCATCAATTGTAGTTGAGACTAGTAAACCCGGCTCACCTTATCCGTTTTATCATCTTCGTTTTGCGGAAGGTCAGTCAATTGGTTATATCGATTTAACGGAAAAAGGCGGACATGTATTATCATTTCTGACCGAAAGACCTTTCGGGAAAGAAAGTCTTCGCCATGATGAAATCCGTGAGCGCGCGGAAAGTTTCTTAAAAGATGCGGGATACGGAGATACGGTTTTTCAGGAAGCGAGAGAAAACCATACAGCCTGGCATTTTGTCTATGTAAGGAAAGAATCTCATTACGGAGCTAAAGTGTTGTCAGATACGATCCATTTAAAAGTTGCAAAGGATAACGGGGGCATTATTGGACTGGACGCGATGGAATATATAAGAAAGGAAGCGACGGAACCACAGAAGATAACGAAGAAAGATTGGAGTAGTTTTTTTCATAAGGGCGTAACGGTCGTTGAAGAAGAGCTCGTTTATGTCGAAAATGACAGACTCGATCAAAGGCTTGCACATTACTTACTCGTAAAAATAGAAGAGGAAGGACTAGAAGCCGAAACGTATGTCGTTGTCGTTGATACAGAAACATCCGAAGTGATCAAAACCGAGAAACAGCAATAAGTTGCTAAACTAATGAATGTGAGCCGTTTCAACGACTTTCTTTATTAGTACGAATCTTTACTTTAACATATATACAGTGGGGAAAGTCTGTCGGAACGGGACTTTTCCCATTTCTTTATGTTACAATATTGACGAAGTGAAGTTAGGGGTTGATGAAGTGAAAAAAAGAATAAAAATTGCAATCGATGGTCCGGCAGCAGCTGGCAAAAGTACAATTGCGAAAATGACAGCTGAGAAATTGGGCTATACATACATAGATACAGGTGCGATGTACAGAGCACTTACGCATAAGGCCCTTCAAAAGAACATAGATATTATAGACGGACAACTTCTTGAAGAATTACTGAAAGAAACGGAAATAACGCTAGTCCGATTGGAAGATGATCAGGCGGTGCTCGTTGATGGTCAGGACGTATCCGAAGAAATTAGGTCCCAACAAGTCACTTCTGCTGTTTCTTCTGTTGCTGCACATAGTGGAGTACGCGAGCTGATGGTAGAGAAACAACGTATTCTAGCAGATGGCTTGGGAGTTGTTATGGACGGACGGGATATCGGTACGCATGTGTTACCAAACGCGGAATTGAAAGTGTTTATGACGGCGTCCGTCGAGGAAAGGGCGTTGCGTAGACATAATGAAAACAAGAAGCGGGGTATGATTTCTTCGCTGGAACAATTGGAATTAGAAATTAGTGAACGGGACCGCGCAGATAGTGAACGTATTGTGTCGCCTCTTAAAATGGCGGAAGACGCCGTGCTAATAGACACGACTTCTATGTCAATTAATGAAGTAGCTGAAGAGATTAGCAGGCTTGCCGAAAAGAGGTTAGGCCAATGAACTTATATCCGTTAGGAAAGTTTCTCGTAAGTACAATTTTTTACCCGTTGTATCGAGTGAAAGTGATAGGCAAGGAAAACTTCCCAAAAGAGGGTGGGGTTTTACTTTGCGCAAATCATATCGATAATTTCGATCCTCCAGTTGTTGGAATGACATGTCCTCGAACAGTTCGTTTTATGGCCAAAGAAGAGCTTTTCAAATTACCTATTTTAAAAAGCGTTTTACCAAGTGTTCAAGCATATCCTGTTAAACGCGGGATGAGTGACCGTGAAGCGTTCCGCAATACACTTAAAATTCTCAAAGGCGGAGAAGTTGTTGGTTTGTTTCCGGAAGGGACGAGAAGCACAACTGGTGAACTTGGTAAAGGACTTGCGGGTGCTGGTTTCTTCGCGCTGAAAGGCAATGCGGTCGTAATGCCTTGTGCAATTATCGGTCCATATAAGCCGTTCAGAAGGTTGAAAGTTGTTTATGGCAAACCGATGGATCTTTCGGAACAACGTGAACAAAGAGTTTCGTCGGAAGAAGTTACTGCACTCATAATGGACGAAATTCAGAAATTGATTGAAACAAACAAATGATCTAAGTAAGTGCAATTTTTTGTTTTTATCGGTGGATTCGCATACTATGGTAGTAGGATTCTATTTAGAGGAGGTCTACATATGTCTGAAGAAATGAATTTGGAAGTAGAAAATGCATATAACGAAGGTGACCGCGTAAACGGTATCGTCACAAAGATTGAAGACAAATCGGTAACTGTAGAAATATCTGGTGCACCGTTTGACGGTGTCATTCCTATTAGTGAATTATCTAGCTTGCACATTGAAAAAGCTTCGGATGCAGTAGTCGAAGGCGATAAACTCGAACTCATCATTATGAAAATTGAAGAAGAAAATTATGTTCTTTCAAAGCGGAAAGTCGATGCAGAAGATGCGTGGGATTCGCTTGAAGAAAATTACAATAATAAAAAAACAATTGAAACCGAAGTGAAAGATGTTGTTAAAGGCGGATTGGTTGTCGATCTTGGGGTGCGTGGGTTTATACCTGCGTCGCTTGTGGAAGATCATTTCGTTGAATCGTTTGATGATTATAAAGGACGCACGATGACGTTTAAGATTGTGGAAATGGATAAAGACAAAAACCGTCTTATTCTTTCACATCGTGCCGTTATTCAAGAAGAGAAAGAATCGAAAAAAGGTGAAATCATGGAAGGCCTGAAAGAGGGCCAAGTACTAGAAGGTACTGTCCAACGTCTTGCTGCATTTGGTGCGTTTGTCGACCTTGGTGGTGTGGATGGACTCGTTCATATTTCACAGCTTTCCCATGAACATGTTGAAAAGGTTTCGGATGTGTTAAAAGAAGGCGACAAAGTGAATGTTAAAGTTTTATCGGTCGATCGGGATTCGGAAAGAATCTCATTGTCTATCAAGGAGACGTTGCCTGGACCTTGGGAAGAAATTGAAGTGAAAGCGCCAAAAGGAGCTAAACTTGAAGGTACGGTAAAACGGATTGTATCCTACGGTGCATTCGTTGAACTATTCCCGGGAGTTGAGGGGCTTGTACACATTTCACGCATTTCCCATGATCATATCGGAACACCAGAAGAAGTACTTAAAGAAGGTCAAAAAATCGAGGTTAAAGTTCTTGAAGTGAACCCTATTGAAAGACGTCTATCGTTAAGTATTAAGGATCTTGTTGAGAAAGAGGATAGTAATTCCTACGGTGATTACGAAATGCCCGAAGAAGCATCTGGTTTTTCAATGGGCGACGTTATCGGAGATCAGCTAAAAAGATTTACTGAATGATGCAGAATTCGTAAGTTTTAAACACAAGTTGTTTGGATGATGATGCCCCTTGTGGGTATCATCATCTTTTTTATTGCTAGAATGTATGTGGTATTTATATTAATCAATTTCATAATTCAACATTCAACAAAGGTACGCATAAAATATCGGTTACTTTCCGCGGGCAAGGACCGAGCCGCTTCCTGCGCTTACGCACCGTCCAGGGTCTCGAATCTCTTGCTTTCCCGCTGGGGGTCGCCGCCTTCCACTTCAATCCAATCAACCTAGTTAACACTGCTATATATGTTGAACTTATGATTTTCACCTAATCTCCTGCGGGAGGCACCCCCCTGGCGCTGAGGGAGAGAGAGAAGGATTCTTTAGTTCGGTTTATGCTAGATGACAGTTCAAATTATTAGACTATCAAACCTAAAAATGTTCACAATTAGAATATTTATAGCTGCCTGTTTAGACGGTAGCGCTATTATTGTGTATAATATGCAGAAGATAAGCTGGAAGGGTGTTTTAATATGACGAAACCAACAGTTGCGATTGTCGGTAGACCAAACGTCGGTAAATCGACTATATTTAACCGAATCGTTGGTGAAAGAATTTCAATAGTTGAAGACATTGCGGGGGTTACTCGTGACCGCATATACAGCTCCGCAGATTGGCTTGCACATGAATTCAACCTCATCGATACGGGAGGAATTGAAATGGGTGATGCCCCTTTTCTTGAGCAAATTCGCTCGCAAGCGGAAATAGCGATTGAAGAGGCGGACGTTATCATTTTCTTAGTTAACGGACGCGAAGGTGTTACGGATGCGGACCAGCATGTAGCTAGAATATTGTACAAAACGAAAAAACCGGTTATTCTTGCGGTAAATAAAGTCGACAATCCCGATATGAAAGAGATGATTTATGATTTCTATTCATTAGGATTTGGTGAACCGTATCCAATATCCGGTTCTCATGGACTAGGACTCGGTGACCTTTTGGACGCGGCGGCCGCTAACTTCCCTGAAGATAATGCAGAAAAAGTTGAAGACGACGTCATTCGGTTCTGTTTAATCGGTAGACCGAACGTCGGTAAATCATCACTTGTCAATGCGCTTTTAGGTGAAGAACGCGTCATTGTAAGTGATATAGCAGGTACGACAAGAGACGCAATCGATACACCTTATGTGCACGAAGGTCAAAAATATAAAATTATTGATACGGCCGGGTTGCGTAAAAAAGGAAAAGTATATGAAAGTACAGAAAAATATAGTGCAATGCGTGCGCTAAAAGCAATTGACAGATCCGATGTCGTCCTAATCGTTATTAACGGTGAAGAAGGAATTCGCGAAATGGACAAACGTGTCGCTGGATTTGCTGAAGATGCTGGTAAAGGTGTCATGTTTGTTGTGAACAAATGGGATGCGGTCGAGAAAGATAATAAGACAATGAATAATTTCATTGATGAAATTAGAGATAATTTCATGTTTCTTTCCTACGCACCGATTGCGTTTGTATCAGCAAAAACAAATCAGCGCGTCAATACGCTTTTTGATCGAATTCGTACAGTCAGTGAAAATCATGCGCTACGTATACAATCAAGTGTGTTAAACGAAGTTGTAGAAGACGCGGTTGCACGTAACCCTGCGCCTTCTGACAAAGGGAAAAGATTACGTATTTATTATGCAACTCAAGTTGCGGTTAAACCGCCAACGTTTGTCGTATTTGTCAACGAACCTGAATTAATGCACTTTTCATATGAGCGCTTTTTACAAAATCGTCTACGTGAGTCATTTGGCTTTGAAGGGACTCCGATTCGTCTCATAACGAGAGCTAGGAGCTGATTGAATGAGAAAAGTATCCGTTATTGGTGCGGGAAGTTGGGGGACGGCGATTGCCTTCGTACTCGCGGAAAACGGTCATGACTGTTTACTTTGGGCAAGACGTGAGGAACAGTCGGCTGAAATAACAACTAATCATACGAATAACACTTATTTACCTAATATTAAGTTGCCGAAAAACTTAAAAGGGACTTCCAATATGCAAGAAGCAATTGATCATTGCGATATATTAATTCTTGCGGTTCCAACTAAAGCAATTCGTAACGTTTGTTCTGAGATTGATACGCTAATTTCAGAACCGAAGTTAATTGTTCACGTTTCAAAAGGAATTGAACCGGATTCATTGAAGCGAATCTCCGAAATGATAGCGGAAGAGCTCTCACAATCAAATGTGAAGGCGGTTGTGGCACTTTCTGGACCAAGTCATGCAGAAGAAGTAGTGTTGCGCCATCCAACGACAGTGACCGCTGCATCTAGCGATATTAAAGCAGCTGAAGAAGTTCAAAGCATGTTTATGAACAACTATTTCCGAGTCTATACGAATTCGGACATTGTTGGCGTGGAAATAGGTGCCGCATTGAAAAATATCATTGCGCTTGCTGCGGGTATGTCAGACGGAATTGGTTACGGTGACAATGCGAAAGCCGCACTTATTACGCGTGGCTTAGCAGAAATAACTAGATTAGGTGTAAAAATGGGGGCGCATCCTCTTACTTTTTCAGGTTTAACTGGGCTCGGTGATTTAATCGTCACGTGTACGAGCGTTCATTCACGCAACTGGAAAGCGGGTAACATGCTTGGTAAAGGCAGTAGCTTAGAAGATGTTGTTGCTGGAATGGGAATGATCATAGAAGGCGTCAGAACAACAAAGGCGGCCTATCAGCTGGCGGAGAAGTATGACGTTGCGATGCCTATTACAAAGGCGCTATATTCCGTGTTATTCGAAGAAGTACCACCGAAAGAAGCGGTTGATAATCTGATGAATCGTGTGAAAAAGCAAGAAGTCGAAGATTTGTTCGGCAGTCATTAACTTTTAAATTCATACAGTAGGTACCACTATTTATAGTGGTACCTACTGTATGTAAGAAAGGTGGACTTTTCTGTGTCCTCGATGGATAAAATGTGGTTATCTTTCTACGCGATGGGATTCATGGTTATTTCCATGGGCCTTATTTATGCGAGTAGACATAAAATAAACAACCGAGTGATAAAATTTGTTTTAGCGTTAGTAGCTTATGTATTACTCATACTTTCGTTCTTCGCCCTAATCTATCTGGTCTTTAATGGACCGACTGGAGGAGGCCGATGAAGGTAACAATAAAAACATTATACTTATTTTTATTGGTCTCGCTTTCACTTGTCTTAACGGGGTGTATGTATCCGACGGAAAAAGATGCAGGTTCGAACATACCGTATGCAGATCAAGTTGAGGCTGTCCAAAAAGCTGTGGATCAGTATAAAGAAAATGCGGGTGGACTTTTACCTATAAAAACTCGTGAAGCAGAAACAGATATGTATATTAAATACCCAATCGATTTCACAAAAGTTGTTCCGGCATATACAGAGAAAATCCCATCGAACGCCTACGAAAAAGGTGGAATTTTTCAATACGTCCTGATGGATGTAGAAGAAAATCCTACGGTAAAGTTGGTCGATCTACGGATTGCAGAACGTATCCGTGATTTGAATTTAAGGAAAACGATTAATGGATCCGTACAATATAAAGATTCGGTCGGCGAAGGCGTTTTTGAAATAGATTTCAAAAAGATGGGTTTTAAAGAGCCTTTGACTGTACAAAGTCCTTATTCAGATGTTCAACTTCCTTTAATTGTCGGGGGAGATGGCATATTTTATGTAGATTATTCGATTGATTTGAATCGTATACTACAAGAAGAAAAGCCTGATGTGAAGCAAGGGGAAGATATCCGTTATCTTCTTTCAGAGGAGCATCCCGTATTACCGGCTTACTCGAAACCTTATACGGTAAACGAAAACAATGAACCAATATTTTTAAAATAGTAAAAAAGAAAAACGTTTCATGCCTACGTGCATGAAACGTTTTTCTAATACATAAAATAAGATGAGAAAAAGGAGGACGATGGATGAAAGAAGAGCTGTATGAGAATTTGGCTAGACGGACAGATGGTGATATTTACATCGGTGTCGTCGGTCCCGTACGTGTTGGAAAGTCCACGTTCGTGAAGAGGGTAATGGAAGAGGTTGTCATTCCTAATATGACGGATGCATCTGACCGAATTCGTGCACAAGATGAACTTCCGCAAAGTTCACCTGGCCCCGTAATCATGACGTCGGAACCGAAATTTGTACCTGCACAAGGGACGATGGTTGCAATTGGCGATGGAGAATTAAAGTTTCAAATACGACTAGCCGACTGTGTGGGCTATGTCATTGACGGCGTGAAGGGCTATGAGGACGAAGACGGACCTAAGTTGGTCCATACCCCTTGGCATAACGAACCGATACCGTTTGAAGAAGCAGCACGCATTGGTACGGACAAAGTAATTCGGGACCACTCAACAATAGGAATACTCGTCACTACGGATGGCACGGTGAACAATATTCCTAGGGCAGCTGCTGAAAAAGCAGAGGAAGAAATTGTCGGCAAGCTACGGGATATAGGAAAGCCATTTGTTATCGTATTAAACTCGAAAATGCCGGCTAATGCGAACACGGTTGCATTAAGAAATGAGTTGCATGAAAAGTACGAAGTGCCGGTTATTGCAATAAGTGCCGATCAATTGAATGCGCAAGAAATTCAGCTCATTTTAAAAGAAGCGCTTTATGAATTTCCAATCTCCGAAATTGAATTGCAAAAACCAGATTGGATGGACGTGCTCGGCAGTGAACATGAGTTGAATTCGTCAATCGACAAAGTAATCAGTGAAGGGTTCTTGGGAGCTTCGAAAATTCGCAAAGTGCAAGAACTTTCGGAACAAATTAAAGACGAGAAACATGTTAAGCATGCTGAAGTAGTTGAAGTAGATGCTGGACTAGGAAAAGCAATCATTAAAATCGATATGGATGAACAAGCTTTCCGTGAAATCTGTGAAGAAATAATGGGGCAGGAAATTGGTACGAAAAAGGATTGGCTTCTTTTCGTTAAAGAATCTGCAAAAGCGAAGAAATCTTATAATTTATATTCAGAAGCGATTGCGATGGCTAAAAAAGATGGATATGGAGTTGCATTGCCTACCATTGAAGATTTTAATCCTTCCGCTCCGGAACTGATTAAACAAAATGATTTCTTCGGAGTGCGAATGAAAGCAACCGCACCATCTCTCCATATTATTCGAGTGAATATGGAAGCGGAATTTTCACCACTTATTGGCTCGGAATTTCACAGTCATCATTTGTTGAAAGATTTGAAAAACGCTTATTTACATGACCGAGAAGCGCTATGGGAAACCCAACTTTTTGGGACGCCATTGCATGAAGTGATGAAAGAAAGTATTCGATTTAAAACAGAGTCCGTGCCAAAAAATGCTCGAAAAAGGCTTCGAGAAACGATTGAACAGATGGTAAATGACGGAAATAAAGGGATGATTACATTTATTGTTTAACGAAGAAAGATCCGTAAAAAGCGGATCTTTTTTTGGTTTTTGGATATATTATGCGTTATTATGGCATATCGACGCAAATATTGTTGCATAGCGGTTTTTCTTGTGATACTCTTTTTACAGTATTGCAATCGACATCCCATTGAGAGGAGGTGAATGGTGTGAATAAATCAGAATTAATTAACTCGGTAGCAGAGGCAGCAGGTCTTTCTAAGAAAGATGGTACAAAAGCTGTTGAAGCTGTATTTGATACAATCCAGTCTACTCTTGCAAATGGTGATAAAGTTCAAGTGATTGGTTTCGGTACATTCGAAGTACGTGAGCGTGCTGCACGTAAAGGACGTAACCCACAATCAGGAGAAGAAATTGATATCGCTGCAAGTAAAGTTCCAGCTTTTAAAGCAGGAAAAGCGCTTAAAGACGCGGTGAAATAATTTTTCGATTACATAAGAAGTCTGTCCGTCGAATCTACTTATAGATGTCGCGGATAGACTTCTTTTCTATTGGAGTTGAAATGTGAAAAAGTGGCAAGTCCATGAACTGTACGGAAATGAGGTAGTATGCTACTATTTTTGATGAAATAGCTTTCATTTTGAATTGAGGAGGATTTGTTACATGCATGAAGTTGATTTTGAAAAAATGGAAAAAGCAGTTACGATGATTCTAGAAGCAGTCGGAGAAGATCCAAGCCGCGAGGGACTCGTAGATACACCAAAACGGGTTGCGAAAATGTACGCAGAGATGTTTGAAGGTTTACATAAGGATCCAAAGGAATATTTTAAAACAGTTTTTAACGAAGATCATGACGAGGTTGTCCTTGTGAAGGATATTCAATTCCACTCGATGTGTGAACATCATCTTGTACCGTTTTACGGTCATGCACATGTTGCGTATATTCCGCGTAATGGTGTTGTTGCAGGGTTAAGTAAATTAGCTAGAGCGGTCGAAACGACTGCGAGAAGGCCACAGCTACAAGAGCGAATCACTTCGACTGTTGCAGATGCCTTAATGGAAATGCTCGATCCCGTTGGTGTATTTGTTGTTGTTGAAGCCGAGCATATGTGCATGACGATGCGTGGTATTCGTAAACCGGGTGCAAAGACGATGACAATGGCTGCACGTGGGGTTTATGAACAAGACGATGTATTGCGCTCGGAAATTTTAACACTTATAAAAATGTCCTAAAGCCTTTGCCCGTACGTCCTTATCTATGATATGATTAAACAAATGAATAGACAGGAGTGGTGAGGATGACAACACAATCCGACTATATCGTTATTAAAGCGAAAGAAGATGGCGTAAATGTCATCGGACTGACGCGTGGAAATGATACAAGGTTCCACCATACAGAGAAACTCGATCGCGGAGAAGTAATGATTGCCCAGTTTACCGAGCATACATCGGCCATGAAGATAAGAGGCAAAGCTGATGTCCATACCGCATTTGGTGTTATAACTAGCGAAGGTAAAGAGTAATTTAATTACTTGACGAGCCTATTCCTAAGATGTTTTGAATGGAGAACCTATGATGGATAGACAAAATCTTGAACGATATATTAAAAATTATATAAGTGAATTAAATCATGAGATTGCTCAACCGATTTTGGAAAGGGATACCCAACAAGTCAAAATCGATTCGGCAAAGGTCTTTTTTCTACTTCTCCCGTTGTTGAATGGGGAAAGGTGGACGGCCGAAATGAATACATCTGCAATTGCCGTAGGTGCTGTTCACGTTGCCTTTGATGCGCATGATTTAATCGATAGAAATGATGCAACGTCTAGGCAACAACAACTTACTGTGTTGTCGGGTGATTATTATAGTGGGATCCATTATAAATTACTTGCATCTATGTCAGATTTTAGTTTTGTAAAAACTTTGTCTACAGCTATTGGACGTATTAACGAAGTGAAAACGGAGTTTTATGGACGTACGCCGTCGACCTCGAAACAACTTATGGACACAGTTCAAATCATTGAGTCGGGATGCATTGTAGAATTTTTACGGACATTTGGTTTTTCGCGTTATGCGCCTCTTGCGGAGTTGGCGTTACCACTTCTCCGAATAGATAAGAATAGGACGAGCAATAAATCGTTGGTGACAAAACAAACTATACATAGTGACTACGGTTGGAATGAGAATGTCGACATAGTGGAACAACTCACTAGCGAGTTGGAAGTGAAATTGTTCGAAGCACTTAACGAAGCGAATTTTATTGAGCCATTTTTAAAAGAGGAAATTCGTGGAATGATGACACCGCTTCTTGGGAAGCCAATCTGAAGAAATGGGGTATGACTTTTGGCTTTATCAAAAGAAAAGAAAGTCCACGAAGTATTCGAGAAAATATCTACTGATTACGATAAAATGAATTCCGTTATCAGTTTCAATCAACATAAAAAATGGCGAGACGATATGATGCGCCGCATGGCAGTCCGGAACGGGGCAATAGCACTTGACGTCTGTTGTGGGACTGCCGACTGGACGATTGCCATTGCAGAGGCGGTAGGGTCCACAGGCAAGGTTACAGGTCTTGATTTTAGTGAAAGTATGCTAGAGGCGGGAAAGCCAAAAGTTGAAAAGCATCCAAATATAACACTTGTACACGGAAATGCGATGGAATTGCCATTTCCCGATAATACATTCGATTATGTAACGATTGGATTTGGACTGCGCAACGTTCCCGATTACAGTACAGTGCTAGAAGAAATGTATCGTGTAGTTAAGCCGGGTGGAATGATTGCGTGTTTAGAAACATCACAGTCTGAAGTGCCTGTATATAAGCAGTTATTTCGTTTTTATTTCAAATTTATTATGCCTTTATTTGGAAAGCTGTTTGCGAAAAGTTATAAAGAATATTCATGGCTTCAAGAATCAGCCGATGATTTTCCAGGAAGAAAAGAGCTTGCGCAACTTTTTACAGAAGCGGGCTTCTCTGAAGTGTCATATAAATCATATAGCGGTGGTGCGGCGGCAGGCCACGTCGGGTTTAAATAATACAAACCGCAGGGGAAGGGTATCGTTGTGGAGAAATTAAAGTTAATGTCACTGTATGCCGAATTCAAGAAAGATCTTGATTATATAGAAAAAGAACTTGAACAATCCGTGGATTCCGACTCCCCAATTATTCGCCAAGCATCGCTACATCTTCTTCGGGCGGGCGGTAAAAGAATTCGCCCGATATTTGTAATTCTAGCTTCCAAGTTCGGTGACTATTCGTTGGAAGATGTTTCAAAGGTAGCGGTTTCGCTTGAACTTATTCATATGGCGTCACTCGTCCATGATGATGTGATTGATGATTCGGACATGCGTCGGGGTCTTCAGACAGTGAAGGCGAAATGGGACAATCGGATTGCCATGTACGCTGGTGATTATATATTCTCCCGTGCGCTGATCTCGATTGGGGAATTTAAAATTCCAGAGGCTCACCGACTGCTATCGGAAACGATGTTGGAAATTTGCAGAGGTGAAATCATGCAAATTGAATACCAACGAAAATATGATCAGAACGTGCGCGACTATTTTCGTCGGATTAAACGTAAGACCGCTCTTCTACTTGCCACAAGTTGCGAGCTAGGTGCTCTCGTTTCGGGGGCAGATGAATCGGTCATAAGAAAAATGGGCCGCTTCGGCTATTTTACGGGTATGTCATTCCAGATTATCGATGACATTCTAGATATTACTTCGACGGATAAAGAATTAGGTAAACCGGCTGGAAGCGACTTGTTAAATGGACATTTAACATTGCCAATACTATACATAAAAGATGATGAGAAGTTTCAACCATTTATGGAGCGCGCATTTAATGGAACATTAACAGATAAGGAACGCGATCTTATGTTAGTGTATATACGAAATTCGGGTGCAATACAACAAGCCAAAGCAGTAAGTGATCTATATTTGCAAAAAGCATTGGGTGAATTAGATGGGTTACCCGATAGTAAGGCCAAGGCTGCATTCGTTCAAATAGCTAAGTTTATTGGGAAGCGCGATTTTTAACAGTAATTTTAGTTGAAAGAACACGTGCTGAATGGTACGATCGAAAAGGGATAATCCTGATACATATAATGAAGGAGTGTTTATTAATGGAAAGAACGTTTTTAATGGTAAAGCCTGATGGTGTCCAACGTAATCTAGTTGGTGAAATTGTTGGTCGTTTTGAAGATAAAGGTTTCAATCTGGTAGGCGCGAAACTTATGCAAATTTCACAAGAACTTGCAGAGCAACATTACGGTGAGCACAAAGAGCGTCCATTTTTTGGCGAGCTTGTAGATTTCATCACTTCTGGTCCTGTATTTGCAATGGTTTGGGAAGGCGAAAACGTCATCTCCACTGCACGTCTATTAGTTGGAGCAACAAACCCAACTGAATCGGCTCCTGGCACGATTCGCGGCGACTTCGCGGTTACTGTTGGTAAAAACATTATTCACGGATCAGATGCACCTGAATCAGCAGTTCGAGAAATTGCTTTATTCTTCAATGAAGATGAGCTAATCTCTTACGACAAGTCAATGACTAGCTGGATCATCTAATTTTTTAAAAAAGCAGCCTCGCGTATAACGCACGGCTGTTTTTGTTATTCCGGAAACTCACAAGATTCAGTATACTAGAGAAGTAGCTTCCTTTGGTGGCTATAAGGTAATAACCTTAGCCGGATTTTTTATAGGCAAGTATAAAATATCCGGACAATTATCCGGATATTTTAATACATAGATATAGGCGCAAGATGCTTCTTTTGGTATAGTGCAAAGAAACAATAATGAGGGGGAAACGAAATGAGATTTTTTACAGCTGGAGAATCACATGGTCCACAACTAACTGCAATTATTGAAGGATTACCCGCACAAATGGAATTGACAGCAGAAATGATAAACGGAGAACTATCTAGACGCCAAGGTGGACATGGCCGAGGAAGGCGTATGCAAATTGAAAAAGACCAAGTTGTCATTTCGTCGGGTGTTCGCCACGGGAAAACAATCGGTTCACCGGTTACGCTTACAGTTGTGAATGACGATTGGAAACATTGGACGAAAATTATGGGAGTAGAACCATTAGAAGAGGGCATGAATCCAGAAGATGTCAAACGACAAATTTCACGTCCAAGACCGGGTCATGCGGATCTCGTTGGTGGGATGAAATATGGTCATAGAGATCTTCGAAACGTGCTAGAGCGTTCGTCTGCACGCGAGACGACGATGCGCGTTGCTATTGGTGCAGTAGCGAAACAGTTTCTTCGTGAGCTAGGCATTCATACAGTGGCACATGTAACAGAGATTGGTGGTGTGAAGACGAATCCAGAGACATATGCCGGGTTGAATGTAGCAGAGCTAAGAGAAATTATAGAAAATGATTCCGTCTACTGTGCAGACCCCAACGCAGCGAAGCTAATGGTAGAAGCGATTGATACAGCTAAAGCGAATGGCGATACAGCTGGTGGCGTCGTAGAAGTGATTGTTGAAGGTTGTCCTCCGGGAATTGGAAGTTATGTTCAATTCGATCGAAAAATGGACGGTAAGCTCGCGGGTGCCATGATGAGCATTAATGCGTTTAAAGGTGTGGAAGTCGGCCTTGGATTTGAAATGGCACAAATGCCAGGCAGTGAAGTACATGACGAAATTTTCTGGGATGAAGAGCAAGGATACTACCGGAAAACAAATCGTCTTGGTGGACTTGAAGGTGGAATGACTTCGGGAATGCCGATTGTAATAAGGGGCGTTATGAAGCCGATTCCTACATTATACAAACCTCTTGAAAGCGTTGATATAGATACAAAAGAGCCGTTTGTTGCAACTATTGAGCGTTCAGATCCATGTGCAGTACCGGCGGCTTCGGTAGTTGCTGAGCATGTCATCGCGACAGAAGTAGCGAAAGCGATTATGGAAGAATTCCGTTCTGATACGATGGATGGCTTGAAAAAAGAAGTGTCCGAATACAGAGAATATGTAAAGGGGTTTTAATATGGGGAAGCTAACGGTCGATATTTTAAATCATGAATACGACGTTCATATTGGCCAACATACGTATGGACTTTTTGAAAGTCATTATGCGGATCTTTTGCACAGCGCGGATCGTGTTGCAATCATTGCCGATGAACATGTTGCTTCACTTCATTTGCGACTTTTGCAGGAAGCCTTACAATTTACGAACCACGAAGTCCTAGTGAAAACAGTACCCGCAGGTGAAAGTTGTAAAACATCCGCGGTTTACGTAGACTGTCTGTCATTTTTATTGAATGAAGGGTTTACAAGAAACTCACTTGTTATCGCATTCGGTGGAGGGGCTTGTGGTGATCTTACGGGATTTGTCGCGGCTACCTTCATGAGAGGAATTCGTTATATTCATTGCCCGACAACCATTTTGGCACATGACAGTGCGGTTGGAGGGAAAACGGCGATTAATATGCCTGAAGGAAAAAACATGGTAGGCGCTTTCCATCAACCAGTCGGTGTAGTATTTAACACATCGATTTTCGAAACGCTGCCACCAACTGAAATTAGGTCGGGTATGGCAGAGTTGTTAAAACACGCACTTATTTCGGATGAAAAGTGGGCAAAAGAGTTATTGGCCAACCCATCTTTTTCTAAGCCTTCGATTGATTGGTTATCTGAGGAATTATTGCAAGGAATTCGTGTGAAAGCAGAAATTGTTGCGGAAGATGAATTTGAACAATCAACACGAAAGTATCTTAACTTTGGACATACTTTCGGACATGCAGTCGAGTCTGTGTGTGGATTCGGTGGCTTAAGTCACGGGGAGTCTGTCATGATTGGTATGGCGTTTAGTCTTATTTTAAGTGAAGAGCATGGCAATACCGACGAGCAGTTTACACGTGAATTCATTCAATTTGCTATCGTGAATGGCTATACATTTAACCCAATTCATGAGCACTCTTTTCAAACGTTTTTGGACTATATGGTTAAAGATAAAAAGGCGTCATTTGGAAAAATGAATTTTGCGTTGCTTCATACGATTGGAGATCCATACATACAAGAAATATCGGACATCCAGTGTGAAAAAGCCTTTGAAGAATTAAAGAAAAGAACGGGGGAATTTCAATGACGGTTAGAGGCTTAAGAGGAGCAACAACAGTAGAGAAAGACGAAGAACAGGCCGTTTTAAGTGCAACAGAAGCGCTTGTTATTGAAGTGGCTGAAGCAAATGGGGTTCGTCCGGAGGAAATCGTTTCTGTGCTTATTTCTACAACACCGGATATTAAATCGACATTCCCGGCAAAAGCTGTTCGTACAATAGAAGGATGGAAGTACGTACCGGTTATGTGTACCCACGAAATGGACGTACCGGGGGCAATGCCGCAATGCATTCGAATTCTTATGCATGTGAATTCAGAAATCCCACAAAAAGATATCAAACATATTTATCAAAATGAAGCGATAAAGCTCAGACCAGATTTACAAAAATAATGACTGGGGGAATAGGCATGCGCTGGAAAAAAGTACTGGATGATATGAAACCTTATAAACCAGGCAGATCGATTGAGGAAGTTAAAAAACAATATGGGCTAAAGGAAGTTATAAAGCTAGCTTCAAACGAAAATCCGTATGGCTGTGCACCGTCAGTTCAAACATTTATAGAAAATGCTGGCATTGAACCGCAAATTTATCCGGATGGCTATGCGGGTAGTTTACGCAAAAAGTTATCTGAAAAGATCGGCGTGAAAGAAGAAGCGCTAATGTTTGGGAATGGTTCCGATGAAATTGTTATGATTATTTCACGCGCACTTCTCGGTTCGGGAACGAATACGATTATGGCTACGCCAACGTTCCCACAATATGCCCATAACGCAAAAATAGAAGGCGCCGAAATTAGGGAAATACCTTTGCAAGACGGTCAACACGACCTGGAAGAGTTTGTAAAGGCAATTGACGACAATACATCTGTCGTGTGGTTGTGTAACCCGAATAATCCAACGGGTAACCTTATTCCGAATGACGACTTACTCGGATTTTTGAAGCGAGTACCCGATAACATCCTAGTTGTTCTTGACGAAGCATATTTCGAATATATCACCGAAGAAGGCCATACTGATTCTCTAACATTACTGGAAGAGTTTCCAAACGCTATCGTTTTGCGTACATTTTCAAAAGCGTACGGCCTAGCAGCATTCCGAATTGGCTATGCGGTTGGGGAACCAAAAGTAATTTCGTATTTGAATACGGTTCGAAGTCCATTCAACGTAACATCACTTAGTCTTGCGATTGCGGAAAAAGCACTCGAAGCGGATAAGTTCATCAAAAAATGTAATTTATTGAATGGCAACGAGAAAAAAAGATTTATAGCATATGCTACAAACAATAAATTACATCTGTTCGATTCGGAAGCAAACTTTGTACTTATTGAAGTGCCGGGAAATGCGGACGAAGCATCGGAAAAACTTTTGACACACGGATTTATCGTTCGAAGTGGAGAGGCGCTCGGAACACCGGGATATGTAAGAGTGACAATTGGGACGGAAGAACAGAACACTGGATTTTTCGCTGCATTTGATTCGCTGTTAACTGATGCCAAATTGAAGCTATGAAAATACATGTAACGATTGTCGGTTTAGGATTAATTGGCGGTTCTCTTGGACTGGCCATAAAGCGGAACCCTTTGGTAGAAGTAAAAGGGTTTGACAGTTCACTTGGGACGATGGAAGAAGCCTACCGCCGAGGAATTATAGATACAACTTCAGCCTCGCTTAAGGCTGCTTGTGAACATGCAGATATTATTGTTTTTGCGACACCAGTGAATACAACGGTAATTATGATGCAGCAAGCTGCAAATTGGAATTTGAAAAATGGCGTAATCATTACAGATACGGGCAGTACAAAAGGTCCAATTATGGAAGCGGCGACAGGTTTAACTGAAAAAGGCGTTACGGTTGTAGGGGGGCACCCAATGGCGGGGTCTCATAAAAGTGGGGTTTCGGCGGCAAAAGAGCATTTATTTGAGAATGCCTATTATATTTTAACGCCGGAATCGACGGTTGATACGGAAGCCATCGAGCGTCTACGCTTTTTACTCGAACCTACAAAAGCAAAAGTGAGCGTTCTTGACGCAGAAGAACATGACCGGATGACTGCAATTGTTAGTCATTTTCCACATTTGGTCGCTTCCTCACTTGTCGGTATGTTATCGGATCAAGAAACGGAACAACCATTTATTAAAAATTTAGCGGCCGGTGGATTTCGTGACATTACGCGGATTGCTTCTGCGGATCCGATTATGTGGCGTGATATTACGACTCAAAATAGAGCGGAGCTGCTAACGCAGTTGGATGGTTGGCTCGGTGAAATGGGAAATGTTAGGGAAATGCTTATTCATAATGATCCTTCGGAAATTTATGAGTATTTTTCAAGAGCGAAAAAGTATAGAGATGAATTGCCAATTACAACGCAAGGTGCGCTTTATATGACGTATGATTTACATGTCGATGTACCCGATCACCCTGGGGTTATTTCTGAAATTACTAAAATTCTTGCGGACGAACGTATTAGTTTAACGAACATCCGAATCGTTGAAACACGAACGGATGTATTCGGAATACTTGTTATTAGCTTTCAAACAGCCGAAGACCGAGAAAATGCAAAATCTGCAGTTTCTAAAGTAACAGATTATGGTATGCATATCGTTTGATGGGAGAGGATTTTTTTGGGGGAAATGAAACAAGTCGAATTCAACAAACCCGTTCTAAGTGGTGAATTATTAGTGCCGGGAGATAAATCAATCTCGCATCGCGCTGTTATGCTCGGGTCGATTGCTAAAGGAAGGACCCATATAACAGGGTTTCTTAATGGGGACGATTGCCTGCGCACGATTGAGATGTTTAAACAACTTGGTGTGTCGATTGAAAGAAAGGGTACCGAAGTCACTGTTGAAAGTCCGGGAATGCAAAACTGGAAAACACCGGACGACCAGCTATATGCGGGAAATTCGGGTACAACTGCCCGTCTTATGCTTGGCATACTTGCGGGCTCAACAATCACTTCGACATTAACAGGCGATGAGTCACTTTCCCTACGTCCGATGAATCGAGTGACGATACCGCTTCAAATGACAGGTGCAAAAATTACTGGTAAGAAGGATGCGAACCTTCTACCACTTACAATTAAGGGTTCACCTCTTACAGCAATTGATTATGTAATGCCTGTAGCAAGTGCACAAGTAAAGTCGGCCATTTTATTTGCCGGATTAAATGCGGATGGAACAACGACTGTTACGGAAGATAAGGTGTCACGTGATCACACGGAACGCATGCTCATGCATTTTGGTGCGAAAGTGGATTCGCTTGAAAAGAAAGTCAGCATTACAGGTGGTCACGCGCTTGAAGGAATCGACGTACACGTTCCGGGTGATATTTCATCTGCTGCATTTTTCATGGTCGCTGCTGCAATGATTGAAGGTAGTTCAATTACGTTTGAAAATGTCGGACTCAATCCAACAAGGACAGGTATTATCGATGTTCTTCAAGAGATGGGTGCTTCAGTAGAAATTCTTAATGAAACGAATGAAAATGGTGAACCAGCTGCTACTGTGAAAGTCACACAGGACAATCTACGGGGGACTACGATTGGTGGAGCACTTATTCCACGCCTAATCGATGAACTACCCGTAATTGCCCTCCTAGCGACACAGGCGAAGGGAACAACAATCATTAAAGATGCAGAAGAACTTCGCGTAAAAGAAACAGATCGCATCGCCGCGGTAACAACGGAGCTTAAAAAGCTTGGTGCGAATATTGAGGCGACGGATGATGGAATGATTATCCACGGTCCTACACCGCTAAGAGGCAGCGTGATGGACTCCTACGGCGATCATCGGCTCGGTATGATGGCCGCAATCGCTGCTCTTGCAACATCGGGTCCTGTTTCTATTAAGGACTCAGAATGCATCAACATCTCCTATCCGAATTTTTTCGAAGACCTAGACACACTTGTTGGAAATGGCAGTCGAAATAACTAAGTGGGAAACGTAAGAATGTATATAAAGTGAAAGAACAGGTGAAAATATGGAACAGTTACAAGCTATTGAACGCCATATCCAAGATGGTGATGTAGAAGCGCTTGGCCAAGTAATCGACAAACTAAGCAAGTCGACGGATTTCGATATGCTTTATGAATCTGCGACCCTTTTGGCGTCCTATGGATTTATGGAAGAAGCAGATCGTTTATTCGCAACCTTGCTCATGCATTTACCCGATGAAGCCCAATTGAAAATCGACCGTGCTACGACGTTGATGGAACTTGGCAATGAAGACGAAGCGCTATTACTGCTTACGGAAGTAGGTCCTGAAAAAGAAGAGTACGTTCAGGCACTTCTTGTGCTTGGCGACTACTATCACATGACGGGATTAGCCGAAACAGCGCTGGAGAAAGTAAAGGAAGCGTATGCCCTGTTACCTAATGAGCCAGTAATTCGTTTTGCGTATGCGGAACTTCTTCTTGATTCGGGTAAATATGGGGAGGCGGCACGGCTTTATTTGGATTTAAAAGAAGACGTTCAAGAGATGGGCGGCGTCAGCATTATTTCGAGGCTTGCAGAAACGTATAGTGCAGGGGCTGCGTATGAAGAAGCAATCCCGTACTATGAAAAAATGTTGAAAGAACGAACCGTACCGGATACTCTTTTTTCTGCGGCATTCGCCTATTACCAATGCCGAAATGCGGAAAGAGCCATCTTGCTACTTGAAAACCTTATTGAAATCGACCCCGATTACTTCTCGGCATATATGCTAGCCGGGCAGGCTTACTCTTTATCGGGAGAAGACAAGTTGGCCTATGAGATGTATATAAGCGGTATAAAAAGAGATGAATATGATAAAGAACTTCAGCTTACAGCCGGGAAAACAGCTTTAAAAATGGGGCTTCCGAAAGAAGCGGAGTTGCATTTAAAAGAAGCTCTTGTGCTCGATCCTGAATATAGTGAAGCGTTAATTACGCTTGCCTCACTATACAATGAATTGGAGTATGATGAAGAATTGGGTGAACTGTTGACTCATGCAACGGATGAGTTGGACAATAATTCATTGTTGGAAAGCTTCAAAGCCTATTTAGATGAACGATTAGAACGTTATAAAGAGGCATATGAGTCATATAGTAAGGCATATGTTGGAATGAAGGATGATTACGACTTTCTTGCAAAATATGCAAACTTTCTTGTAGAAGAAGGAAAACGAAGTGAGGCAATTGAAGTAGTAAAGAGATTGGTAAGTCTATTTCCTGAAGATCAGTATTGGAGAGCTTTTCTTGAAGCGCAAACCGACGAGGAGGTGTGAAATGACGGCCATGATTCCTGTCGCTGCAAAAAAAGATTTTGTCCGGTGGTTTTTAAAACGGTACAAAATGAAACGACGTGAATGTGTGTGGATATTGAACTATCTTCTTAGCCATGAGCATCTTCTTCAAAATGTTCATTTTACAGACGAGGCCCATTATTGTCCACGAGCGATGGTAATGTCAACAACAGAATCTGAAAGTGTTCCATTTCGTTTTTATAAAGGAAATCTTATGACCGCCGATGCCGAAAAATCTTTTCACGATTTAAGACTTTATCCGAAGGAAAAGATGTATATTCAACTCGATTTTCCGAATCATCACATATGTTCGGAATATGCAAGTGTATGTGAAGAAAATCCATTCCTTCCAAATTACTTAAAAGTGAATGATAATGATCGGGAAATTGCTGAGCAATTGCTAGCTGAAAGTATGGTTTCGACAACCGAAAAAATACTTATGAAAGAATTGGATGAGGCGCTAGATACAAATGATAAGGAGCGTTTTATCCTATTATCTGCTATGCTAAATGACACAGTGGTGAAAAGGTAGTAATGACCCCATCTGACTAGATGGGGTTCTTCACTTATTTTATCTATACACGTGGAACTAATAGTTTATAACAGTGATCTAGCGCGGGCGCCTTACACGGGTACTGAAGCGGTTAGAGGGACAACCTATCTAGGAGGAACGACATGAACTGGACTGCGAAAGATATGGATACATATTTACAACAGAAAGAATATATTGATACCCTTATCGTTCCACTTCTAAAAGTGGAAACCAATCCCGAACAGATGAAAAATAGCTCATCATCGGCAGAATTTCTTATGCATCTCACCGCATTTATTGAAAGTCAATTTAAGGGGAGAATTATGCTACTACCGCCGTTTTCTTATACGGGAACGACAAAGTTAGAGGAAATGAGCGCAACAATATTGCGTGATTTAGAAAAAATGCCCTTCAAACATATATTTTTCTTGACGACTGATTCGGCATGGACAAGCGTTGAAGTAAGCGGCCAAGTGATTTGGTTGCCATCGATTCCACTTGAAAGTATGGACAAGCAATTAAGGCAATCCATCATCGAAGATCAACTTAAGCAAGTATTGCCACGTTTTACAAAGAAGTGGTCGGAAGGTTAAGATTCGCTAAAATATTTAGCTAAATGCAGTTAAACTTCAATAATTGTTCACAAAATGTATTTTTGATTGAATGCATGATTGAAATTCTTTTATGATTGATATATCATAGATATGTCCTAGTATTACTATTAGCAAAAATATGTCCGTTGGACTGACCTTTAAGTTAGAGGAGGGAAATGATGAGCAAGAGTCGAGTGTCAAGACGCCAATTCCTAAGTTATACGTTAATGGGTACCGGCGGGTTTATGGCTTCCGCAATGTTAATGCCGATGGTTCGTTTTGCAATCGATCCGGTATTACAGCAAACTTCAGGTGGAGACTTCATTCCAACCAAACAAAAAGCGGCTGATCTTACAGAAATTCCTGTACGTGTCGACTATACAGTTAAAGATCGTAAAGATGGTTGGTATAAATCCGACGTATCGAATACGGCTTGGGTGTATAAAGACGGCGAAACAATCATTGCGCTTTCTCCTGTATGTAAGCATCTTGGGTGTACAGTGAACTGGGCAGGGGATGAAAGTCATCCTAGCCAATTTTTCTGTCCATGTCACCAAGGACGTTACGAGAAAAATGGAGATAACGTACCAGGAACACCGCCGATTGGTCCATTGGATGAATATGAACATCAAATCGTCGATGGATTCGTTTATCTTGGAGGAACAAAACCGAACACATTAGTTTAATATTGTAAGGGGGTACGACCGAAGTGCTAAATAAAATATACGATTGGGTTGACGAACGGTTGGATATCACCCCGATTTGGCGCGATATTGCCGACCATGAAGTGCCTGAGCACGTAAACCCTGCACATCACTTTTCCGCATTCATTTATTGTTTTGGAGGACTGACATTCTTTGTAACAGTTATCCAAATTCTTTCTGGAATGTTCCTTACAATGTATTACACTCCGGATATCGAAAATGCATGGAAGTCCGTTTACTATCTTCAAAACGAAGTAGCATTCGGTGAAATTGTGCGTGGGATGCATCACTGGGGAGCTTCACTCGTAATTGTTATGATGTTCTTACATACGCTACGGGTATTCTTCACAGGTTCTTACAAAAAGCCACGTGAGCTGAACTGGGTTGTCGGAGTGCTTATCTTCGTCGTTATGCTTGGTCTAGGTTTCACAGGTTATTTACTACCATGGGATATGAAAGCATTGTTCGCTACGAAAGTAGGAATCGAAATTGCGGGATCCGTTCCGTTCATCGGTGACTCGATAAAAATTCTTCTTGCAGGGGATACCGAGATACTTGGTGCACAAACATTAACACGCTTTTTCGCGATACATGTATTCTTCCTGCCAGCCGCTTTGCTTGGGTTGCTTGCGGCACACTTTGTATTTATCAGAAGGCAAGGGATTTCTGGACCGCTATAAGATTGATTGGCGTCCAATGATTTTAAAAAAGGAGGGGACATTATGCAACGCGGAAAAGGGATGAAATTTGTCGGAGATTCGCGCATTAAGGCTAATAACAAAATGCCGAACGTCCCAAAAGACTACTCTGAATATCCGGGTAAAACGGAAGCTTTCTGGCCAAACTTTCTACTGAAAGAATGGATGATTGGTGCCATTTTCCTAATTGGATATTTAATTTTGACAGTCGCCCATCCGTCGCCGCTTGAACGTGAAGCGGATCCGGCGGATACGATGTATATTCCGGTACCTGACTGGTATTTCTTATCAATGTATCAGTTACTGAAATATCAATTTGCTTCGGGACCATTTAACATTATTGGAGCACTTGTTATGCCAGGTATTGCGATTGGTGCTTTGATGCTTGTTCCATTCATGGACACTTCAAAAGAGCGCCGTCCATTTAAACGTCCACTTCCAACGGCATTCATGCTTCTAGCATTTGCTGCTATGTTCTTCCTAACGTGGGAAGCTGTTGAAAACCACGACTGGGAAAAAGCGAAAGCTGCTGGAGCAATCGTTGCAGAAGTTGAATTTGATATGGAATCAGAAGGCTATCAAATCTACGCTGGGGCATCTTGTATAAGTTGTCACGGTGACGCATTTGAAGGTGGACTTGGTTTACCGCTTATAGATACGGGTCTTTCAGCTGACGAAATTGCTCACATTGCCGTTAACGGTACTGAGAGCGGTGGAATGGCAGCTGGTCTATGGGAAGGTACAGATGAAGAGCTCGCAACTTTATCTGAGTTTATCGAAGGTCTAAAAAGCGAGTAAATAAAATCTTTAAAGGTTAAAACGAAAAGAGTCAGGAAACTGACTCTTTTTTGTATACATATATAGATTAAGCTAATAAATATGAACAGTAGGTATTTTAATGGAAACACCCGCAGAAAGGGAGCCGTTTCAACGATATTCTTTTTTAGTTATATTCTTTATATCAATATATAGGGTAACAAGATTCTGCAACTAGAGAGGTGTCTATGATGTCATTTGCAAATCGAATTTGGTTTATTCTATCCCATAAATCATTACTTTGGTTGCTTCTTTACGTGAACTTATTTGGGACGGTTTATGGATACTACTGGTACAAGTGGCAACTAGTTATTACAGAACCAAAGTTTTGGATTTTCGTTCCAGATAGTCCGACAGCGAGCTTATTTTTTACACTGGCAATTATCGGTTGGTTGATTGGTCGTAATTTTAAGTTGATTGAAGCACTGGCACTAATCACACTTGTGAAATATGGCTTATGGGCAGTCGTTATGAATTTATTGACGCTTGTTGAAACCGGTTCAATCGGCTGGATAGGCTGGATGCTTGTTGGATCCCACTTTGCCATGGCGGTACAAGCAGTGCTTTACAGTAAACTGTATAAATTTACTGGTATTCATATCGTTATTGCCGCGATTTGGACATTACACAATGATGTCATCGATTATGTCTTTGGACAAATGCCGATTTACAGTAATTTGATGCAGCATATGGACCAAATTGGCTACTTCACATTCTGGCTTTCAATTGCATGTATTGCTCTTGCTTATATCGTATGGAAGAAAAGAGTACCGAAAACTATTTGATAATAGTAAATAGTTGCGAAGAGGCTCTATGCCATATAAAATAAGAGTATAGATAAAAAGGGAGGAAATTGAAGATGTTTTTTCTGTACTTAGGGCTTATTATATTGTTGCCTATTTACGCTCAATTTAAAGTGAAAAGCACGTACAATAAATATTCAAAAGTCCGTTCCACATCGGGAATGACGGGTGCCCAAGTTGCTCGACTAATTCTAGATCAAAATGGGTTACAAGATGTGAAAGTTGTAGAGTCCGAAGGTTTCTTGAGCGATCATTATAACCCTATGACAAAAATTGTTGCCCTATCACCGAATAACTACCGTGAGGCGTCTGTAGCAGGGACCGCGATTGCTGCCCATGAAGTAGGACATGCGATTCAAGACAAGGAAGCTTATGCATTCCTTCGTATTCGCCACCGTCTTGTTCCAGTAGCAAATATTACATCTAAAACGTCATGGATTTTCATTATGATTGGTATTATCTTTTCAAGCATGAATTCACTGCTTGGAATTGGGATTGCGCTTCTAGCTGTCGGTGTACTATTCCAAGTTGTAACGCTACCTGTTGAATTCAATGCTTCAAGTAGGGCGATGAATCAAATCGTTTCCTTAGGAATTGTCCGTAACGAAGAGGAGCCGGATGCGAAGAAGGTTTTAAATGCAGCGGCGATGACATATGTTGCGGCAGCTGCAGTAGCTGTACTTGAATTAGTACGTCTACTTCTTATCTTTACAAGCAGAGATTGATTATTGAAACACAAAAAGCCTGACTCATTTTTTACGAGTTCAGGCTTTTTGAATAGAGTTCTTACTCAATCGGGCGTTTTTGCTCGTCAAGCGTAAATCCTTCGCCCATGACATCATTTACTTCTGTCACTGAAACAAAGGCGTGCGGATCAACCGATGTGATTGTATTTTTCAAACGGACAATTTCATTTTTGCCGACAACACAATACAAAATCTCGCGGTCGGTTTTTGTGAAATGGCCATACCCGCGGAAAACAGTAACACCGCGGTCCATCTCAATCGTAATTTTTGCGGCAATTTCATCTTGCTTCCCTGAAATAATGAAAGCACCCCTTGCCGCATAAGCACCTTCTTGTACAAAGTCAATAACTCGGGCGCTCACAAAAAGCGCTACAAGTGTGTACATCATGGAGCGATGATTTAGATAGACTGCCCATGAAACAAGAATGACGAACGCATCGAAAAGAAACATCGTTTTTCCCATACTCCAACCGACATACTTATGTACAAGACGTGCAATAATATCAACACCACCTGTTGTGCCTCCGAATCTAAAAATGATGCCGAGCCCGACGCCGATAAACACACCCGCAAAAAGTGCAACAAGGAACATATCATCTTTTAGATGGATATCGATTTCGTAAATCATAAAAACTTTAATGAATATCGAGACAGCAACTGTTCCGATAACCGTATAAACAAAAACTCGTTTGCCTAGCAGCTTCCATCCGATAACGAACATTGGAATATTTAAAATTAAGTTCATCAAGGCAGGATCCCACTTGAAGGCAAAAAGAAGAATTAACGTAATTCCTGTAAATCCACCTTCAGCAAGTTCATTTTGAATGTTAAAATGGACAAGACCGAAACTAAATATTGCCGAACCTAAAAGAATAAAAAAGATATTTTTAAATTTAATTCCTTTAAACATTTGTTCACACCTTTCTGAAACAAACAATATTCCCATTATCCGTTATTATTATTTTTTTGACAATAGTTAGTCTGATTATATACGATGGAAGAGAAGGAGCTGAATAATTTGGAAAATGAACCGACAATGTCATACTTACAAGAAGAAATAGATACATACATAAATGGCTTTGAAGAGGGCTATTTCCCTCCCATGGAACTTTTGGCTCGACTTACTGAGGAGCTCGGAGAACTTTCAAGGGAAGTGCAACATGTTTATGGCGCCAAGAAGAAAAAACCTGAAGAAGCAATTCGTTCTCTTGAGGAAGAGACAGGAGACTTATTTTTTGTGCTTATTTGCTTTGCGAACTCGCAAGGGATTAGCCTTGCACAGGCACTCACATCTGTTTTGAATAAATATAAAGAGCGCGATGCAAATCGCTGGACGAAAAAGGAGCAAACAAAATGACGATAAAAATAGCAATCGCTGGAGCAAGAGGTCGAATGGGAACAGCTGCGGTACAAGCGATAAATGAAGCATCCGACATGGAGCTTGTAGCGATATTGGATTACAAATATGAAGGAATGTATCTCCACGGTTCAGACGTAACGGATACGCCCGGTGGAGTTCCAATTTACGAAACATTAGAAAGTTTAACGGCTGATACATTACCTGACGTTCTTCTTGAACTAACAAACCCAGACGCTGTTTACAAAAATATGCACGATGCACTTACGTACGGCATTCGCCCCGTTGTTGGAACATCGGGCCTATCATTAAAAAGCATTAGCCAACTAGCTGAACTTGCGGATGAAAAACGAATTGGTGGCATTATTGCCCCAAACTTTTCAATTGGTGCCGTCTTAATGATGAAGTTTTCAGCAATGGCAGCACGGTATTTAAATGACGTAGAAATTATTGAAATGCACCATGACCAAAAAATCGATGCGCCTTCAGGAACCGCCATGAAAACAGCAGAAATGATAATGGATGTTAGAGAGCCACATTGCCAAGGTCATCCGGGCGAGAAAGAGACAGAAGAAGGTGCAAGGGGTGCCGACATCGACGGTATGAAAATACATAGCGTTCGACTTCCGGGCTTCCTAGCGCACCAACAAGTACTCCTAGGGGCTCCAGGGGAGATGCTGACGATTCGTCACGACTCTTTTGATCGTAAATGTTTCATGCCTGGCGTTTTACTAGCGATTCGGGAAGTCATGAAGAAAGAAAGCTTGATTTACGGTCTCGAAAATATAATCGAATAAATGAAAGCGTTGACGAACGTTAAGAAAAGGTGGTAGGACATGAGAAAACTAAAAATAGGTGTCATCTGCTACCCCTCACTTGGAGGTTCCGGCGTAGTTGCAACGGAACTTGGTATTATGATGGCGAAACGTGGACATGAAATGCATTATATTACGTCCAGCATGCCATTTAGATTTGATGAAGCACACCCAAATATTTATTTTCATGAAGTAACAATTGAAGGCTACTCCGTATTTAAATATCCGCCATATGATATTGCGCTAGCCAATCGAATTGCGCAAGTTATCGAATCGGAAGGCCTTGATTTGCTTCACGTGCATTATGCGATGCCTCACGCTGTGTCTGCCGCACTTGGTAAAGATATGGCGTCATCGGATATCGGCATTATTACAACATTGCACGGCACGGATGTAACAATTTTGGGGTATGATCCGGGACTTAAGAATACAGTCCGCTACGGCCTTAACAAATCGACAATTGTTACTGCCGTTTCTGAATCCCTTCGGCAAGAAACGATTGAAATTATTAACCCATCAATTGAAATACGTACCATTTACAACTTCATCGATGAAAAAAAATACCATCAAGTAAATCCTGGGACACTCAAAAGTGATCTTCATATTCATCCCGATGAAAAAGTAGTTATTCATATTTCAAACTTCAGAGAAGTGAAGAATATTCCCGATGTAATTAAAGGATTTAAAAAAATAAGAAGTAAAATTAAGGCGAAACTATTGCTAATTGGCGATGGGCCGGAGAAGCAAAAGATGAAAGTACTTACTAGGAAGCTAAACATTGAAGCTGACGTGGTTTTTTTAGGAACACGTGCGGATTTACCAGAACTTCTTGCAATCAGTGACATAATGTTTCATTTATCGGAAAAAGAAGCATTTGGTTTAGTACTTCTCGAAGCGTTGGCTTGTGGTGTACCGTCAATTGGAACAGATATTGGAGGGATCCCCGAAGTGATTGAAGATGGGGTCAACGGCTTCGTTGTTCCTTTTGGTGACATTGATATGGCAGCGGAAAAAGGGCTTCTTCTACTTCAAAACAAGGAATTGCATGAGACGTTTAGTCGAAATGGACTTCTTACTGTTAAAGGGAAGTTTTCTTCGCCGGAAATCGTTTTACAATATGAAAATTTGTATTATGAAGCGGCGGGAGAAAAATGAGCGAACTTTTTACAAAAGGTGCAGGTTATGAAGTAATTTGTGCGCTTGAACAAGCAGGCTATGAAGCTGTATTTGTTGGCGGTGCAGTTCGTGATTATTTGCTCGGTAATGCTGCAAAAGATATTGACGTTGCAACATCGGCTGAACCTTACGAAGTAAAAGCTGTCTTCCGTAACACCATAGATGTTGGTATAGCGCATGGTACCATCCTCGTATTGTTCGAAGGTGAACCAATTGAAGTAACAACTTTTAGAACGGAAGGCACTTACACCGATCATCGTCGACCTGATAAAGTACAATTTGTAAAATCGCTTCACGAAGATTTACTTCGCCGTGATTTTACAATGAATGCAATCGCCTTAACAAAAGAGGGGCAACTTGTGGATCCTTTTGGAGGTAGGGAGGACATGGAGAACCACTGCATTCGGGCAGTTGGAAATCCAGCGGACCGTTTTAAGGAAGATGCACTCCGGATGCTTCGGGCGATTCGTTTCTCATCTGTGCTTAACTTTACAATCGAAAAGGAGACATTACTTGCTATCTGTAATTATGCAGAGCAAATTCGTCACGTCTCCATTGAGCGGTTAAAAATAGAGATGGACAAATTATTCATGGGAATGAACCCAGTAAATGCATTTCAGTATATGGGTAAGTCGGGATTAGATATACACTTACCACTAATTCCTTCTAAACGAGATAATTTGCAGCGGGCGATTCCATTCGCGACAGCCGTTGAAGGTTGGGTATATCTAACGATTGAGGGCGAATTCCACCCGTCAGAAATGGCGAAAGTCTATAAACTTTCAAACAATGAACGGCACATAATTTCTTCTGTTATTGAATTATACGAAAAAAGAACCGTTCGCGCTTTTACAATCGAAGATTATTACTTATATGAATTAGATGAACTTAAAATGGTGGAAAAGTTCTTTCGCACATTTCAACAGAATTGTTCTTTCATAGATGACGATGAGATTGAAAAAAGAAAAACAGCTTTGCCAATTCATTCAATAAAGGATTTAGCCGTTAACGGGACAGACCTCATTCAATGGGCGGCACTAAAAGGTGGACAATGGACGGGCGAATGGATAAAGAAAATCGAATTTGCGGTTTTACATCAAACATGCAAAAACGAACCAACTCAAATAAAGGAATGGTTTTGCTATGAATTTAATCGTGAAAACTGAGCTATTAAAACGACTTTTTGAAGCAAATGGGCAACCTGTATCTGGTCAAGAAATTGCTGATCAATTTCAGTTGTCACGAACTGCAATATGGAAGTATATAAAAGAACTTGAACAAGATGGCTATGAAATTGGGACAATACGAAAAAAGGGGTATTACTTAATAGCAACACCAGACAAAGTAAATGCCGCAAATATAAAAAAGTATTTGAAAGCGACGAAATACGGCCAACAGATTCATTACTTTGAAACATGTGAATCGACCCAGCTAATTGCACATGATGAAGCGCAAAACGATGCACCGGATGGGACAGTTGTCATTTCGGAAGAACAAACATCCGGTAAAGGAAGAATGTCACGCCCTTGGGATTCAGCGGTAAGTAAAGGGATTTGGATGAGCGTTATTGTTCGTCCATCCTTGACCCCGCAACAAGCGCCTCAAATGACACTTGTAGCAGCTGTGGCGGTTACTCGTGCAATTCAGGACATAACCGGAATTCACCCAAATATTAAATGGCCAAATGATATTCTTATTAACGGGAAAAAAGTAGTAGGAATATTAACCGAGCTATTAGCAGATCCGGATCGTGTGAAAGCAATTATTTTAGGGATAGGCATTAATGTAAATCAAGAAGCGGTTAATTTTCCGCCTGAATTACAAACAATAGCGACATCACTAAATATAGAAACCGGAAATCAAGTCGATCGTGCAAAACTAATGGCTAAAACACTGGAATACTTACAGCATTATACCGAGCTTTATGAAAAAGACGGCTTTACACCAATTAAACTTTTATGGGAAAGCTATTCGGATACAATTGGAAAGCGAGTTCGTGCAGTGATGCTGAACGAAACAATCAATGGAACAGCAATCGGCATTACAAGTGATGGAATGTTGGAGCTTAAACTCAATGATGGATCCATCCGTGGAATTTACTCTGCAGATATTGAAATCCACAAATGATTCATCTGCACCATCCCAATAAACTCGATGGTAAAGTAACCACATTAATATATGCATAAGGTACTAAAATAGGGCGGCAATGGATTTTGGTCTACACCAACTTTCAAGCAAGCCCTTTTTTAGCACTTATTCATATGCCTTATGCAATATAAATTGTCTTGCTATCTGTTCTTTGTTAAGATTAAAATCAACTATAAGACAAATTGCGACATCCAATATAAAGTAAAGTTTTTTTATACATATAAATGAATTACTATTTTTGTGTAGGAATTGTCGAAAGGGGTATTACAATGGCGAAAAACAGGAGCATGACGGCAGAAGATATATTCGCGCTCGTTGCAGGTTATATGAATGAGGAGCATGTTGAATTCGTCAAAAAAGCATATGAGGCCGCGAAATCCGCACACGAAGGACAGTTTAGAAGTTCCGGAGAAGCGTATATACTTCACCCTGTTCAAGTTGCAGGTATCCTAGCCGAGCTGCAAATGGACCCTTCGACAGTCGCGGCGGGTTTTCTCCATGACGTTGTTGAAGATACAAAAGTTAAGCGGGAAGACATTATTCGTGATTTTGGTGAAGAGGTTGCAATGCTCGTTGACGGGGTTACTAAACTCGATAAATTAGAGTATAAATCAAAGGAAGAAAAGCAAGCTGAGAATCATCGGAAAATGTTTATCGCAATGGCGCAAGATATTCGTGTCATTCTTATTAAACTGGCTGACCGACTCCATAATATGCGTACGCTCAAACATGTGTCAGAAGAAAAACAACGGCGTGTCGCGGCGGAAACATTAGAAATATTTGCACCGCTTGCGCATCGTTTAGGGATTTCTTCTATTAAATGGGAACTTGAAGATATTGCATTGCGTTATTTAAATCCGCAACAATATTACCGAATTGTAAATATGATGAAGCGCAAACGGGTTGAACGTGAAAATTACTTAGAAAACGTCATGCAACAAGTAAAGTGTGAAGTAGGTACAATGGAAATCGAAGCGGATATTTCTGGGCGACCGAAACATTTGTATTCAATTTACCGCAAGATGGTTATCCAAGGAAAAGAATTCAACGAAATTTATGATTTGTTAGCGGTTCGTATTATCGTTTCAAGTATAAAAGATTGTTATGCAGTTCTTGGTATTATTCATACGCTTTGGAAACCGATGCCGGGTAGATTTAAGGACTATATCGCAATGCCGAAACAGAACTTATACCAGTCACTTCATACAACAGTAGTAGGGCCGGGAGGAGATCCTCTCGAAGTTCAAATTCGAACGGAAGATATGCATAAAATCGCTGAGTTCGGTGTTGCGGCACATTGGGCATACAAGGAAGGGAAATCAAATTCAGTTAATCCCGGGGATATTGATTCTAAACTAACATGGTTTAGAGAAATTCTTGAATTTCAACATGAATCTTCGAACGCTGAAGAATTTATGGAGTCTTTAAAATTCGATTTATTCTCCGATATGGTCTATGTATTTACACCGGATAGTGATGTTGTAGAGCTTCCAGCTGGATCGGTTCCAATTGATTTTGCTTACCGGGTCCATTCCGAAGTAGGAAATCGGACAATCGGTGCAAAAGTGAACGGGAAAATGATTCCGCTCGATACAGAATTGTATACAGGCGATATTGTTGAAATATTAACATCAAAACAATCCTTTGGACCAAGTCGTGATTGGTTGAAAATTGCAAAGTCTTCTCAAGCAAAAAATAAAATTCGCTCGTTTTTTAAAAAACAACTACGCGATGAAAACGTTCAAAAAGGTCGAGATATGGTTGAACGCGAAGTCAAGTTGCAGGCTTTCGATCCAAAAGAGGTACTCACACAGGAAAATATTAAACGTGTTTGTGAGAAATTCAATTTCGCCTCGGAAGAAGATATGTGTGCTGCTGTCGGTTTCAATGGAATCACTGCTCAACAAGTAGTCAATCGATTATCGGAAAAGTTAAGGAAAGAACGCGAGAAACAAGACACAATTGATAAAATTGTGTCAGAAATGCAAGCTCCACCTTCCAAAAAGATGACTGAATCAGGGGTTATTGTTAAAGGAATAGACAATCTATTAATTAGGCTTTCAAAATGTTGCAACCCTGTTCCTGGTGATGACATTGTAGGTTTCATTACGAAAGGGCGAGGTGTGTCGGTCCATCGGGCGGATTGCCCGAATGTGATGTCCAGTGATGACGAAAGTGATCGGATTATTGATGTGGAATGGGCAATTGGCATCGAGGAAGATCGAAAAGAATTCCAAGTAGATATTGAAATTACTGCCTTTGACAGACAAGGATTTTTGAATGAAGTGATGATGGTTGTAGCGGATACAAAAACAACTATCGTCGCAGTCAGTGGCAAAGCCGATCGTGAAAGTATTGCAAAAGTCAATATGACGATAAAGATTACCAATATTGCGCATTTACATCGGATTGTTGATCGGATTAAACAAATTCGTGATATTTATTCGGTTGAACGTGTTATTAATTAATAGGAGTGGCATGACGGATGCGAATCATTTTACAACGTTCTGGACCTGCCTCCGTTCAAGTGGACGGAAAAGTTACAGGTTCAATTGAAAAAGGATATGTACTTCTCGTAGGAATTACGCATGAGGATACGGAAAAAGATGTTACCTATTTAGCAAAAAAAATTGCAAATCTTCGTTTATGGGAAGATGATGAAGGTAAGATGAACAAATCCATTTTTGAGGCTGGAGGGGATATCCTTTCAGTGTCACAATTTACTTTGTATGGGGATACAAAAAAAGGAAGACGCCCAAGCTTTATCGAAGCAGCCCGACCAGAACATGCAGAACCGCTTTGGGAACTACTCAACGAGAAACTTGAAGCAGAAGGATTGAATGTTCAAACTGGTATTTTCGGCGCGATGATGGATGTCGGTCTCGTAAACGACGGACCAGTAACAATCATTATTGAATCGAACTAAAGAAAGGACCTTCCTAGTGACTTAGGAAGGTCCTTTCAATTTAGTTTGAGTTAAAATAATCGATTAACCCTTCATAAATACCTAAAGTTGCCTGTTCCCGGAAAACTTCAGTTGTTACTGTTCGCTCTTCTGCTGCATTTGTTAAAAATCCAAGTTCTATCAAAATTGCATTTTGTCTATTTTCCCGCAGAACAAGATAGTTACCTAATTGAGTTCCGCGATTTTTAACTGTGACAGATGAGGCAAGTCCTTTATTAACGGATTTGGCTAAACTTTTTTGCCGTTCAATTGTGTAATATGTTGTAAACCCTTTGACGGAAGAATCTGTCGTAGCATCATAATGAATGCTTATGAAGGCATCCGCGTCATGTTGATGGCCGACAGCGACACGTTTGCGCAAAGAAACATATGTATCCGATTCACGGGTCAAAAATACGTTTGCACCAGCCGCTTGCAGTTTGGAAGCAAGTAGCTCGGAAGTTAGCAAATTAATGTCTTTTTCATCGGTTCCACGTACGCCCGTCGTTCCGCGATCATTTCCACCATGACCAGGATCGATAACAATTGTAAGTCCGATTAGAGTACCTGGAACCCGTGTTTTTTTCTTCTTCGTCTGTTGTATATTTGTAGCCGCTTCGTTTGTTGAAACGACCCATTTAGCTAGAAATGCTGTTCCCGCGTTTGGCAATGCAACTTCGTACCAATCGCCGGCCTTGGAAGTTATCGTAAAATGTTCGCCAGCATCGGCTCTTGTGACAATACGTGAAGATGTTGTAGCCGATTCACGCAAGTTTGTCCCGTTTGAAAGTATCGTAACGGTATTTGACTTTGGCTTTGACGATTTCTGTTTGGTTGTAGTTGAAGCAGAAGAAACATTTCCGTGAAAGGAGTAAACCCAACCCTCTTTGTTTTTTCCAAAAGAAATCAAAATCCAATTTCCATCTATTTTTTTAATTTTATAAGATTCATTTTTTTTAATGACTCCTACACGTCTTGAAGAAAGATCCGCGTTCTTACGCACATTTAGTGTATCCACGGCAACTGTAAATGTATTCGCTTTTGTGTCAATTGTAGTTTGGGCTGTTTTTTTAGCCGTTTCAGTTATGTAATCTGTATGAACCCATCCTTTTGTTCCATTTACAATAACCTGTGCCCAGTCTCCATCATGGACAGTCATTATCGCTTCATCGCCGGCATTCATTTTGCCAAGTATAGCGGAACTGACTGATGGACTTGTCCTAATATTTAAGCTATCCACACGAGAAACAATTGTTGAATTTGTAGTGCCGGTGTTAGCTTTGTCGCCTGAAGTTGTCAACCACGAAGCAATCCACCCGGACCCGTTTTCCGCGCTTAACTGTAGCCAATCACCTGAAACGGAAATTATTTCTACGCGTTCACCTTTTTTCAATGAACCAATGACGTCATATGTAAGCCCAGGCCCCGATCGTACGTTTAGTGACTTCGAATCGATTGCCACAGATTGTTTTTTTGCATCGGCAACTGGAGCGTTAAGTAACATTGTAAGCAAAAGTGTGAATACAATGACCCATTTTGTCGCTTTTGGCAAACCTATCAATCCCCCTATAAGTCTATTATAAGAGCTTTGTGTACAAAAAACTACATTAAACGTAAAAAGGTTGACACTCCCTTGTAGAATCATTAAGATTATGAGTAATTGACAATAAGTTATTTGCCCAAGACGTGGAAAGTAATTGTATACTAAGCTGGCAAGAGAGGGGAAGGACGTGGCTGAAATCCACCCCACAGACATTTACATTGAAAAACACCACTGAGGCTCTATACTGAAGAATAATTTTTCAGTAGGTATGGACGGAACTGGCCGTTATCCCGGATTACGAGTGGGCACAAAGTGTGCCAATTAGGGTGGAACCGCGGAGGCTATAAAAGGCTCTCGTCCCTTGCATATGCAAGGGATGGGGGTCTTTTTTTTATTGTCTAGGCTATAGTGCTTTTCTTGATAGAAAGGGGAATTATGATGATATTTAAAACGCCAAGAGGGACTCAAGACATTTTACCGTCAGAAACGTGGAAGTGGCAACGAGTTGAAAAAATTATTAATGAGACATGTGATACGTATCGATACAAAGAAATTCGTACGCCGCTATTTGAGCAGACAGAACTTTTTCAACGCCTTGTAGGAGAGACGACAGATGTCGTACAAAAAGAGATGTACACATTTATGGACAAAGGGAATCGCTCAATGACACTTCGTCCCGAAGGTACAGCACCAGTCGTACGGTCGTTCGTTGAACATAAAATGTTCGGCTATCCCGACCAACCGGTGAAACTTTTCTATACGGGCCCAATGTTCCGTTATGAAAGGCAACAAGCCGGACGGTATCGTCAGTTTGTACAGTTTGGTGCAGAAGCAATTGGAAGCGCAGATCCAGCGATTGACGCGGAAGTGATTGCACTTGCAATGGATGTTTACAAACGTGCAGGACTTACTAAGTTAAAACTTGTACTGAATTCACTGGGCGATACGGAATGTAGAACTTCTCACAAAGAAGCACTTATCGCACATTTCGGCCCGCATATTGAAGAATTCTGTGGGGATTGTAAATCTCGACTTGAAAAAAATCCACTGCGCATACTGGACTGTAAAGTGGACTATAAAAACCCGCTGATTGCGTCGGCCCCATCACTTGCTGACTATTTAAATGAAGAATCAGTGGCCTATTTTAAAGAAGTTAAAAGTTATCTAGATGATTTGGGAATTGCCTATGAAGTCGATGCGAACCTCGTGCGAGGACTTGATTATTATAATCACACAGCTTTTGAAATTATGAGTACATCGGAAGGATTCGGTGCGATCACGACCCTTTGCGGTGGTGGACGATATAACGGTCTGGCAGAAGAAATCGGTGGACCTTCAGCACCTGGTATTGGATTTGCGATGAGTATCGAACGCCTTCTTCTTGCGATGGAAGCGGAAGGGAAATCCTTTGTCGATGAGCCAAATCTAGATGTGTATGTAATCACGCTTGGCGAAGAAGCGAAGCATCCGGGTTTCAAGTTGCTAAGCGAGTTAAGAAGCTCAGATATCCGCTCCGATATGGATTACATGGATCGGAAGATGAAAGGCCAAATGAGGTCTGCTGACAGGCTTAATGCACAAGTAGTTGTAATCATTGGTGAAGATGAAGTAGCGGAAAATGTCGCGATGGTAAAAAATATGTCGGACGGCACACAGGAAAAGATTGCTACTGGCGAATTGATTGAAAAGATTAAGGATATTTTGACACGATAACGAAAGGCGGATGAATAGTTAATGGCTCGTACACATTATTGCGGTAACTTATCAGAAAAAGAAGTGGGGTCCACAGTTACTTTAAAAGGCTGGGTCCAAGTAAGAAGAGATTTAGGGGGACTTATTTTCCTCGATCTACGCGATCGTGAAGGAATTGTTCAAACGGTATTTAACCCGGCGATTTCACAAGAAGCATTAGAAATTGCGGAAACAGTTCGTAACGAATATGTACTAAGCATTACTGGGAAAGTAATAGAACGTCAGGAAGCACAAAAAAACCCTAATATAAAAACGGGTTCAATTGAAGTCCAAGTGGATGAAGTTTCGATTATTAACGCAGCGAAAACACCGCCGTTTATTATTGAAGACAAGACAGATGTTGGTGAGGAACTTCGTTTGAAATACAGGTATCTTGACCTTCGACGTCCAAAGCTTGCACGTGTATTTAAAATGCGTTCTGAAATTACGAAAACAGTTCGTAATTTCCTAGATGATGAAGGGTTTTTGGAAGTGGAAACACCAATTTTAACGAAGTCAACACCAGAAGGAGCACGTGATTACCTCGTACCAAGTCGAGTGCATGAAGGTGAATTTTATGCGTTGCCACAATCGCCACAACTTTTCAAGCAAATGTTGATGGTATCTGGCTTCGATAAATATTATCAAATTGCACGCTGCTTCCGTGATGAAGACCTTCGTGCAGACCGTCAGCCAGAATTCACACAAATTGATATGGAAATGAGTTTCATGTCAATGGAAGAAATTATCGAATTGAACGAACGCCTTATGCAAAAAGTGATGAAAGACGTTAAAGGAATCGACGTTGAGATTCCATTTAAACGGATTCCTTATGATGAAGCAATGGCACGTTATGGTTCTGACAAACCAGATACACGATTTGAGATGGAACTTATCGATGTTTCTGAAGTCGTCAAAGATGCACCATTCAAAGTGTTTAGCGGTGCTGTTGAGTCAGGTGGTCAAGTCAAATTAATTAATGTGAAAAATGGTGCGGATAGTTATACAAGAAAAGATATTGACGAAGGACTTGGGGAATTTGCTTCACGATACGGAGCTAAAGGTTTAGCTTGGTTGAAAGTAACTGAAGATGGATTGACAGGTCCAATTGGACGATTCTTTGAAGGCGAATTAGCAGAATCTCTAAAAACTGTTGCAGGCGCAGAAACTGGGGATTTACTATTATTCGTTGCAGATAAAAAGAATGTGGTTGCTGACACATTAGGTGCATTGCGAGTTAAACTTGGAAAAGATCACGGACTTGTGGACGAATCGAAATTCAATTTCTTATGGGTGACGGAATGGCCACTATTTGAATACAATGAAGACGATAATCGTTTCCAAGCTGCACACCATCCGTTCACTATGCCGGAAAATGTTGAAGAGTTGGAAACGAATCCGGATAAAGTTAAAGCACAAGCATACGACCTTGTGTTAAATGGTTATGAGCTTGGTGGTGGATCTCTTCGTATTTACGAACGTGATGTGCAAGAGAAGATGTTTAAAGCGCTAGGATTTAGCGCAGAAGAAGCGCAAGAGCAGTTTGGATTCCTTCTCGATGCGTTTGAGTATGGTACGCCACCACATGGCGGAATTGCATTTGGACTCGACCGTATTGTTATGTTGCTTGCTGGTTCTACAAACTTAAGGGACACAATCGCATTCCCGAAAACGACAAGCGCAAGTGATTTATTGACGTCGGCTCCTGACAGTGTAGATGCTAAGCAATTAGCAGAGTTGGGTATTGGAATCGTAACGAAGAAGTAAGGGATTCTTGAGAATATACCGATAATAATAAAAACTTATTCGGTAAAATCATTGAACAAATTAAAGATCTATGTTAATCTAATATTAATACGAATCCTGAAGTGTTCGTTACTTGCCAATCAGTTTTGACCGAACATTTTTATCGTCGGGAGTCTGCATTTCGATGTGGATGACACGCCTGTCATGGGACGTCAAAAGGGTCGAATAGGACACCCACCTGCTATGAGCGGGTTCAAAACGATACTACAAAAACGGCACATTTGGGATTCGTGCTACTTATGAATTTAATCCTCTCTGACGTAAATGCGGAGAGGTTTTTTATTGGGGAAAATTAATAATTTTGAAGATAGAAGGGTGGAATTCTTTTGTTGCATCAATTTTCACGGAATGAGTTAGCAATTGGAAACGAAGGTATTGAACGGATGCGAAATACAACTGTTGCAATTTTAGGAGTCGGAGGTGTTGGTTCTTTTGCAGCCGAGGCTTGTGCGCGAAGCGGTATCGGACGGATTATTCTTGTAGATAAAGACGATATAGATGTTACGAATATTAATAGGCAACTCGTTGCTTACTTATCCACGGTAGGGCGTTCAAAGACGGAAGTTATGCAAGAGCGTATAGCTGATATTAACAAAGATTGTGAAGTCATCTCACTTCACATGTTTTATACAGAAGAAACGGCGGATGAATTTTTTAGCTATAAACCCGATTATGTGATTGACGCGTCAGATACAATCATTTATAAAATACACCTGATTAAAGAGTGTTTGGAACGCGGTGTTAAAGTCATTTCAAGTATGGGCGCGGCAAACAAAATGGATCCGACTCGGTTCAAAATCGCTGATATATCGAATACGCATACGGATCCTATCGCGAAAGTGATTCGTATCAGACTTCGAAAAGCGGGTATTTCAAAAGGTGTGCCTGTTGTTTTCTCAGATGAAAGCCCCGTTGTTATTCGGGAGGAAGTCGCGCAAACTGTAGGAAAGCCAGATGCATACATTCGGAAAGCGAAAATGCCTCCTGCTTCTAACGCATTCGTTCCATCGGTAGCGGGACTTGTCTGCGCAAGCTGGGTTATGAATGATATAGTTTCAGATATTGAAATTAAGAGAGTGAAAGATAAAGTATAATAAAACAACCGTATGGAAAGTAAATCCATACGGTTGTTTTATTACTGATAATAGTATTATGTAAACTATTGTCGTTTCTTTTCCTGAAAAATAAATTTCACTGTTTATCCAAATTTAGACTGAATCTGTTCGCGCTGTAATTGACCTTCTTCTAAATACAAAATGCGAGTGGCTAGTTTTTCTGCTTCACTGCGACTGTGGGTGACGAGAATGATCGGAATTTCCCATAAACTATGAAGACGTAATAATTCTTCATGGCTTTTTTCTCGTGTAGCGTCGTCCAATGCAGAAAAAGGTTCATCCAAAAGTAAGAGGTCAGGCTCGGTCGCCAATGCCCGTGCAATAGCAACCCTTTGTTTTTCACCACCGGAAATTTCGTTTGGGTATTGATCCGCGAGATGATCGATTCGCAGTTCTTTCATTAATTGTTTTGCAAAGGGTTCTGAATTCATCCCATATGCAATATTTTTCCAAGCCGTTAAATGAGGGAAGAGAGCATAGTCTTGAAAAAGATAGCCGATTTTTCGGCGCTGGATTGGGATATTGATTTGTTTTCCTTGAAATAATGAACGATTATTCAGTTGGATTAACCCGTCAGTTGCTTTCGTCAGACCTGCAATGCAATTAAGGATAGTTGTTTTTCCAGACCCCGAAGGACCAAAAAGGGCGATAATTTCATTTTTTGCGACTTTGAAATCGACGTCCAACTCGAAATGCGCTAGTTTTTTTTGAATGTTTACAGAGAGCATATGTAACCTCTTTTCTACTATACGTTGAAATAAGGAACCTCTTCTAATCTAAGCAGGTTGTTTCAGCATTATCTTTCCGAGTAACGCATCATGTTCCGTTTACTCCACCAGTTTAGCCAAAGGATGGCGCTAAAACCAAGAGAAATAATAATTACTACCCAGAATGTTGCCATTTCCATATTGCCGGATTCGACAGCAAAGTAGATTGCTAATGGAATCGTGTCTGTCACATTTGGAATATAGCCAGCGAGCATAAGGGTCGCACCGAATTCACCAAGTGCACGTGCAAACGATAAGACCAAACCCGCTAATAATCCTGGCCATGCAAGTGGAAAAGAGATTGTCCAAAAGACCTTCCATTTAGAGGCACCCATCGTATAAGCCGCGTTTTCGATGTTTGGTTCATATTGCTGAAATGCAGCGGCAGCGCTTTGATACATAAGTGGAAAAGAAACGACAACCGCGGCGATAATGACCGCATACCAAGAGAAAATAACTTGAAAATCGAATACATTCATTAAGAGTTGTCCTAGAAATCCATTTTTCCCAAACAGGTATAATAAACCGAATCCGACAACGGTCGGTGGGAGTACAAGTGGTAATAGAATAATTGCTTCAACTATGCTTTTACCAGGGAATGAATTACGCGCAATTAGTCGCGCAAGTAGCCCGCCAAGGATAAATACAATAACGGTGGCGATTGTTGCTGTTTTAAGGGACAGCCATAAAGGAGAAAAATTCATATCAGTCATCGAAAATCACCTCAAATCACTTTCTGAATCCATGTTTCTGCAAAATAGTTTGTGCTTGTTCCGATGCCATGAATGTTAAAAAGTCAGTCGCTTCTTTTTCATGTTTCGTATCCAAAAGGACTGCGCCAGGATAAATAACGGGATCATGTGTGCCGTCTTCGGCGGTTGCTATAATTTGAATCTTGTCTGAAGAAAGTGCATCACTTTCATAGACAAAGCCGACATCGACATTCCCTGTTTCAACGTAAGTCAATACTTGCCGTACATCTTTCGCAAGTACAAGCCTATCTTCCAACCCCTCCAACTTATTTAGCTTTTTCAAGACTTGTTCGGCATATTCCCCTGCAGGCACACTTTCTGGATTCCCAATTGCGATTTGCTCGATATCTTCAGGCGAGATGTCATCAACAGATGAATAGTTAATGTTTGATGAGGTTCCTGTTATGAGCACGAGTTTATTACCGGTAATGTCTTGACGAGTAGCTGAAATAATAAGTTCTTCGTTTTCAAGCGTGTCCATCCACTCTTGGTTTGCGGAGATGAACACATCCACTGGGGCACCTTGTTGAATTTGTTGTGCTAAACTACCGGATCCCTGTAGATTGTAAGTTAATTCTACAGCATGATCTTTTTCATACAGCTCTTTTATTTCTTCAAGTGCATCTGTTAAGCTAACTGCGGCTGAGACCATTAAAACTACTTTTTCTTCTGGTTTTGGTTTAGACGTTTCATCTTTTTTAGCGGTACATCCGATAAGGACAAGAGACATAACGAGTAGTAACGAAAAGAATATTAACTTTTTCATATAAAACACGCTCCTTACTATACTTAGTTATATCTAAACATAATTAGATATAACTAATTATAATTCGCTTTCCACTCGAAGTAAATGATAAGCTAGAATTAACTAAATATTGTCGAGGTGTTGACATGTCAAACAACGAATCGTATACGACAGAAGAAATTTCAAATCTTTTAAAAGTGTCTAAATTAACGGTGTATGATTTGATTAAAAAAGGCGAGCTTCAAGCGTATCGCGTAGGGAGACAAATGAGGGTAGATGCGAGTGAATTGGAAAATTACAAAGTTCGAGGGCGAGAAGTGAAAACAAGCCCTTCGCAGCAGAATAGTGAAGAACAAGATTGCAATGCTTCAATACGTTCAATAATTATTAGTGGTCAAGACAATAGTTTGGATATGTTAGCTAGGCAACTCGAAATGAGGACGAATGACTTCCGGCCACTCCGATCTTATGTAGGGAGCTTGGATAGCTTGATTGCGATGTATAAAGGCAATGCAGATATTGTCAGTACCCATTTATTCGATGGGGATACGAAAGAATACAATGTTTCCTATATTCGCAAGTTATTAGTCAGTAAATCCTTTATTGTCGTTCAATTCATTCGCAGGCAAGCAGGTCTATATGTGGCAAAAGGAAATCCGAAAAAAATAAGCACTTGGATGGATTTAGGGAATGCGAATGTAACGATTGTGAACCGGGAATCTGGAGCTGGAGCCCGCGTGCTGTTAGATGAGCAGTTACGTCTTCATGGTATTTCTAGGGAAGAAGTGAACGGTTATGAAAACGAGCAGACAAGCCACTTATCAATTGCCTCGGTCGTTGCAAATGGTGGGGCAGACGTCGGAATTGGAATTGAACAAGCTGCAAAATGGGCAAACATCGACTTCGTTCCGATGATTAAAGAAAGCTATGATTTAGTTATGTTGAAAAGCGAGCAGAACGAAAAATTGAATTCTACTGTTTTAGATATTTTAAATGATCCCAATTTTACTGAAAAACTAGATTCACTGGGATATGATATTGAAGGGATTGGAAATATTATTTGGGAGCACTAATGAATTGAAATATAAGAGTGATTTGAAAGATTGGTGGGAAAGTCCCAATCTTAGATCACTCTTTCTTTATGTTATCGAACCTTTCAATAGTAAAGAAACAATAAAATCGAATGGATGATTAGTTAGTTATGATACATTGAATTCACGGGAGGAATTGAGGATGCAATCGCGACTTTTACTTGTAGAAGATGACCCGGAAATTGCACGCGTTGTGCGAGATATGCTCCGCTTGGAAGGATATGAAGTAACGTGGGCAACGACCGGGCTTGAAGGATGGGAAGATTTTCAACGAGGTTCATATGATCTTGTTCTTGTGGATTTAATGTTGCAGGAAATGGATGGATTTACTCTATGCCAAAACATTCGATGGAAAAGTGATGTTCCCATCATAATTATTAGTGCGCGAAAAGAAGACGAAGACAAGGTAGAGGGACTACAACTAGGGGCAGATGATTATTTGGCGAAACCATTTAGCTTGGTTGAATTGAAAGCCCGTATTGAGTCTCAACTTCGTCGATGGCGGCGCTATAAAGGTGTGCCTGTCAGTGAGAATAAAACGAACTATACGCATGAACTCACTGTCTTCTGGGATCAGCGGAAAGTTTTGCTAAGTCAAAAAACAGTCTCGTTGACGGCAATGGAGTTCGATGTACTTAAAGTATTGGCACAAAACCCCGCACGTGTTTTTTCGAAAAGTGAACTATATGAACATGTTTGGCATCAAGTAGATGAAGAAGGATTGCATACGGTCACTGTTCATATTCGGTCTTTACGTGGAAAATTAGAAGACCCCGTGAAAAATCCTAAATTCATTCAAACGGTGTGGGGGAAGGGCTATCTTTTCATCGGTGAACCGTTATGAAAATTAAGACATGGTTATTGACGACTTATTTAATCGTTATGATTCTTCCTCTCGTGATGGCTTATTTTTTATTCGCTTGGATTAATTCATACAACAATGACCAGAAAGTGCAAGAGTTTTTTGCGACATCTATGGAATTGACAGATATAAAGTCTGTCTTGAACAATCCTAAACTTTATCAAATGAAAATAGATCGACCAGAAGTTGATAAGCTTTCAAGTGAGAAATTGTCGATTTATCTCTACAACCCCGATGGATTTATTGTCTACTCATCAAATCCAATGTACTCAATACAATCCTATACAAATCGGGAGAAACTATATGAAAACTTATTCTCCCTAAATCAAGGTTTTCGTGCCTACAGCTATAAACAGCCGGTATTCGATAAAAATGAACTTGTTGGATTTTTCCAAGTAGAATTAGCCAGAAGTGAATGGATGGCGGGTGTATCCGAACGAACATGGTTTATATTCGGGCTATTTATTACATCCTTTTTACTTATCTATCTAACAGTAATGGTGTTTGTAAATAAAAAATTGAACAGGCGACTTGTAGATTTGAAAAATGAAATGACGGCATTTGCTGACGGACAGATGTTTGAAGAAACAGCAACGAATCAGGATGAAATTGGTGAATTACAACGACATTTTTATGACATGCGAAAACAAATCAATATTGCAAGGGATATTATTGAACAGGAACAAAGAGCCAAGGAATATATGATTGCAACAATCTCCCATGATTTAAAAACACCGCTCACGTCAATTCGTGCGTACGCGGAATCGCTGGAATTAAATCAAAACCTGTCCGTTCAAGAGCAAAGTGAATACCGACAAGTTATCGTGGAAAAGTCGAACTTTATGAAACAAATGTTAGATGATTTATTGACATATACACTGATGCAGTCGCCATCGTATGAATTAGCGTTTGTTCAAGTGGAGGGCGGAGAATTCTTTGACATGTTAGTTTCGGATTATGAACCGTTATGCGAAGAGAAAAATATTCATCTTGACGCATTTTCCGATGTGACAGGATTGTATAAGGTGCATCCGAAGTCAATGATGCGAGTTGTTGATAATTTAGTGAGCAATGCAATTCAGCATACAAACAGTAGGGGAAAAATAAAGATTGCCACAATATCCAACACAAAGTCACAACTTGACTGGCTGTTTAATTTTGTGCAAACGACCTACGTGTTCAAGTGTAAAGAATATGTTTATTTGATTGTCCAAAATACCGGAAAAGGAATTGATCTCACCGAAATAAACCAAGTGTTTGATCCGCTTTTTCAAGCAGACGAAGCAAGAAATAAAAGGAATTCAAGTGGCACTGGATTGGGACTAAGTATTACAAAACAAATCATCGAGAAACATGGTGGCACTGTGCAGATTTTTTCGGAAAAAGAAGTAGGGGTTTGTGTTATCTGCCGTTTGCCAAAAATAATAAAAGAAGGTGAACTTATTGAATAGAATTAAACGACTGGGAATAACTATTGTAATAGCAATGGGTTTATTTGGTTGTTCATTGGAAGAAAGTCAATATTCACCTGAGCAGGTCGTTAATAATGCATTAAAGGAAGTGACTACGCCAGGTTCATATTATTCAGAATCTGAAATGATCTATAGCGAAAATGGACAGGAAACGGAATATTCTATATCGAAAGAGTGGCATAGTAGCGATGGGAAAATAAGAATCGAATCAGAAAGTAAGACGGGTGAAAATAAATCGACTGCTGTGAACGATGGAACTATATTTGTAATGCATATTGCTGATGAAAATCAAGCGTTTATTTACGAAGATGATTTAGAAATGCCTTCATTGACACCACCTTCACTAAAAGAACAAGCGGATATGTTGCTTAAAATGGTGGAAGACACGCACAAATTATCCATTGAAGGCGAAGAAAAAATTGCGAATCGTATGACCCATCATCTTGTTGCGAAACCAAACAAGAAGAACACTTTATTTGGTGATATGGAACTATGGATTGATAAAGAAAATTGGATGATATTGAAATTAATTTCAACTAATGGTAATAACTCGTTGGAAATGATCTATACAAAAATGGAGTTAGATGTAGAAATTCCATCGGAGAAGTTTGTGTTGGATCTTCCAGAAGATGTTGAAGTTTTAGATATGGATGCGATAGACAACACAACGGAAGTTACATTGGCCGAAGCGACCGACAATATGGAGAAACCATTCCTTTATTTTCCCGAAAGCAATCAATGGGAAATCGGGAAAGTTGAACTATCAAAATTAGAAGGCGAGTTTAACAGAATAGAAATAAACATTGATTATGTAAAAGATGACCTCCCATTATTCACACTATCCGCATTTGAATCGCCCGAGGAAGTGGATGATGAAGATTTAACGAATCCGGGTGAAGAATTGGTCATAATACGAGAACAAGAAGGGGCCTTTATGGATTTAGCCAATTTCCGCATAATTTACTGGAAGGAAAATGGTATTAGTTATTCAGTCATGCCAATTGATCCGAATTTGAGTATTGAAGAAGTAATCGAAATGACAAAAGAAATGAAGCTAACGAAGTAATACACCCGGAAAGAATGGTGTACGGTTGTGATTAGAATAAATCAAAAATCGGAGAATAGAGACAAAACAAGAAAGTATTAAGTAGTTGACGGATATTCCTAAGCCTTCTGTATATCACTCTTCCAAAAGGGAATTATTTATGGATGAAAAAAAACCCTGACTCAATAGGTTTGAGCCTGTTGAATTAGGGCGAGATTTGAATAATAAAAGTAATTAAGAAGTTGAGCGTAGCCCTAAGTCCAGATCAAGTCCCGACTTAGGGCATTTTTTATGTGTGACGTGTTCAAAAAGCATTGACAATGAATAGTCATGTGCCTAGGATTATTTATACACATTTATTTGGAAGCTAAATTGGGGGCGGATTATTAACGCACGTATTGCAATCGTTGTTGCAGTAATGATAGGAGTGTTTTAATTGGAAGTTAAAGAAAGAATTGGCGAATGGTTTGAACATTTTCATGCAAACCCGGAAGTAAGTTTGAAAGAATTCAAGACAACTGCAAAACTTGTGGAGATTTTATCGGGCATGGGTGTGGAGCATAAAACCTTTGAAGATGTCACAGGAGTAGTTGCAGAAATCGGAGAAGGCGATGAGATCATTGCAGTCCGGGCGGACATCGATGCGTTATGGCAAGAAGTAGGCGGTGTATTCAAGGCGAATCATTCATGTGGACACGATGCGAATATAGCGATGGTTTTGGGTGCCTTAACTTATTTAAAAACTGAGGATTTGGGTGGACGTATCCGGTTTATCTTCCAACCGGCAGAAGAGCAAGGAAATGGTGCGGTATCGATGATTGAACGGGGTGCTGTAGATGGGGTATCGCATTTGTTTGGTGTGCACCTTCGTCCAATAGAAGAAATTCCTTTCGGTAAAATTACACCCGCAATCCATCACGGTGCGGCAGTATTCCTTGAAGGTAAAATTACGGGAGTCGATGCGCACGGGGCACGCCCACATCAAGGGAAGAACGTAATCGATCCGTTATTTGCAATTAACCATTTCTTGAAAACAATTTACTTTTCTCCATACGAAGCATACTCTGTTAAGTTGACAAAAATGCAAGCCGGAGGGGATAGCGTCAATATTATCCCTGGTTCCGCTACGTTTGCACTCGATGCACGTGCGCAGTCAAATGCAGTATTGAATGAGTTGATGGAAAGAATAACCGAAGGTATCCTTGCCGTCGGTCAGATGTATGGTGTAGAAATTAAGACGGAATGGACCGACTATACGCCGGCTGCGGAAGTGTCTAAGGAGTCGGTCGAAATTGCAAGGACTGGGATTTTGGAAACCGTTGGCGAAGAGGGGCTTGCACCTGCAGTAATTACTTCGGGTAGCGATGATTTTCACTTTTACACGATTCATCGACCCGAGTTGAAAGCAACAATGATTGGAATTGGAGCAGATCTCCAACCAGGGTTACATCATCCAGACATGACATTCAACTATGAAGCACTCGATGTTGGTGCGCGTGTACTTGCAGCAACGTTAAAAAAAGCAATTCTCTTAAATAAAAAATAAAAGCCCTCCTACCTTACGCAAATATACGTGGGTAGGAAGGCTTTTATTTATTATATATATTTATTACTTATTTCTACGCTTCGAAAAATGTTGCTGCGAATACTTTGGCGTCATTTCCATTGCCAGTTCATGGGGATAAAGTTTTCCGTGATGATGAGGGAATACATGCTGTTCGTCGTCCATTTTAGCGCCAACAAAAAAGTATGCGCCGGGGCGATTCTGCATGTCACGAACCCGGCGACTGGCGAGTTCCGTAGTTCCGGATTGAATACGCGGATTGTACCTTCCATTTTCGCTTCGTTTGGAATGACATTATCCGCATGCCCTGAACGGAAACTTCCAATGGAGACGACTAGTTCTTTCAAAGGGTTTGCGTTGCGGCTCACAATCGATTGAAGTGCAATCATAATATGGCTCGCTGCTAAAATTGGATCCATGCCTGTATGCGGTTCTGCACAATGTGTTCCAAATCCTGTCACAGTAATTTTAAGAGCATCCTCAGAAGCTTGAAGAAAGCCGTCGCGGACATATACTTTACCCGCGTCCAACGACGTTTCTGCGCACTTCGATAGATTGATTATACTACCTCTGGGAAATACAAACAAAAAACTACGATTATTCTTTCTTTTGAATAGTAAAGAAAGAATAAAATCGAAATGGATATTTTTTTACTGTGATAAATTGAATATATAGTGAAAGAAAGCGGGGGTTGTGAATATGATGCAAATATTTCCAAATGAGCTACTTGTCTTATTATGTGTATTTGTAGGATTAGGGATTACACTTGTTACGTTCTTTCTTTCGAAAAAAGTTGGAACGGCCGTTGAAGTAATATCATTAATTGCCTTCATTTCTTATTTTTTCATCATTTTTCCGTTTTGGGAAGCGATGATGCTGATGAGTTACGTAACTATTTCTTATGGGATTTTCGGGATAAAGTTAGACCGTGAAAAAAGAGCAAAGCGAATAGAACTGGAGTCGAAATTGAAAGAAACCACGTCCGTCGAATTAATTCAAACGAAAAATTTCAAACGGATTATAGCAGATTTTGCGCTGACCTTATTTGTTATTTTCGGCGCACTTCTATTTTATTTGTTTGCGCCAGAAATATATGCGGTTTTGAAGTTTCTAATCGTTCTAATGTTTATTGGTGTGTTAGCGCAAATGATTGAAAGAATCGGTAATTATTATTCAACGAAGTCCTATTGGTTGCCCGAAGAAAAACAATTTATTATTTCATCGTTTTTTCAATCAAGGGAATTTCCAATCGAAGACTTAAAAGAAATTACTCAGGAGTCCGCGCCTGATTTATTAAAGCTCCATCCATTGTTTACGATTTTATCCGCAAATCAAGATTATACAAGTTCATTTCAATCAGTATTGAAATTGTCATTTCCAGGTGAAAATATTTATATAACACCGAGTGAAGTGGAGAAGTGGCACACTGTTTTTCGAGCGTATGTAGCTGAAGAAACTGAAAGTGAAGTGACAAAAGTCTTACCATTATGGCATCCGAAAGTGTTGAAACGATTATTTTGGAAAGGCTATTTTGCCATTACTGTGAAAGGAGTCTCGGCTTATACGGGGTTGTTATTTATACTCATATGGTTAGAGGTACCTTCATTTGTCATTGTTGGTTTTGTTCTTTTTTGGTGGGTGTTCAATCTATACGTTTCAGACCGTGTTCTTGTTACGGCGATGGATGCGGAAGAACTTACGGAGGGAGATATTTTCGAACGGTCGCGAATGATTTTTCGAGAGGCGGGCATTCCTAGCGTGAAAATATTTCTAGTTGATTCACCTATTCATAATGGGTTGGCGACGGGAATGAATATTGGACGCGGTACGGTGATGATAACGAAAGCGACTTCACAACTCTCAATAGAAGCAGTTGAAGCGATTGTGGCCCATGAAGCGATTCATATTAAAAAACGTGATGTGCTGATGATCCAAGTTGCGCGGCTCGCTTTCTTAGGTTTTGTCGCTGGAGTTGTCTATCTTTTTTTCGATCAACTCGTTGCATTCGCTGATAATTTATTTGTTATCCTTCCATTCTTTTATTGTTTGATGTTGGCATTCCCGACTTATTTATCATTTGTTGAGCAGTGGGCAGAAGTACGAGCGGATCATTTGGGGGCGGAGTTATTGGTAGGTGGAAGAGCACAAATGAAAAGTGGACTTCACGAGTTGGGGGAAGCGCTTGATAATACACAGGCGAAGACAGTTGAATACGGTACGGTAAAGGAAAATTCTTCAAAAGTAATCAAAATGAAAAATTTAGAACGAAGTCCTTGGTTCATTCGTCTTATTGAATTTCATTTTCTGGCTCATCCACCATTGTACTGGCGTATTCATATGCTGTCTTTTCCGTTGTCATGGAAAGGTGCAAGAAGGAAATGGATGGTTGGGAGACTTAAAGAATCTCTGCCAAATGTCCGTAAGATTAGCACTAAAAATTAAGAAGAAGGCTTTATTTACAACAAAAACTCCGCACCCAGTGTCACAGCAGGGGGGCGGAGCTTCATTTATTTCTTCTTCCGAAATTCTTTCATTCTTTCATATATCGCCGCAAGCTTTGCCTCTTCCCCGGCAATAACGGGTTTGTAAAACTCAGTGCCTTCAACCTTATCCGGTAAATATTGTTGGTCTACCCAACCACCGAATGATCCGAGTGGTGTGTCGTGTGGATATTTGTATCCTACATGACCAAGTACTGCGGCCCCTGCATAGTGACTATCTCGAAGATGCATCGGAATGTCACCCGTTTTGCCGTCGTTAATGGCCTGAACTGCCGCGTCAAATGCTTGATAAGCCGAGTTGGATTTCGACGCTAAGCACATTTCAATCACCGCATTTGCAAGTGGAATACGTGCTTCGGGCATCCCAAGGCGGACAGCCGCTTCAGTTGCTGCAAGAACGTGGGGACCGACTTCAGGGGAAGCGAGTCCAACATCTTCGTAAGCCATTTATATCCCTGAAAAATGGGGGGATTATTAAAAGGGTTATGGGGTTATTGATTTATACGAATTACTCCCCATGTTTTATTGGGGAGTAACTTACTTCCGGGTGCTTTTGTTTAAGATAGGGGTTGCTGCGGCATCCCCTTTTCTTATTTGCCAACGGGGCAATGGTTGTCGTGTTTATATTGTAATATTGGATATATATAACATGGAATGTAGGCTGATTTTGAAAGTTTAAGATTTCGGAAATAACCATATTGTTGTTAAAAGCCAACAAGTAGTTAGCATAAATTCCCGTACCATCACTCAAATACATGTATTGTAGCCATGTCATTTTGCACATCGTTGAAGACGGTTGAGATATCTTCAACAGAATGGTGGAATACTTCTACATCCAACAAATCATAGATAAAGTCAGCAAATTCATCTTTAGCATTTCTAATGTCTTGTTGTTGATTTTGCACATTCAGCTTTCTGTTTAGTGCTCCTGCATATAAATCTGCTATTTGAATCATCCTTGAGGTAGCAGAATCTACAGATTGAAGATAGTTTAATGTAAGTTTACTTTCGTATTGAATTTTAAATGAATCCGTTAAAGACTGTTCGATTTCTTTAATTCTTAATGAGCTTTCTCCTGCTTCCGAATCTTTGAAGTAAACCACTTGCTGTGGAAAGGAAATTCTATTAGTACCAATTTCATGTTCTATTCCTAATCGTACATGTTGATAGAACAAGTCATTAATAATTTCATCAATGGGCTTGTTCAGCATCGAACTTTTTACTGCAATAGCTTTAAAGCTCGCCATTTCAGAGTTCTGAATAAAAAACTCGAAAAAGTCTTTATATACAGCTAGGTCCCTTCCGTTGTTTCGTATTTTGGAGAAATGAAACTCTTTTGGGCAAGTATTGTCTTGTTCCATCCTTTCATGTACCCAATTTATAAGCTTAGAGAGATGATTATTATTGTGTTCTTCTTTCAAAACCCAAACACCACCCACAATTACATAATCATCATTTTTTCCAGTTTCATCAACATAGATAGAAATAATTGGAGCAGGTGGGGTGTTACTTAGTTGTATCTCTTTTTGAATTTCCTCTTCATCTCTTCTATAACGTCGAATTTTTTCATTTGCCCTAAATAACTTATATTCATTTTGTATTTTTGCCCTGCTTCTAGCTATTGATGTTAACCTTTCTATTTCAAATAATTTTTTTAACGTAATCTGATTACCTACAATACCATCATAGGTTTGCCAATACTTTATTTGCAGTGCTATATCCGAATTTCTTGTATCAGGATACCTATTCAAAATGGAAGCTACTCTGGTTATTAAATGTTTATCATTACCGTTTTGTACATCAGTCCATAGTGCTTGGGCTTTCTCTTGTCTTTGTTTCTCAAGTTCCTCGTCATCAGAATCTAAACTTTCATTTTGGTCCAGGCTTCCTTCAATCTCACTAATTAGTTCCTGTTCTATCTCATCTAAAATAGCATTCTCTCTTACCATCGAAGATATCACTCTCCAAGCGAATTTTAGTTTTTAAAAATAATTAAATTTGGTGGAAAAAACGTTAATGGTATTAGCTTCGATAACGGGATGTGGACATACATGTTATATTAATCATATCATATAAATATCAGATAATACTGTATATTCAATCTGGAAGGTGTTAAGCGAAGAATATCCTGGTTTGATGATTACTTGTAACTGTACAATATAAAATAGCTGCCTTTGAGAGAGATTACTCAGGAGATTTACTACAAATACATATGGGTGTTTTATGTGATTCAGGGGCAGGTCTAACTGTCCTTTTGGATATTTCGTAGAATAAACTGTTTAATTTAAGTAGAAGTCATACTAGCTCGTTCATATACAATGATTCTATATGTCTTTCGGGAGACGGTTTATATAAAAATAATATACAATGGCTAGTGTACGAGGAATATAAAAACACTAAAATGCTAAAAGGGGAATAAGTATGAGGAAGGAAAAATATTTAGTGAATAAAATGGAGGAAATAATTCAAGAGATTTTTTCAGAATTAATTGACACCGATGGGAATGCTCCTATAGAAAAAGTAATGCCGTTACTTTTATTTCGTAAAATCATAGAAAAAATAGATGCTATTAATATATTGTATGAACAAGAATCCGGCGAACCGGCTTTGTCATTATCTAGAAGTGTAATAGAGAACTATTGGTACTTTATGTTTATGATTGAAAAGGATACAGACTTTAGGTCTCTATCTTACTATTACTATGACAAGAGAAATACTGCAACAAAAGGTTTGAGTGAATTAGATTATCACATTGATGGATTGCAGAAATATATAAAACGGAGAGAGGATAATATTCAAGCATTCAAGATGGATATTGCCTTTTACAATACACAAAAAAATAAGTGTATTACCCATAAAGGTCTTTCTAAAATTTTGAAAGAGATTCCTCATGAAATGCAATTAATTTTAAATACTTATGACGAATATATCGAGGACTATAATAATAAAATAAATGTTGTTGAGTCCAAAGTAGCTGAATTTAAAAATCAGATAAATGAATTGCAGAAAAATGTTTCGTCTGCTTATAGTAATAAAAAAAAATATCAAAATACAATTCAACGCTTGAAAAAAAATTCTCAGTTTATAGACGTAAGAATTGAAATAGATAATGCGAAGAGGCAATACAAAGATATGAATATAACTTGGTATACCCTTAGGACAGGCTTCTCAAGCATTAAGCAGCTATCTAGCAGCTTGAATTTAGTTCGCGAGTACATTCCATATTCGTCATTATCTCAAGAAGTACATTCATCGAATGCTTCTAGACAGATTATTATAGAAGATGAAAAAATCAGTTTATCTAGTTTAAGGGATAAGGATGGTAGTGGATTGGCATTAGGAATCGCAACTAACTTTCTTTCTTATTCCATTCAACCTTTTTTAGTTTTTTATAATAAAGAGAGTTATTTTGAAGAAATAAGCCTCAAAATGAACGCTTATATAAAATAGTCCACCCTATCGATAAGATATGCCAATAAGCAGTGTCATCAACACACATAGTTGTAGACGTGGTTCTGACAGTATTGAACGACGACAAGTAAGGGCGATGTGCTTGAGCTCTCTACTGCAACTGAAACAGCAACTTGGTGAGGAAAGGCTTTTTGATTCTGAGAGAATAACTGATATTACTTGGAATGAAATTGATGATAAGTACAACATAACAATCCAAATTGTTACTTATAAAGGACCGATGATGCCTCCTTATGGTTTCGATACAATAACTTTACAAATACCAGGTTTTGAAGTGGTAAGATACGAACATAAAGATGTCTCGGATATCGATAAAATACCTTTAGAATTTGATTAAATTTAAATATCCTTCTTGAGCTAACGGGTGCTTTAGTTCAAGTAAAGGAGCTCATGAGCTCCTTTTTGTGTTGCAATAAAACGGTTTATATAGCTACACTACAACTACAATTTTGCTAGTATTAGGGATAATCCGTTACTAATTGTATTGTCACTCTAGTGTGGAGTCTACTTGTAAGGAACAGGTTTAATATACTTTGTATGATAATAAACAATCCACCTCTTCGTTAAGACTATTGTCTTAACGAAGAGGTCTATGGGAGGTAAGTAAGGGCAAGCCTCTTTATAAGGAAGGCTTGCCCTAAAATTACTTAAATTTTGTAGTATGTTTTACTATGAGAAACGCTAGGAACAAGAACCTCTTCTTCAACAAGTTTTTTTAGTTCGTTTTCTGTGAGTGCTTCGTAAATTTGCTTTGTGCTTAGTGCAACAATGCCATTCTTTTCAGCGATGTGCTTGTTGTTTTCAATCATAAGGTCACGCAATTCATCAACCGTGTATTTACTATCATCAGTCACATCAATGACTGTGCGCAATTGATTTATCATATCCGCAGCATCAGCCATTCTTACAATTTTTGGTTTGCTATTTTGGTTATCGTTTGTCATAAAAATTACCTCCTCACTTTAGATATAGGAAAATATTAGCATAAATACTCTCAAAATAGAACCCCTACAATGCAAACCCCTCACAGATAGAACCAGGATTATGCTCAACAAATACTTGAAGATTTTATTAAAGATTTTTCTGAAGTAATAACATTCAAGTGTTCTATAATATCTTATATAACTTGAACTTCAACCGTCCTCTTGATAACTGTATGTCCGTTCTTTACAATACTAGCAGTCATCGTATGGGTACCTTTGAAAGCAGTAGATTCCCAGTTGTAGTTTCCCTCACTGAAGTGTTTTCTCCTCTGATGATATAATTGTGCGGCTTCGGTAGCTTCATCACCTGAGTTATTAACTTCCCACAAAATCTCGTAAGGTGCAGGAACGTTGTGAATCGCTTCAAACATCAGTTTACTCATTTTAGGACTAAGTTGCTTACCTTTTCTTGATTGTTTGTATGTTATTGGGTGAATCTGGTTTTCACTATACATTTGGAACCTAACATCAAGAGAATAAGATTCAGGGTATTGGCTAGCAAAATGAGCGCTTTCTGTAGCTGCACTTTTTTGGATACTATCAGACCAATAGGTATTCTTAAAAAATTTCCCCCATGCTTTTTTCGCCTGTTCATCTGTACAATCTGTTTTAAAAAGAACGTCTAAATATTTCAGTTTGTCTTCTAGGTAATCTTTTAATTTCGTTACTTTCTTTCTGTGGCTTTCTTTGGATGTAAGAGAAAGGGTTGAATCAGTAGGATTATCTACGTTGTTCGACAAAATAATTCTGTTTTTAATTGCATTTAAGGTATCGTAAAGGGATTGGTCATCTCGTGTGTTGTGTGGAACATAACATTCTTGGACCAACGTGGACAAAATGACCCCGCCCGGTAAACTCCAGTTGCTTCGGGAGCGACAAAACATCTTAAATATACGAACAATTCTTCTCATTTGATTTTTCTCGACAGTAACCCAATCATTATCTGGATTTGGACTGTTAGTAGCGACGCTTGTATTGAACCAATCACGAATTGATTTTGGGTGACGTTTACTCCACATGGGTCCTGCATGTTCATAATCATATTCATCATGCTCGTTTTTGAATCTTCGATATACAGCAAAGTCAATGTGATACCCTTCTTGATATTGTACACGTACAGCATTTTTTCCAGCTTTCGGCGGGTTCACAAATTTCGTACATTTTTTTGCAAGTGCTTCTTCCACAAGCTTTCTGCTATCAAGCGCAGATGCTGGAAGATTCTCTTTATCAAAAATAACAGCCACATCAATATCGTAATCGTATTCATCGTTTTGAGTTACCGTTCTCATGGAGACACTACCTTGAACAACGTGGTCAGCCAAAAAGTAGTTTTTACTTTTTTCCTTATTAATTTCAGCCAGACCATCCTTAAGACGCTTAATGTTGATGTCTTTAAAACCGGTTAAACGGCTTTTTTCACTCTCTGATAGTTTTACTTCATCATTATGAAACTTTAACATTGTTGAATGTAAATCACGCATTTTCTTCCCCCATAATAATATTTATTTGTTCATTTAGTTTGTCTTTAGATATATTCTTGTGTGCTCTTAATCCCCATGGATATTGAATTGTGCTATTTATTTCGAAGTTATAAACCCAAAATTCTGCATCATTACGGTTTAATGAGCTTCCTAAGTTAAATACAAGTGATGTTTGGGCAGAAATAAATACATGAACCCTTTTTAATCGGGGGTAATCAGGCTTAATATTATCTATTAGATTTCTAAACTGTTCTTTATACTCGTTAAGTTGGTCTAAACACACTATGGCGTGGCGTTTGCAATTGCTAAGTTTAAGATGGTAGTGATTGTAGTTGTAAGCATCCATTCCTTCTAGTTGGAAATGGTGTATTTCTGTTGTAAGAGAGACCAATATAGTAACATCTTTTGCTTCTTGCTTACTTTCGTTTACCTTCTCGTACATTTCTAATGGCGGATAATTTCCTTCAATTGATTGAGGTAGTTTCCCCCACTTTTTTTTGTTTTCGTCCCATTCTAAAAAGAGTAATTTTCTTTTGTCTGACAATTGATATCCAAGCAAAAAGACAAAAGGAATGTGAGCTAATCCTTCATAATGAAGGGTCGGTTGGTCCCATCTTTCTACAACATAATGAGTATCGTTGATAATCTCTTTCTGTTGAATTATACTTCGCCTTATCCACTCCATCCTAGACTCGCCATCAAGCCGTCTTTGGTCTAAGTGAATATACTGGACTTTTTTAGGTTTACTAGAAATGAAATTTTTCTCGCTAGAATCAATTGAAAACTGTTTTACTGTAACTATTGCTTTTTCCTGGCTGTTTTTTTGATTATTTGCCATAAGTCGATGCGCCCAGTAAGCAGCAAAAACAATTAAAGCGAGACCAACCACTTTGGTTGTAATAGAAACGCCAATATCTAATGGTGTAAAAGTTGATGTAGCTTTTGTTAAAAAGCAAAATATATAATTCCAATAGTCCGTTCCTAACAGTCCCACCCCAGCAAATAAAAAAAGTGAAGGAATTTTAATTTTTGCCCTGTTTTTAAATAGCGTTTTAACATATGGAAATCCCTTATACTTCAAAAATCTTTTTATTCGACTCAATAAATCGCCCCTCTTCTAAACGTGATGAAATAAATGGTGTCATAGGAATACTTTATCACCACTATGTGGCTATGTCTTATTTATGCTCTAAAAATTGGGGAACGATGTATCTCTATGGTGCGAAAACAGGCAACAAAACCAAACAACAAAACTTATAGAAAGAATACCTAGAACATATACGCTCTTATGTCTCGATTGATGCTTTTCAAACGTCTATCTTAGCAACTTGTTTAGCGATTAAAGCACTTTACGGTAAAGTAAATGGAAATCCGCTAATTCTTGGAAAGGCAAAGGAGATGAAGTATTGGCAGCGGGGAAAGAAGTAAGTCTAAGATATTCATTTACAAGCGAACAGTTGTATGAAAGTAGATACAAATATTCTGTTGAAAACTGTCCTGTTTGCGGGGGGGTAAAAAATGATATTAAGTTGGGCTAGTAATTAAATTAATTGATACTGTTCTCTCAGTGTTATCGGCAATTTGAAAAGGGAGATACAGAAGCCGGTGCAACCTTATTAGGGCGTTTTTATTCTGTGCTAAATCTAAAAACTTCAGTTCTTAATGATTTTGAAAAAGGCTCTGTTAAAGGAAAGGGTTGATTAATCGTTAATGAATGGTAAGAATTGGTTTCCCTCTATATTTTGCACTGGATATTTATGTTAAAATAAATTCAGGATTGTGAAAGTGTTCACTTAAACTAACGAAGCAGGTTAGTTCAAGAAATAAACTTTATTGATTCTTTATTGTGTTTTAGGGTTACTATTGAGAAGAAACTTTTTTTCGTGGAGGATTATATAATGAGCAATTGTCAAGAAGGGTATTTATGTAGATGTTGCGGAAAGTATCACGATGAACTTCCAATGAGTTATGGAAGTCCTGTTCCTGATTATGGTTACGATATACCATTAGAAGAACAAGAAAGCCGAATAGAGATGAATGAAGATTTGTGCATTATTGACGATGAGTATTTTTTTATTCGTGGATGTATCGAGATTCCTGTAATTGATGGGGAGGGACCATTTAATTGGGATGTCTGGGTTTCATTAAGCGAAGTAAACTTCAATAAAACCAATGATTATTGGGAAGTGGAAGGAAGAGAAAAAGAACTAGAGCCAATGTTTGGCTGGTTATCAACTTCAATTCCTTGTTATCCTGAAACAACAAATTTAAAAACAATGGTTCATACTCGTTCGGTTGGAGTAAGTCCTTATATTGAGTTAGAACCAACTGAACATACCTTAGCTATGGAACAAAGAGAAGGTATAACAATAGAGCGTATAAAGCAGATTGCAGAAGATATATGCGATGAAGAGGAAAAATAATAATCTTTCTTATTGAACTAACGGGGCAGGTTAGTTCAATAAGAGAGCATGAAAACATTAGAAAATATACTTTCTAGATTTTCTAAAATGAAACCATTATGAATAAAATCACGTAAATATAATTATTAAATCGTTATAGGGATGTGAAAAAATGTTTTATATTATGTTAATAGTAGGGGCTTTGTCAGTTCTAATGGCTGCACTTATATTTGGTTTTATGTACGTTGAAAAGGACTTTACATTACTAAATGTAGTCAAGACCATTGGAGCTCTTTTATTTGGTGTTTTTCTTTTAGTGATTACTCTACCAAGTCTTAAATACATACTACTAAAGGAATATGATGTTGTCAGCGGGGACTGCACCATCGAAATAATTTCATCAGGGCGTTCTACAGAATCGACCTTTGAAATGCTTGATACAGGTGATTGGTTTACTTTTAACCATATTCCTGCACTTGATGCTTATGGAGAGTCAATCCCTTACCATTGTGAGGTGACAGTTACAAAAGACCATAAGTTTGAAATTAGTTATAAAATTTATGATGTCAATTCGCGAGAGCTTATATTAACAAGTGAATAGCCTATGTTTACAGTTGATAGTATTAAAAATAATGAAATTGAAGAAATGACACGAAGAGAATATATCGTTGGCTACCCTTGAAAGCTAATACTTGAATTTGAAACAGAAAACGAACAAAAATTCTTATTTCACTAACGGGGCAGGTTAGTTGAAGAAGAACACTAAAAATTGCCCGCCATTTGAAATGATTTTAACGTAATAATTTACTTTATGAGTGCAGGAGAATGAGGAGATGATGTAATGAAGTTATATGGGGAATTTACCAAGCTGGATTGGTTGGATGCACTTGGGATAGATGAAAATAAAGTTCCTACCTCTTTTATTATACATGGAGAGTGGAATCATGAAGAGAACTTAAAATTGTGGAAAGAAACGCTTAAAAATGAAATGTTGTTACCAAAGTGGAATGCTGTTATAGGAAAGTATAATCAAAAGAATATAGGCTTTGCGAATGTTTACGGAGGTCCAATGGCAACAAATATTATTCATCAATTTGCTTCTATTGGCACAGAGCTATTTATACAAACAGGATATTTTGGTGGTTTGTCCTTTGATGTAAATTATGGAGATATTTTGATAGTTACTGAGGCTGAAATGAATGATGGTGTTTCACAATGGTATTTACCAAATAACAAGTCAGTTAAATCTGATGAAAGGATAGTAAATGCAACGATTGATTACTGTGAGAAAAAAGGATATAAATATGTGACAGGTTCTGTCCTTTCAACAAGTGCGATGCTTCTTGAAACAAAGGATATAGTAAATGATTGGGCATTAAATGGACATTTTGGTGTAGATATGGAAACCGCAACGACTTTAGCAGTGGCTAATAAATTTAACAAGAGTTCTATAAGTTTATTAAATCTTTCTGACCATTTAATACAAGGCGATACGATTTACTCATATACGAAAGAAAGAGAAAGAATTGAAGCTGAGACTGATGAAAAGATTAGAGATATTGCATTATATTTATCTGTCAATGCTTCTTTGTTTTAGCAAGTAACCTATTAAGCTAACGGGTGCTTTACTTCCATTAGGGGTTAAGCACCTTTTTCTTCTTCAACTAAAGAAGCAGTTTAGTTGAATAAGGATTCCACCAATTTTCTCTTGAATATATTCTATATTAGTCTCAACAAATAAAATGTGGTGGTGAAAGATTTATGTTATCTAAGATTTCAAAGGCTTTACAGGATGGTAAATTTTCAGGTGATGTATATCTAAGTTTAGATGAAATAGAAATAAAAGATGATGAACTAATACTGACTATTCAAGCCACTTATGAAGATGATGATGAAATATTACAATTATGGAAAGTTACCTGCACAGATTTTAAAAGCCATAAATTAAACGTCGATTTCTTTGAAGAATTTGACGTTTTAGATGAACACATTTTTCTATGGGAATACAATAATAGCTCAGCAGATTTGTTTATTAAGGGACATTCTAATGATATTAACCAAGTCATTGGAGAACTGTTTTGTACTCATTCAAACATTGTGAACGGTCAATTACCTCTAGAACAGTATTTAAATATCAATCATAACAATAAAGATATAGTCGGTTTATTAAAACAAGGAGAAGGGTTATTTAGTAAAGGACCAGTTAATTTAATAAAGGTACACGGTAAGGTTTTGTCAGGTCACGGCTATAAAACATCTATAATTGAATTTTCTACTAAAGAAAGGACCAAATACAAAATCTTTACTTTTGGGGAATCTTTTGTTGTTGCCAAAGATTTTCAGGCTTTTAGGGTATTGTAGATAGACAAACAGAGTTTGGTGCTTTTTTTATTTCAATATCCTTCTTTGAATGACAAAATTCTTCTAGTATGCTTAAACTAACGAAGCAGGTTAGTTCAATAAGATATTGTATAATAATGAAAAATCGAATGGGGGATTCCAATGTTAATCAGAGAAATAAAACCTGATGATGCTGAAAGGTTAGTAAAATTAATTAAGCTAGTTGAAAGAGAGTCACAATATATGCTTTTTGAATCAGGTGAACGAAACACTGGACCTGAACAACAAAGAAAAAGGATAGAAGTTATGAAAGAAGAAGGTAATTCAACTATTTTTGTAGCAGAAGAGAATGATGAATTAGTTGGATACCTATTTGCTATGGGAGGCAATGCCAAAAGAAACAAACATTCCGTATATCTTGTTATTGGCATCTTAAGTGAATATAGGGGGCTGGGGTTAGGGACAAAACTATTTAAACAATTACAGGAGTGGGCAACGAAACATAGTATACATCGATTAGAATTATCCGTTGTAAATCGTAATGAAGCTGGATTGAAGCTATATAAAAAAATGGGATTTGATATTGAAGGAACAAAAAGAGATTCGCTTTACATTGACGGCGAATTTGTTGATGAATATTATATGTCAAAACTTTTATAGTGATTAGCTTGTTAAACTAACGGGTGCTTTAGTAAAATAAGGATAGTAAATATACGTCAAAAAACGCTCAGAAATCTGAGCGTTTTTATTTGCCATTTATATTGTTAATTTGCTGTTGAAACATATGCCCATTAGTATGATATTTACACTGTCAATAGCGGTTTTCTCCCCAGTAACCCAACCCGTTATGCTATAACCGAGGCTGTTTTGGTCGTTGAAAGGGGTAATCGTAGTAGTGACTATAACTATAGAGTTGGTCTTTTATGACCAATTATTCAATGCCGGCATTACTCCTTATTACTTTCACAAGACAATAAATCTTCTACTTCTTTTATTAATTTACTCGGTCTTTCGTTTAGGGGTATTGAAATAGCAAAAATCGTATTAATTGTTGGTTTCCTTTTGCCACGTTCCAGTAGACTAATATATGTTCTATCCAGACCGCTTTTAAATGCTAGCTCTTCTTGAGAAATTCCTCTTTGAGTTTTATAGGAGTGAATATTATACAGTGGGGTGGAGGGAAGAATATGATTTTATCATTTCAATTAAACGGTCTTGTCGAAGAGCTTGGGGATAAAAAACTAACTGAAAACGAAAAGGATTTGTTCGAAATAATAAAATTGCTGGTAAAGTATCGGGAATATGATACAGATAGCGCATTATTTGAGTTAAAAACAGATGTGAAGTATTTCTGGCAGCGACTAACCCATTTAGAAGAGGAAATCAGGAAAGTCTAAATGTCCAAATTCCGGAAAGTGCTATAACTAGTGCTGAAATAAAGTAATATTGAAACTGAAAGACGATACTTTTTTAAGTATCGTCTTTCAGTTTTGGTTTTTATTTATTATTTTTGATTGTTCGGATTTGAATTTGTCATTAAGTTTTTTTAATCTCTCTTCTTCACCAATTTCATCTGGCTTATAAAACCTAATATTCTTTAAGTCATCTGGTAAATATTGTTGAGCGACCCAACCTCCAAATTTGCCAATAGGGTAGTCATGAGGATATTTATAATTTATCCCATTTCCAAGTTCCTTTGCGCCCTTATAATGGGCGTCCTTTAAGTTATTAGGGATATTTATCTTACGCCCCGAACGCACAATTGCTATAGCCCTATCGATTGCTTTTAAAGCATGATTTGATTTTGGGGACAAACATAAATCAATTACTAAGTTCGACAGGGGTATCCTAGCTTCTTTCAAGCCCACCATTTCTGCCGCGTTAATTCCTGCCATGACCCTTTCACCTAAGCTTTGTGCCAGACCCACATCCTCATATGTTACCGCAATAATACGTCGATATATTCCTTTTAGGTCTCCAGCTTCTAATAACAAAGCCAAGTACAATAAGGATGCGTCAACATCTCCGCCGCGCATAGATTTATGAAAAGCGCTTAATGTATTAAAATGACCATCTCCATCTTTATCAATATGAAGATTGTTTCTTTGTACGGCGTTTTTAACGTCATCAAATTTTATCTTAGCCGCACCACTGTCGATGTCAGAAGAAATTAGGTATGTTAGCTCCAAGTTGTTCAAAGCAGTCCTCATATCGCCTCCCGAGCTGTTAGCGAGAGCGCCTAATGCTTCCTCTTCTATTTCTATATCAAGATTACCGAAACCGTTCTCTTTGTCATCTAAAGCTCTTTGGAGTCCAAATCTAATATCTTGCTCGGATAAAGAGGTGAGTTCAAATATTAAACATCTTGAACGTATAGCTGGATTTATATTGTGATAAGGGTTTTCACTAGTTAATCCGATAAGAACCAATAACCCGCTTTCAATATATGGAAGAAGGAATTCTATTTGTGTTTTGGTAAACCTGTGCAATTCGTCTACACAAAGGACTATTGTGCTACGTATCATTTTAGCCTCGGCTACTACGGCTTCAAGGTCCTTTTTATTATCTGTTACTGCATTTAACTTCCGAAACGTCAATTTTGCTGTCCCGGCAATTGCACTAGCGATAGATGTTTTACCTATACCGGGAATGCCATACAAAATTATGGACGAAAGACGTCCTTTTGTTAGCATTTCGTATAAAGGTTTACCCTTATCTAGAAGGTGCTTTTGACCAATTACTTGGTCAATCGATTTGGGTTGCATTCCGAATGCTAACGGTTTATGTCTCATACAATTTACTCCTTTGCGCTTTAAAATCTTAATATTAATATAGAAGAGAATAGAGTACGGAAAAAGGGTGCCCATAGGAATTAGTTCTTTACTTTACAAACCGTAGGTGTCAGTAAGATTCTTCTTTCTTTCAGCAATATTTATAACATTTTCGGATATTGCTTCGTTTTTATTCTCTTCATAAAGAAATTCCATAGGATTAATAAATATATTTTCCAGTGCGTCTGCGACTAATTTGCTCTTACTTGTTCCGGTATTCAGCACATTCTTTAATAATCCTTCATTTGAGCGACCATACCTAGCTAGTTGAAAAATAGCTTCTTCTTGTTTCTCGGATTTATTCTTGTAGTACTCTAAATCTGCTTTCAACTTTACCATTTCAGCAGATAAAACTGACTCCTTTTCAATAAAGTCTAAGCACAGTTTTTCCAAGGGTTTTAAAGATTCAATAATATCTTCTTTCGAGTGTAATTTATAAACAGTATCTTCGACATTGGGGATTTGTTGTTTTTTATTTTTCGAATCAGTTATAAAATACCCTTTTATTTTGTTCGTATCATCAATTAATCCTTTGCCAGGATTCGGTTCGCCTGTTTTCCGGTTATTTTTTCTCCATAAATCCTCGGAAGTATACTTTTTAAGGTCATTTAATTCATTAGAAGCAAAATCCTTATCCTTTTGAGCTTCATACCAGATATTCTTCGCATAATTCCAAACGGAAGAATAGCTGATATTCCCGTTCGGTTTTTCATAAGACTTATATTCATAAATGATTTGTTTAAGAATACTTTCTGAATAAGTCTTTTTAGGGGGACCTACCTTTTTATTAGTCATTAGTTATATTTGCCTCCTCAATCAAACCCATCTTTGCAACTTTTTGAATAGCATCATCCAACATCATTAGTTTTTCATCCAAAGCATTTTTAATATCGGGATTTATCGCCGCAAATTCATCAACGTTAAATGCCTGCATTGTATTTAAAATATCAGTTAATAAACCGTTTGCTTCCTGCTTCTGTTGCGATATTTTTGTTTGGATAAGATGCTGGTTTTCATTAAATTCTTCAGTAGAAATTCGCCAATGATTACAAAACACGCAATCTGTGAAACACCTTTTTAGATTATCGGTGCAGTAACCAAGTTCCTTTTTTTCTCGAAACTCACTAGTAGGGGGTTTTAGTAACGCCCTATTAGAAATTTCGGACCAAAGGCTTTGTTGTTTTTCAACATTACTCTCATAACTTTTGCTTTTCTCTTTGTGAAACTTATACATTAATTTTTGGACTTCTAAGTCAACCCAGTAAGCTTTATGATTTGAATAATGAAAATAAGAATTCAAAGTTGAGTGTCCCGCTAGTCTTGCTACTTCAATAGGATGATATTTCTGGTTAATTAGTGACAAAATCGCTAAATGACGCGTATCTCCAGGTGAAATTCTCTTGCTTATTTCATAAGTCTTCTTGTCTTGGTCAGGTCTATCTTTCGGAAGGGGTATAACGCTAACATTATATTTATTTGCTAGAATTTCATCATGGAATAAGTCAATTGCGTACTGCAAATCGGAATAGTTAAAGACATTAAAATCAAATTTCGTGAATTTCGTATTATCCTGGTATTGACTTGAGTAGGTAGAGTTAATAGAGCGATACGATATTAAAGTATCAGTTCTTCCGAATTCATTTGTTAGTTCTATATAATTACTTATGATGTCCCCTAATTCTTTACTGATTAGAATATCAGTAATTATTTGTGTGTTTTTCTTATTCTTTACCCTTGGAAGTTTAAGGTAGTATTTTTCGTTTACAGTCCTTAAAGCATTTCTTTTTATTTTGCAAAATTCTGATGGGCGTAGCGGGATTATACTAGTTAGTTTCCACCAAATAATTACAGGATAAAAACGAATAAGTAAAGGACTAACTTTATCTTTCGCAAACTCATCTTTGTAAAAATGTTCTAACCACATAGAGAAAGTGATTACTTCTTTTACAGGGGGCAGGCTTCTGCGATTATCTTCAGGTTTCAGTGACTTTGAAATTACGTAAAAATTTTTATCATACGCGTCAAATAAATCGCTAAGTAGGTTGAAATCTAAGTAGTTTAAAGTCACTTGAATTATTGCAACTTTTTCATGATTGCTATGGTCGGTTGTTGTTCTTAAGAATTCGGCGAAGTCTTCGGAATTATCTTTGAGAAAGAAATCAGTTTTTTCTATTGCAAAAAGTAGTCTTCTATAAAGGGCTCTTGCATGTTCAGATGAATGTGAACGTAATCGTGAGGTTATCCAACATTTTATCCTTTTGATGCTTTCGGTTTTATTGAATGGGCTGTTAGCTAGTAAAGATTCTAAATTGTTAAAGTTAAAAATTATCGTACCACCCTTATTGTTAGGTACTACCCAGACATCTTTATCAAAATCTAACCTTAATCGGGAATCATATAAATCATCGCTGACTAGATTTTTTAAAATGGATTTTGCTTCATATACACTTTGCATTAAATCAAATTGTTCATCCGAAATCGACTCTATAGAAATATCTTCAAAAGCTAATGCATAGTTACTCAAGGTTCTATCCCCAGTCTCTTTTGATAAGAAATATATTGTTGATAATTGGGAAGAGAGGATAATAAGGAAATAAAATCTTCTCTCTCTATGGAAATAAGATTGTAAACTTCTTCTTCGTCGTACTCCGAGAACTGTGAAATGCAAGCACCGAAATCTAATAAACGTTGATGGAAATTGTTCGCTAGAACTGTTCTTTCCTGAGTGTTGGCTCCATCAAATGTATTTTTTATCTCGTGCATAGTTGTCATTATGTTATCTACTATTCTCATTACTGCTAAGTAAGTAGGTATAGATATAGGGCATTTCGAACAACTTCTACCTGGATATAAGCATCCTTTCGGGTAGTTTAAACATTGATAGTCTTTTTCTTTTGCCGTTAGGGTATTGCAATTTATTTTATTGAAAATGGATGCAACAGCATCAGTGTCCAAACCATAGATAATTTCACGTACTGCGTTATGTTCCGAGGCAAGTTCATTTATAACGCCAGATACACCCTCTATTCTTAAAGCACTGCCAAAACGGTCTTTAAGAGCAACTATCCTGTCTGTTTGTACTGCTCTGTCCTTTGTTTCGCCATAAAATATGTTCGAAAGATTATGATAAACATTACCGAAAAACCCTCTTGAAAACAATTGTTTGCTTAAAAAGTCTACATGCTCCTTTGGGAGTTGAACATAGACGTTAGTCGATTCCATTTCAGTATGTCCTCTGTCATGTTTCAAGGATTCATCATCCGGTTCTAGAAACTCTGTTAATATAACATGTTTATATGAAATGATGCTTCTTGCCAGTTTTAAATTTTCATATCGAAAATCGGAATTAAAACCAATAAAAAATTCTTTATATGGTTTATGAGTATGTTTAAGTTTTTGGGAAGACGTTTTGAAGTCTATAAGCTTATCAATAAGCGGGACATTTTCTTGGTCATTTCTTAATTTACAGATGGCTGCGGCTGTAGCAAATGATTCTAGTAATTCACTTGAAATGTGAAAGTTCTGTTGTACACCGGTTTTTAAACGTTTAGAATCCCATAAACTATATTGCGTTAATATTGATTTAGCATCCTGTAAATCAATACTGTTGTTTTCAAGCCAATCTAAGCTTTTTATTTTTGTTCTAGATAGGTCAATGCTAGGTAAAAGGGTAATCTCTCCATGGTTCCAAGGGTTGTTTAGATTAACAAGCATAAATAACCACATTGAGTCATACCGAGAACAGTTTTGTCCTTGTATATTTTTTCGAGCATCATCAATTGCCTTTTTTTTATGAAAAGATATATCATTTGCGTAATCGTATAGTTGAAGATAGTGGGAAAATGGATAAATATCCTTTGTTCTTTTTTTTATAATTTGGATATCAGTAATATTAATCACATTATTTATATTAAAAGCTTTTTTTCCAACTGACTTTGCAAGGTTATCCAACTGGTTGTACAAAACTTGAATGAACTTATAAAAAATTCTCTTATAATCTTTAGGGATATCCTTTGGTCCCATGAAATACATATTCATTTCATTTGAAGAAAAGTTAAATATCTCTTTCTTTGTGTCTGCAGTTGCTTGAATTAATAGTTCTGTGCAGAATATGAACTGTTTGATATAACTTCTTGTCGCATGTTCACTGCGATTCATTTCTAATAATTCTTTTTTAGCGAAGTAAAACCAAATTTCAGCGGTCTTTAAAGCCGTTGGCTGGAACTGAAGATTATAAATTTCATTAATAGCTATGTCCAAAACAAGGGCGGGTGCCGAGATATCGAGACTATCGAATTGTTGGTTTCGTTCGATTTCCAGGTGCAAGTTCTGAACATCTTTTTTGTTATATAGATACCTTCCCGTAGGTGCATAATTCCTTGCTAGGACAGGTATTTCGATGCGTTCAATTCTTTTCATTTTGAGGGTGTAGTAATCAAGCATTTTCACAGTGAAAAATTTATGGGCTAATTCGGGAGAGAGCCAATCACTAAAAATAGTGTTTTGCATCTTAACTAAGTCCCCAATAGTAGATTTAAGGTAATAGCTTTTCCCCCGAAGAGGGGGCTTAAGAATATGTTCGTTTTTTATGAGGAATTTTCTAATTCTCTTGAAAACGGCTACACTAACACCCAATTGAAACATAGCCTCTTCGGTAGAATAGTAGAATTGTTGCTTATACGCTTCAAATGAGAACTTTTCTATAAGACTGAAATTCAATTCATTCAAGATGATTAATTCGATATTATTTGTAGTGCAAAACCTGAGTGCTTCTTCATCAATGACTGGAACTTTTACGTATTTTAATGCTAATTCTTTAATAGCATCGGAACTTACACAGATTTCTTCTTGAAAATCAACCAATGTAATATTACTTGCTTTGCAAAGAGATAGACAATCGCTATCATTATCAATCGGGATTTTGGCTTTTTGCAACATCGCAATCGCTTGTTGCAAATTAATTAATTGCTTAGCCAATTGTTTTTCCTTTATTGCATCACTCTCTGCTTGTGCGGCTGCTTCATTTTCTTCTTTGATTCTTTGTTTTTCTTGGCTAAATTCTATAAAAGCGACTTCAAAAGAAGAAAGATTGAAAAGTATTTTTCTATTCAGCCTAAGTGGTTTAATATTGTTCATTTTAATAAACTCTTGCAATATTTGTTCTGTAGTATCCAAACTAAGAGCCGTCTCCTGAAGGGGAGTCCAAGTTGTATTAAATTCAGCGATAAAGGATTCGAAAGACTCGATATTTAATAAAATAGTATTATTTCTTTTTTCATACTCGACTCCGTTTTTTAAAGCGAAATCAAAAAATCCTCTACTAAGTATGTCTTTATACTTTTTAGACTCTCTAAACTTATCTTTAGATATATATTTATTGTCATTTTCAGGTATATATTTAGTAGCATTTTCTTGTAGTCTCTTTAAATATGAATTTAAAGAAGTCAGGGTTACCGCTTTAAATCCCCTGATAGTCGTAACTTCCTCTAGCTCACCATTCTCAATTAACAATTTTGTTTTGTTCCAATGCAAATTATGATGTTTGTACTGGATATCGGTCTCCAATGTATTTACTGTAACGACAGTTATGGCTTCATTCTTTTCTTGTTGAACAATCTTTTCCAACTCAGATAAAGAGACATAGTTATAGCCTCTTTTATTTTGATGTATTTTAATGTGACCATTTTTTTCGAGATTATAAAGTTTGTCGTGAGTCATTCTAACGTGGTTATATTGAGAATTTGTCCTGATTTGATTTAGTGAAACTAAGTCATGCGGTTCAGACGATTTTTGTATAAAGTTCTTTGAATGTTGAGATGTATTGTGGGGCAAGGGTTGAAACTCCTTTCTCAAAAGCCTTTGATATGGCAGTGCCATTTATCTTTTCTTCTGCAATGCGTTCTTTGTAGTCTTTATAGATTTCGGCTATAATTTCTGAGCCTTTTCTTAGAGCGGCTTGAGCGTTTAACTCCTCGATGTAAGCAAGTAAGGATTCTGGACTACTATCGCCACGAGCGATTGAAACCTCTGTCAGTGGAGTGCCGATTGACAACAGAAAGTTAGTGAATACGCCGCGTCCAATATGATTCGACCACCTTACACCTTTTATATATTCGTAATCCGCCCTACGGTCTAATTTTCTACTTAGTACTTTCTCATACTCGACTCGAATTTTGTTGAATTTGTCTTCGAAACTCTTTCCTGTGATAGGATTACCATCACGATTAACGAATAAGGCATTTGGATTGTTTGCTTTTCGCTTTGATAGAAATTTTAATTGTGATTCATAAAGAGCGTCGATAATAGGGTTCGTCAGTATAATCTGGTCTCTCTCAATCTTGACTTGGTTTTTAGAATTGTTCTTTATATGGGGAAATAGGAGCATTGTTCGATTTCTAATTTCTACAATGCAATGTGAGTTTTGCTTATATCTAACACTATCCCTTGTTAGGTTAATAACTTCACCACGTCTTAATCCACCGTAGAACATGAATGCAATACCAAGAGCGATTTCGGGATATAAACTGTTGGCAACTCCAATAAATTCGCTAACCATAGTCAAGCGATTCCCCCCAAAATCCTTGAGTTTTTTGAAGCTTTGTTGAACTTGATTTTTCGTAGGTCTAATCGGTGGCTCTGGCGCATCATTGAAGTTGACATATCTTTTTTCTCTTTCGCCATAGCGAGTCATTACTTTTCCATTTATAATTGAATAGCCATTCGTTAAACCTTGTGTATGTAAAAAGAGGTAAAAATCACTTAGGTAATTTTCGTAATACTTTATCGTTTCTCTTTTGTTGCCCTTTGTAATTGCTTGGTGGGTTAAAAATCTACTACCATGTTGGAGGTTTAGTCCTCGGATTCCTAGGTGTCTTAGCTCCTTAAAGTCCATGTCATTTTCTTCAATCTTCAAATTAACAAAGTTTAAGAACCTTACTATTAAATCGGCTGGCGCTTTACTGGTATTTAATCTACTGCCTGCTGATTCATAATGCTTAATAATAAAATCAGTTAGTGGGGAAGCCGCAATTGTTCCATCGACTTTGTTCCTAATACCGATATTAATAACAGCTCTTTCTTCGCTAACATTGCCTTCAATCAGCTTGATTTTTGTTTCTCTAACAAAATACTCATAGTCAGTTAGCATCAAATTCCCCCTTTATAAGTGACTTGCTTATCCCTATATAAAATAGAAGCGCCAAAGGAGATATCTAACTGAACTCTTACATCTGCGACGGCACCCATATTTCTATATTATTATGGTTAGTAATATTCTGTTTTTTATTAAAAATATCGAAAACCTTCTATAAGAACATATTTGGTACTTTAATAATCGATTTACAAACACCTATCTAACTTGAAAAACTTTATATGTTAATATTAAATCATATCCCCCTATAAAACAAGCTTTGGGGAATTAAAAAAGCCTTCAATATCTATTGATACTAACGGCTTCTTAACTAAGTATGGGTAATGTTTTTAATTCTCCCTGAGGAAGGTTATATAAAGCCATAACTAGTAATCTTCTTGACACGGCAACAAGATCCCCAGTTTCAAGTAAGTGTGCAAGATAGTAAATTGACGCGTTCACATCACTTCCGCGGACTGACTTTTGTAACGCGGACAATAAATTATAAAAATGTGTCCCTTTATTATCGCCAAAGAGTCCAATTCGACCGAGTAAGTTTTCAATTAACCAATCTTCAACAACTGTTTCGCCATCCACTTCATCACTTGCGTTGACTATCGATTCTAAAACGTTAAGGGCTTTTCGTGCATCGCCGTTAACGCCTTCGGCAATTGATAGCAATTGATCCTTCGAAATGCGAATGGTCATCTTCCCAAGTCCGCGTTCTTCATCTTCAAGTGCTCTATTTAGCAAGCTTAATAAATCTTCGGGTTCCAATCTCGTTAGCTGTCTAATTTCCCCACACCTGGAACGTATCGCCGGGTTCACGTCATGGTAGGGGTTTTCGGTTGTGGCTCCAATAAGAACGATTGCCCCATTTTCGACATGTGGAAGTAGCGTATCTTGTTGTAATTTATTGAAGCGATGAATTTCATCAAGAAATAACAATACTTTCCCCGTAATCCTCGATTCTGCCACAACCCCTTCGACGTCTTTTTTACCAGAGACGGTAGCGTTTAGGGCGATGAAGGGAAGACTACTTGTTCCAGCTATTGCGTGGGCAAGCGAAGTTTTTCCGATTCCGGGTTCGCCGTAAAGTAACATCGACGGAACATGGCCGTTCTTTATGAGTCGGTACAAGGCAGTATTTTCACCTATAATTTCTTTTTGTCCAGCTATTTCTTCAATTGTTGTTGGTCGCATACGGTACGCCAATGGTTCATTTCTCAAAATAATCCCCTCTTCCGTACATTCGTTCCTTTATTATACACATTATGTGCATGGAAAGCATTTCTAGGAGGGCGGAGTATACTTCGTATCAAGTTAATTTATGCTTGTTGGGGCTGAACAGTAGCCTACACTTTTTGTGAAGGCATGTGTTATAATATTTTGAAGCAATTGTGAAAAGGACGGGGTTATAAATTATGAAAATATCAACAAAAGGTCGATACGGATTAACGATTGTCGTTGTGCTTGGAACGAAGTATGGGGAAGGTCCTATCCCACTAAGACAGATCGCCGAAGAGCAATCATTATCTGAAGCGTATTTGGAACAACTAATACCACCATTACGTAATAACGGAATTGTAAAAAGTGTCCGTGGGGCCTACGGTGGATATATGCTTGCGAAGCCACCTGCTGAAATTACATCTGGGGATGTTATTCGGGTACTTGAAGGACCCATTCAATTTGTAGAAGGGCTTGAAGATGCCGACATACCACAGCGCGAACTGTGGAAACGAATTGCTGAAGCAGTGCGCGATGTACTGGATACAACTACAATTGAAGACTTGATGAAATCGGAAGCAACGCCCCATCCAGACGGATATATGTTTTATATTTAAAGGAGTTTTACTATGACACCAATCTATTTAGATCATGCAGCGACAACACCAATACACCCAGATATAACGGCAAAATATGCAACACTTCTTGGAGCGATTTTTGGCAATCCTTCGAGTATTCATAGTTATGGAAGGGAAGCAAGAAAGTGGTTGGATAGTGCGCGGAAAACGATGGCGCAATCTGTCAATGCGGAGCCCTCTGAAATTATTTTTACATCGGGAGGAACAGAAGCCGACAATCTTGCTATTTTTGGAACAGTTACCGCAATGAAAAATAAAGGCAATCATATTATTACAACGAATATCGAACACCACGCCGTGCTAAATCCTTGTAAACAACTTGAATTAGACGGATTCGACGTTACATTTTTAGAAGTAGATAAAAACGGTCGGGTTCATGCTGAACAAGTTCGGGCGGCACTCACGGATCAAACCATTCTCGTTTCAATTATGTTTGGGAATAATGAAGTAGGAACGATACAACCAATCAAAGAAATCGGCAAAGTGGTTAAAAATCACCAAGCAATCTTTCACACGGATGCTGTTCAAGCGTACGGACTAGTTCCACTCGATGTCGAAGAACTAGGTGTTGATCTATTATCGGTTTCATCACATAAATTAAATGGCCCGAAAGGTGTCGGGTTTCTTTATCAACGAAAAGGAATTGATACATCCGTTCAGATGTACGGCGGTGAGCAAGAAAGGAAACGCCGTGCTGGTACTGAGAATGTGCCGGCAATCGTTGCCTTTTCAGATGTGGTGACTATTGCTCGAAATACGATGGAAGAAAACGGAGTCAAATATAAGGAGTTTGCCAGAAAGATAACGTCTATCTTTGATGATCAAGGCTTAACTTATGAAGTAAATGCAATGGAATCCGTGAAGCTTCCACATATTTTGAATGTTAGCTTTCCGGGAACGGATATTGAATCCCTTCTTGTCAATCTTGACATGGAAGGCATTTGTGTCTCTAGCGGATCCGCCTGTACGGCAGGTTCACTAGAGCCTTCCCACGTACTTACTGCAATGTTCGGAGAAGGTGCACCGCAGCTTCGTAATTCAGTCCGCTTCAGTTTTGGACTCGGACTTGATGATGAATTAATTGAAAAAGCCGCGGAGAAAACGGCAGAAATCGTCAGTCGACTTGTGAAATGACATATATAAAGGATGAAAAACAATGAAAATAACAAAAGCACCATCAGAAACACGCGTCGTCGTCGGCATGTCGGGTGGCGTCGATTCTTCGGTTGCTGCACTTTTACTGAAAGAACAAGGCTATGACGTTATCGGTATATTCATGAAAAATTGGGATGATACAGATGAGTTTGGTGTCTGTACCGCAACGGAAGACTATGAAGACGTTATTAATGTTTGTAATGATATAGGAATACCGTATTATGCAGTTAACTTTGAAAAACAATATTGGGACAAAGTGTTTACGTACTTTTTAGAAGAATATAAAGCTGGACGTACGCCAAACCCTGATGTGATGTGTAATAAGGAAATTAAATTTAAAGCATTTATGGAGCACGCAATGAGTCTCGGTGCAGATTATCTTGCGACAGGTCATTATGCACAAGTTGTTCCAGTTGACGGCGGTGTTGCAATGCTCCGGGGGAAAGATGAAAACAAAGACCAAACGTATTTCCTCAATCAATTGACACAAGAAATGTTAGAGAAAGTAATGTTCCCAATTGGTCACCTTGATAAAGGGATTGTTCGTGAATTGGCGCTTGAAGCGGGTCTATCTACTGCGAAGAAAAAAGATTCAACAGGAATTTGTTTCATAGGAGAAAGAAATTTCAAAGAGTTCTTAGGTCAATATCTTCCAGCACAACCGGGCGCTATGAAAACAATGACGGGCGAAACGATGGGTCAGCATGATGGACTTATGTATTATACAATCGGACAGCGTCATGGTCTTGGAATTGGCGGAGCCGGAGAGCCGTGGTTTGTTGTTGGAAAAAATTTAAAAGAGAATGTACTTCTAGTAGAGCAAAACTTTCATAACGATGCCCTGTTCTCGGATAGTCTAACAGCGGTCGATATTAGTTTTGCAACAGCGCGTAAATTGCCAAAAACGTTCCAATGTACTGCTAAATTTCGTTACCGTCAATCGGACACGAAAGTAACAGTTGAGTTAACAGGTGATGACACTGCAATTGTAAGATTCGCAGAACCGGTTCGTGCAATTACACCAGGCCAAGCAGTTGTCTTTTACGACGGAGACGAATGTCTTGGAGGCGGAACAATCGATACAGTTATTAAAAATGGCAAACAACTTGATTATGTAGGGTAAGGGGAATATATAGATGGAATACAACGAAATAGGTATAAAAGCTTTGCAAGAAGGTGCTTATGAAAAAGCGGTTGAGGCATTTATGCAAGCAATCGAAAAAGAACCAAAAGATGCAGTCGGCTATATAAATCTTGGAAATGTGTTTGCTTCACTCGGTGACGCTGAAAAAGGAGAGCCCTTTTTCCAACAGGCAATTGTACTAGATCCCGAAGCGGGAACGGCCTATTACGGACTCGCTAATCTTTATTATAATAAAGAACGATATGAAGAAGCAGCGAAATTGTATGAGACAGCTATCCGTAAAGGTATCGACCAATCAGACGCGTATTTCATGTTGGCTAAAAGCCTTGAACGAATGGATAAAGTAAAACTTGCCCTACCTTATATGCAAAGAGCGGCAGAATTAGCGCCTGAGGATCTTGAGATTCGTTTATCTTATGGCATTATTTTAGCGAATATGGAAATGTTCACTGAGGCAGGAGACGAATTCCGTTTTATACTCGCAAGTGATGAAAAAAATGCGGATGCTCATTATAACCTTGGCTTCTTGTATGCAGTTTCGACGGATCGTAAAGAAGATGCGCTTATGCATCTTAAAGAAGCATTTACGCTTGAGCCTGACTATGAACAAGCAAGGTATATTCACGACATGATTCAACAAAGTGACGAATAGGAGGTGTTGGGTGTGGGAGGACAAGAAGAGATATTTCTACTCGGAAGACCTGTTGTAACAATCTTCCATAATCCCGACAACCTTTTTACAATTGTTAAACTGAAAGTAAGTAAAACAAACAGTGGTTATGAAGAAAAAGAAATTATCGTCAAAGGGAATTTTCCGCAACTGACCCCTGATGAAGAGTATAAATTTACGGGGCGACTTGTGAATCATCCAACATATGGTGCACAGTTTGACGTTCATACGTTTGCGAAAGAAATGCCTGCAACAGAAACCGGACTTGTCCATTATTTATCGGGGGACTTATTTCCTGGAATTGGTATGAAAACAGCGGACTCAATCGTCAAGGTTCTTGGAACGGATGCCATTAAAAAGATACTAGATGATCGATCTGTTCTTGATAAAGTACCAAGACTTTCAGACGAAAGAAAAGAAACAATTGTCACAGTACTTGAAGAAAACATGGGACTTGAGCGGACGATTATCCAGTTGAATGAATGGGGATTCGGTCCGCAAATTGCTATGCGAATTTATCAAACTTATCGAGAAGATGCCTTGAGGCTTTTGACAGAAAACCCATATCGGCTTATAGAAGCAATCGAAGGCGTTGGATTTCAAACAGCAGATGAACTCGGAAAAAAGCTAGGACTAACGGGTGACCATCCGTCCAGAATAGAAGCTGCCGTTCTTCATACGATGAACCAATCTGTACAATCAGAAGGGCATGTATATTTAGAAGGTGAGTATGTACTTCCAGAGGTGAAGCGTCTTTTAGAAATGAGTCAACCAATCGATATACCGTTTAGTAGTATTTCAGAATCGATTATTAAACTTGTTGAAGAAAGTAAGCTAGCGGGAGAAGGACGTCGATTATATATCCCATCTCTTTACTTTTCTGAAATCGGGTTCGCTACGAAAATTAATCGGATTTTAGAGAACGAATTAGATGAACAATTTCCAGTGTCTGAAATTAGAAAAGCGATAGGTGAAGTTGAAGAACGACTTGAAGTGAATTATGCGGAAACCCAAGTGGCGGGAATTGAAACCGCGCTCCATTCGCCCGCGATGATTCTCACTGGAGGTCCTGGAACTGGGAAGACGACAGTTATACGCGGATTTGTTGAAGTCTATGCGGAACTGCACGGCTTGTCACTTGACCCTGCGGAATACGCGAAAAAGCATGAAAAGTTTCCAATTGTTTTAGCGGCACCTACTGGACGAGCCGCTAAACGAATGTCTGAATCAACCGGACTTCCGGCGATGACTATTCATCGGCTTCTTGGGTTTACTGGCCAAGAAAAGGAAGAGGAAACGGAACGTGAAATCGAAGCAAGGCTTGTCATTATCGACGAAATGTCTATGGTCGATACATGGCTTGGTCATCAGTTGCTGAAAGCTTTACCCAATGATGTGCAAATTTTATTCGTAGGCGATCAGGATCAGTTGCCTTCTGTAGGACCCGGGCAAATGTTAAAAGATATGCTCGATTCGAAAAAAATTCCAGTCACTGAACTCACCGAAATCTACAGACAGAGTGCTGGTTCAACAATTATCGAAATGGCCCATATGATTAAACGATCTGAGTGGACCGATACGATCATTGACAAGACATCCGACCGTTCTTTTGTGAAAGCGGGCGGCGACCGGATACTCGAAGTCGTCCAACAAGTCGTGAAAAACGCAATTTCAAAAGGGCATCATATAAAAGACATTCAAGTTTTGGCCCCGATGTATAGAGGGCCAGCTGGTATTGATAGTTTGAATACAATGATTCAGGAAATGGTCAATCCGCCAGGTCCGAAACGGAAAGAAGTTACGTTTGGTGACGCAACTTACCGGATAGGTGATAAAGTACTTCAACTCGTCAATCAACCCGAAAGCAACGTGTTTAACGGGGATATGGGCGAGGTCATTGCGATTTTTAAAGCAAAAGAGACCGTGGATAAGAAAGAATTACTTGTTGTTTCTTACGACGGGATTGAAGTGAATTATGAACGAAGTGATTTAAATCAAATTACACTCGCTTACTGTTGTTCCATTCACAAATCCCAAGGTAGTGAATTTCCGATTGTCATTATGCCTATTGTGCGAAGTCAGCGAAAAATGTTGAAACGAAATCTATTGTATACGGGCATTACACGGGCGAAAAACTTTCTTATTCTTTGCGGCGAGCCCGCGGAGTTTAAAGCGGGAATTGCACGCGCCGACGAACTTGCAAGACAGACGACCTTGAAAGAACGTTTAAATGGAAACGTCCCGGGAACAGTGGAAAGTGATGCACTTGAATCAAACAATCCAGCTGAAGCTCAGGTAACAGAAACAGGCAATGATAAACCAATAGTTTATGAATTGACAACGGAAACAGTTAGTGCAATCAATCCTTTAATAGGCATGGAAGGTATTACGCCGTTTACCTATCTTGAGGCTTCCGATTGACAGCGACGCTAAAATTTTCTATAATTCATGTAATCATATGAAACACGTTGACGGAGAAAGTACGTACTTCTACTTGCACAGAAAGGAGTCCCTAGGCTGAGAGGGCTACCGTAGATAGAGTGCCGAAAGCTACTCCCGAGTGCAGTTCAAAACTGCCGTCCGCCGCGTTAAGGCAACCAGAGATGCCGGGGTTTACACTTTCCGGTAATTAGGGTGGTACCGCGAGATAAAAATCTTCGTCCCTTATATGGGGCGGGGATTTTTTTGTCTATATATGTTGAACATACGAATAATCGAGGGTACGCGACAGGCTACTTATATATATTAGGAGGAATTCACATGAAAAAGTTAACAGCATCCGAAATTCGTACAATGTATTTAGAGTACTTTAAAGTAAATGGTCATAGTATTGAACCATCTGCACCACTCGTTCCAATTGATGATGCATCATTATTATGGATTAATAGCGGTGTCGCAACGTTGAAAAAGTATTTTGACGGTCGCATTGTACCAGATAATCCACGTATCGTTAATGCACAAAAGTCCATTCGTACGAATGATATCGAAAACGTCGGAAAAACAGCTCGCCATCATACATTTTTTGAAATGCTCGGTAACTTTTCAATCGGTGATTATTTCAAAGAAGAAGCAATTGAATATGCATGGGATTTCCTAACATCCGAAAAATGGATTAATTTCGATCCGGATTTACTGTATGTTACAGTTCATCCAGAAGACGAAGAAGCTTATTCCATTTGGAGGAACAAAATTCAACTTCCTGAACATCGCATTACTCGATTAGAAGGAAACTTCTGGGATATAGGAGAAGGCCCAAGTGGTCCGAACTCTGAAATTTTCTATGACCGCGGACCGACATATGGCGATGATTTCACAGATCCTGAACTGTATCCGGGCGGAGAAAACGAACGCTATCTTGAAATTTGGAACCTTGTGTTCTCGGAATTTAACCACAATCCCGATCACACATATACACCACTTCCGAAAAAGAATATAGATACAGGTATGGGGCTTGAACGAATGGCTTCGGTTATTCAAGATGTTCCAACAAACTTTGACACAGATTTATTCATGCCGATTATCGGTGCGATCGAAACAATTTCGGGTGATAAATATCGAACGGACGAAGAAAAAGATATGGCATTCAAAGTAATCGCCGATCATATTCGAACGGTTGCATTTGCTATCGGAGACGGGGCGCTTCCATCGAATGAAGGGCGTGGTTACGTCTTAAGGAGATTATTGCGCAGAGCAATCCGCTTCGCGATGAAACTAGGGATAAACAAGCCGTTCATGTACAATCTCGTTCCAATAACGGGCGATATTATGAAAGACTTCTATCCTGAAGTAAGTGATAAACAAGAGTTCATTATGAAAGTAATAAAAAATGAAGAAGAACGATTCCATGAAACGCTTCACGATGGAATGACAATGTTTAAAAGTGTAATTGACAAAGCAACAAAGGCAGGTTCGTCAGTTGTAGCGGGTTCAGATGCATTCCGTCTGTATGACACGTACGGATTTCCATTCGAGTTAACAGAAGAATTTGCAGAAGAAGCGAACTTTACTGTTGATCGTAAAGGTTTCGATGAAGAAATGGAAAACCAAAGACAAAGGGCTCGTGCTGCACGCCAAGATGTCGATTCGATGCATGTACAATCCGGTGTACTTGGAAATATCCACGTGAAAAGTGAATTTGTTGGGTATGATGTTCTTACAAGTGAAGGAACAGTACTTGCGCTTTTACAAGCTGGAAACGAAGTAACAACTGCTTCAGAAGGTGATGAAGTCCAGTTTATATTAGACCACACACCGTTTTACGCAGAAAGTGGTGGGCAAGTCGCAGACACGGGTACCATCTCTAACGAATCGTTCATTGCAGACGTTAAAGATGTTAAAAAGGCACCAAACGGTCAAAACTTGCACTCGGCAGTTATTCGTTCGGGCGAAATGAGCATCAATTCAACTGTTCATGCTGAAGTAAATAAGGAATCGAGAAAGCTTGTTGTTCGAAACCATACAGCTACACATTTACTCCATAAGGCGTTGAAAGAGGTCCTCGGAGAACATGTAAACCAAGCGGGATCTTACGTTGGCCCAGATCGTTTACGTTTTGACTTCTCTCATTTTGGTCAAGTGATAAAAGAAGAGCTTCAACAAATTGAACGGCTTGTCAATGAACGAATTTGGGATGATATTTCTGTAAATATTTCTGAGAAACCAATTGATGAGGCAAAAAAAATCGGTGCAATGGCGTTATTCGGAGAGAAATATGGCGATATCGTTCGAGTTGTGTCGATTGATGACTATTCAATCGAGCTCTGCGGTGGGTGTCATGTAAAATCAACATCGACGATTGGGCTATTTAAACTCGTTTCGGAAAGTGGTATCGGTGCTGGAACACGCCGTATTGAAGCATTGACTGGACAAGCGGCATACTTAGCGTTCAAACAAGAAGAAGCAGTGCTTGAAAGCGCGGCAGAGTTGCTTAAATCCAATCCGAAAGAACTTGTTACTAAAGTTGGTTCTGTTTTAGCAGATATAAAAGAATTACAACGTGAAAACGAATCGCTCGCTTCAAAACTTGGGAATAGCCAATTAACAGAAATTATGGAAGCGGCACAAGAAATCGATGGTATCACAGTGATTTCCGCGCGAGTGGATGTAAAAGATAATAATGGTTTACGTCAAATGATGGATGAAATGAAACAAAAGTTGTCTAAAGGTGTTATTGTTTTAGGAGCGGCTTCAAATGAAAAGGTCTTATTAGTCTCTGGTGTAACGGAAGATTTGAAATCCGGGAACTATCATGCGGGTAAGATCGTCAATCATGTAGCGCTTCAATGTGATGGTAAAGGCGGAGGTCGTCCAGATATGGCGATGGCCGGAGCGAAAGATGTGTCGAAACTTGATGAAGCCCTTCAATCCGTGTATGATTATGTGAAATCTGTTTAAAAGAAATCGCTAATCGTGTATAATAAAGTTGTTATATACTCAACTAAGTAAAGCGGTAAAATTGAAAGCGGGGTGTCGGTCATGGATTCATACGACAAGACCATGAAGTTTAACTTTCCAGAAGAATCGATGGAAGAGGAAGTAAAGCAGGTCATGATTCATGTGCATAAAGCACTCGACGAAAAAGGATATAATCCAATTAATCAAATCGTTGGTTATCTTCTTTCAGGCGACCCTGCCTATATTCCTCGCCATGAAGATGCACGCAATCTGATCCGAAAGCTCGAACGGGACGAAATTTTAGAGGAACTCGTAAAGTTTTATGTCCGTGAAAACGGAGGTAAAATTGATTGAGAACAATGGGATTGGATGTTGGTTCTAAAACGGTCGGTGTCGCAATTAGTGATGCACTTGGGTGGACAGCCCAAGGCATTGAGACAATCAAAATTGACGAAACGACTGGAAACTTCGGAATACCTAGAATCCGTGAACTGATTGCTGAATATGAAGTAAGTGGATTTGTTGTCGGTTATCCGAAAAACATGAATAACTCGATTGGCCCCCGTGGTGTGGCTTCGGAGGATTATGCAAATCTTCTTAAAGAAAAGTTTAACCTTCCCGTCACATTATGGGATGAAAGACTTACGACGATGGCAGCCGAACGTACATTGATTGACGCGGATGTAAGCCGTAAGAAAAGAAAGGCTGTTATCGACAAAATGGCAGCAATCATGATACTTCAAGGGTATCTTGATTTACAAAATAGATGAGGTGAGTGTAAATGGAACACGGACAAGAAACAATGACAATTGTAGACGAAAACGGCGTTGAACATGTATGCGAAATAATTTTCACATTTGAATCGAAGGAATATGAGAAGTCATATGTCCTTTACCATGTTTTAGGTGAAGATGACGTAGAAGATGAAGATATTGAAATTCATGCATCATCATTCATTCCATCTGAAGGAAACGAAGACGGCGAACTTTCGCCGATTGACGACGACGAAGAATGGGAAATGATCGAAGAAATGCTGAATACATTCCTTGCAGAAGAGGACGAAGAATAAAAATAGGCGCACGGACGGAACGGTGCATAACCGTTTCGTCTTTTTTCGTATTGCGTTTTTTAAAAGCACGATGATTTAGGTCAGAAGAGGTGGGTCCCAAATGGATAGCGGTAATGGATCGAAAAAAGAAGTAATGTTTAATCGAATGCTTGATAAGAAAAAAGAAGTCAAAGTAGTACGGAATATCGTTCTTATAGTTACGCTTTCGATACTTATAATTGGTCTAATTAGTGGTTTATTTATTTTTAATTATGTCACTAAGGGAATGAAAGCACTTGATCCGGAATCCGAAGAAGTGATTGAAGTTAAAATTCCCATTGGTTCGGGTCTTGATTCTATAGCGGCGAAACTTAAAGAAAAAGGGATTATTAAAGATGCGCGTCTCTTCAAATACTATGCGAAGTTTAATAACGAATCGCAATTTCAAGCAGGTACATATAATTTGACGAAAGCAATGACGCCCGACGAACTGATTCAAAGTTTGAAATCTGGAAAGGTGTATAGAGAACCTGTATTCACATTGACAATTCCAGAAGGCTTAAATTTGAAACAAATTTCAGCTATCGTTGAAAAAAGAACAGGTATCCCTGAAAAAGAATTTATGGATTACGTTACGGACAACGCAACGATTGATAATTTAATTGCAGAGTATCCGGGTATGTTAACAGAAGAAATTAAAAACGAGAATATTAAATTCGCTTTGGAAGGTTATTTGTTCCCGGCAACTTATCCTTTTTATGAAGAAAATCCTTCACTTCCTTCAATTGTAAAAGTGATGTTGGATGCAACGGCTGCAAATATAAAGCCCCATCTAGCTTATTTAGCGGAGAAAGAGAAATCAGTGCATTGGTTGCTCACATTTGCTTCACTTATTGAAAAAGAAGCGACTGATCAGTCTGAGCGAGATGTGATTGCGAGTGTGTTTAATAATCGAATGAAGGCGGACCCAGAAATGCCACTTCAAACCGATCCTACTGTTGCTTATGCGCATCAGGAGCATCTGAGTACTACTTATCATTCGGATTTGAAAAAAGATGATCCATATAACACATATATCTATAAAGGATTACCACCGGGACCTATTGCCAACGCAGGGAAATCTTCCGTTAAAGCCGTACTTGATCCCGAACAAACAAAGTATTTGTTTTTCCTTGCAGGAAAAGATGGAAACCCTCATTATGCGGTTACCTATGAGGAACATTTAAAAAACAAAGCGGAATATCTGGACGGAAAATAATTGTCGATTAAAGTCGATTTATAACGCATTAGGAGTTGAGGGAAGTAAATACCTACGATAGTTATTTAGCGGGTTTTGTGAAAGAACAGGATCCATTTATCAAAGAAATTGAAGACTATGCAGTGGAGCATTATGTGCCCATTATGGACCGTCGTGCAATTGACGTGTTACTTGGTTTACTGCGTATTCAAAAACCGGGTCGCATTTTGGAAGTTGGAAGTGCGATTGGTTACTCGGCCATTCGAATGGCTACAACTTTACCAAATGCCACGATATTGACCATTGAAAGAGATACAGAGCGCTATATGAAAGCAATCGAATTCATTGAGCGCAGTGGCTTCACAGAACGCATCCGTATTATTGAAGCGGATGCGTTGGAGTTAGAGACCGATGAAATTGTAAATGAGTCATTCGATGCGTTATTTATTGATGCGGCAAAAGGTCAATACAAACGTTTTTTCGAGAAGTATGCCCCAGCACTTACTGCTGGAGGCGTTATTTATTGCGATAACATGTTCATGCATGGTATGGTGCTGCGGGAAGATGTAGATGTTCCGAAGCGAAATCGTACAATGATTCGTAAACTAAAGGAGTTCACTCAGTGGGCTATGAGTCATCCTGATTATGAAGCGGTACTGTTGCCTTTTGGTGATGGAATATTAATAGCGACCAAAAAGTAAAAAAAAGGATATCTCAATTAATTGAAATATCCATGTAGGGGAGTGTCAATCATGGAATCAAATAAACCCCTCGTAATTGGAATTGCAGGTGGTTCGGGTTCTGGCAAGACAAGTGTGACAAGGGCGATTTATGATGTGTTTAAAGACCATTCTGTCGTCGTTATCGAGCAGGATTACTATTACAAAGATCAGTCAAACCTTAGCTTTGAAGAGCGTTTGAAGACGAATTACGATCATCCGTTGGCATTCGATAATGAATTGCTAATCAATCATCTTCAGAAGTTACTCAATCGGGAATCAGTTGAAAAGCCGGTGTATGATTACACACTGCATACACGCTCGGCAGAAACGACAGTAATTGAGCCAAAAGATGTTATCATTTTGGAAGGGATTCTCATTCTTGAGGATGTTAAGCTTCGGGAATTGATGGATATTAAACTATTTGTCGATACAGACGCGGATCTTCGTATCATTCGACGAATTTTACGCGATATTAACGAACGTGGTAGGTCGATTGATTCTGTCGTGGATCAGTATATGACTGTCGTGCGTCCAATGCATAATCAGTTTATAGAACCAACTAAAAGGTATGCTGATATTATTATTCCTGAAGGTGGCCATAATGAGGTCGCAATTGACCTAATGGTTACGAAAATAAAAACAATTCTTGAAAACGGAACGAAACTAGACTATGATGGTGACATAAATCAATAGAAATTGTACGCTATGTTGCATACTGAGGTTCAAAGCGACATAGTATTTTTATGATTAGTATTTTAAGGAGTGGTGGATATGATTAACGAAAAAAAATTCCCAATGACAATGGCTGGAAAGAAAAAGATGGAAGAAGAGTTAGAACAATTAAAAATTGTTAAACGACCGGAAATTGTAGAACGTATAAAAATTGCGCGTAGCTACGGGGACCTTTCAGAGAACTCTGAGTATGATTCGGCTAAAGAAGATCAAGCATTTCTAGAAGGTAGAATTTCTACACTCGAAGGAATGATTCGTAACGCAGTAATTATTACTGAAGATGAACTAAATACGGACGAGGTTGTTCTTGGGAAAACGGTTACATTTAAAGAACTTCCAGACGGCGATGAAGAGACCTATACAATCGTAGGTTCTGCTGAAGCAAATCCGATGGAAGGTTTAATCTCAAACGATTCTCCAATTGCTAAGGGGTTAATTGGTCGTTCTAAAGGCGACGAAGTAAAAATTAATACACCTGGCGGAGATATGACAGTCACAATTCTTGGAATTAAATAATTACCTAAGTACCGCCTTCATCAGAGGGCGGTTTTTACTCTGTTAAGTTGAAAGGTGTTTTAATATTGTTTACGCTTTTCTTATTTATTGGAAACAATTCTTTATCCCACCCGTCTATATAGATGTTGGATTGCCGACTAAAAAAAATCGGGAGTTGAGTATTTTATGAATGAACAAGAACCTAACTTTTCGCGACGTAATCGAAAAAAAGGCCGCAAACAAATGAATACTATATTAAATATTTCAATTGCTGCTGTTTTTATCTTAATTGTAATTACTGCATCTATAATATTTACAGGAAACGATGATAAGGAACTTGTAAATGATGATCAACTAATCGAGTCTAAAAACGATAACGAAAAAGAAATCGGTAAAGAAACAAGTAAAGAACTAGACAGTAAAAACGATGGGTCGGAAGATGAAGTGGAAATACCTAAAGAAACAGATCTAGATAAAGAGAATGCATTGGAAGATGAACAGGAATCTGAAGTCGATGAAAATGAAGATTTGGGCACAGTAATCATTGAGCCTTCTGAAGATGCTGTTGTATTGGAAACAAGAGTAAATCCGGGATGGCAACCTATTAAAACAGAACAAACGGGTAGTCATATTTCCAGTTATGACGGAAAGTCTATCGATTGGATTGAAAAGCAAAAAGCAATCGCTTATGCAACTGGAAATTCGGTTGATTCACTTGTCTTTTGGAAAGTGAAAAACGGTGGAAGCCCAGAAAAGTCTATCGGTATTGTTGAATCGAAAGAGACTTCAGAAAAATACCGTGTATATATTGAATGGGTAAATGGAGAAGGATGGCAACCTGTGAAGGTGGACGTATTAAATACGCTTAACTTTGCTTATTAAGTATTTGGAGGAGTTACTATGAAAATTGCAATAATTGGGGCTATGGAAGAAGAAGTTGAATTGCTTCGCAATGAAATTCACTCTGCACGTATGAGTACAATTGCAAATTGTGAATTTATCGAAGGTGAAATAAATGAACATGAAGTCGTTCTTGTAAAAAGTGGTATTGGTAAAGTGAATGCAGCGATGGCAACAACACTTTTATTACAAACGTTTAAACCGGAAGTTGTTTTGAATACGGGATCCGCGGGTGGGTTCTTAGAAACACTTGAAGTCGGTACGGTCGTTATATCAGACGAAGTTCGTCATCATGATGTGGATGTGACGGTTTTCAATTACGAACACGGACAAGTTCCCGGGCAACCGGCTGCATACAAAGCGGATCCTAAACTCGTCAGTCTAGCTGTAGCCGCCGTTGAAGAAATTGGTGAACATCCGCATGCAACAGGGCTTATCGCGTCTGGAGATTCGTTTATGAGCGATGAGGAACATGTCGGTAAAGTGAAAGAACTATTTCCGTTAATGATTGCAGCTGAGATGGAAGCGGCTGCGGTTGCACAAGTATGCCACCAATTTGAAGTTCCATTTGTCGTTATCCGTGCATTGTCAGATATAGCAGGAAAAGAATCATCCATAAGTTTTGAAGAATTTTTACCTGTTGCTGCACGACATTCTACAGATATTGTATTACGTGTTCTATCGAAAATTTAAAGATTTCATGGTAAGATGAATATATCAATCCGTATAAGGTCTAAGGAGGGTATTCACTATGTTATTAACTCTAACTGCCGGCGTATTTTTAGGAGCAACTGTAATTGCAATCATCATCTCGCGTGAGGTAAATGCAGAATAATAAGTTGTAAAGAGGCGTTTCCATGATTGGGATTACACCCAAACGGAAGCGCCTTTTCATTTTTTTTGTATAAGGTGCCTGTGTTTTGCTTTATTGTCTATATAGGTTGGACTTATGATCTTCAGCGAAGGCGACTACTGGGTAGCCGAAGCAATGAGACAAAAGAGGGATGCAGTTCAATCCCTCTCTAGCGCCGAGGGGGGAGAGAGGAAGTTCACTCTCTCCTTGTTGTGGGGAGGATTCTTTATTTCAACATATACAGCCTGGGCTTATGAATATAAATGACAAGTATTTTTAGGGGTTCTTTATTTACTATATTCATGTTTAAATAGCTGATAGAGCTTAACGATTGCTCGCTTTTCTATTCTAGAAACATAACTTCTTGAGATGTTCAGTTGCTCTGCAATTGCTTTTTGGGTCATAGGCTTATCATCTAAAAGACCATAACGCCTTTGAATAATCTCAAGCTCCCTAGAGTCGAGCTTTCCTAGATGCTTATATAACCTCTCCTTTCTTTCATTTTGTTCAATCGTCGCGATCGGTTGCTCATCATCTGTCTGTAGTAAATCAGAAATCTGAAGCGACTGGCCATCATTGTCGCCACCAATCGGATCGAAAAGCGAAACGTCTTTTTGAACCTTTTTCTGCGTTCGTAAATACATTAATATTTCATTTTCGATACATCTTGCTGCGTATGTTGCAAGTTTTGTTTTACGATCAGGTGTGAAACTATTTACTGCTTTCATAAGACCAATCGTTCCAATTGAAATATAATCATCTAGTAGCTCATGTTTTGGATGGAATTTTTTTACGATGTGTGCGACAAGCCTCATATTGCGCTCAATCAATTCATCCTTTGCATCTTCATCGCCAGCGGCAAGTCGGTTTAAGCAGTCTGCCTCCTCTTCTTTGGAAAGGGGACGTTTAAAAGCCTGACCACGTATATAGCCGATCACCGCAGGTACTTCGAGCCACAGTTGAACAATTGAAAAGACAAATCCGCTCATTGGGCCACCTCCTGTGTCGTTGTATGACAGCATATGCGGTCGCGTCTTGGCGTATCACCGAATTTTAAGTCGGACAAGCGATAAAGGATGTCCTTATTTCAATTGCCTGTCAATCTTGCACAGTGCGTTTAATTTGGGTTGTTATGTTATAATCATTTTTAGAATGCAGTCGGAAATCGGAGTGGATATCGTGTTTAAAAAGTTTTTACCAAATGAATACGTGAAAGATATTTTTTGTATTAAGCCAGAAAAGTTAAAAGAAAAAGGAATTAAAGGAATCATTACGGATTTGGATAACACGTTAGTCGAGTGGGATCGTCCAGAAGCAACACCAGAAGTTATTGATTGGTTATCTACTATGAAAGAAGCTGAGATCCTTGTAACAATAGTTTCGAACAACCATGCAGAACGTGTAGAGGCATTTTGTAAACCTTTAGGTATTCCGTTTGTTTCGAGGGCGCGTAAGCCATTGAATAGTCCTTTCATTAGAGCACTGGATATGATGGAAGTTAAAAAAGAAGAAGTGGTCGTTATTGGCGACCAGCTTCTTACGGATATATTAGGCGGGAATCGAAAAGGTCTTCATACAATACTTGTCGTACCTGTGGCCTCCTCAGATGCACTTATTACAAGGTTTAATCGAATGTTTGAACGCAGGATTATGGCAGGATTTAAACGCCGTGGACTGATTACGTGGGAGGAATAAATGTGGAAGAACTAAAGTGTATTGGATGCGGAATTGCGATTCAAACCGAAAACCCAAAAGTAGAAGGGTATGCACCGCCAGCATCATTAGATAAAGAAGAAGTGATTTGTCGTCGTTGTTTTAGATTGCGTAATTACAATGAATTACAGCCTGTATCTCTTACAGAAGACGATTTTCTGAAAATCTTAAATGGAATTGGTATGAAAGACGGAATCGTCGTTAAAATCGTTGATATTTTCGATTTTAACGGTAGCTGGATTTCTGGACTTCATCGTTTCGTTGGAAATAAAGATATTTTATTGATTGGAAATAAATCAGATCTTTTACCGAAATCAATAAATCCAAACCGTCTTATTAACTGGATGCGCGCGGAGGCGGTTAAACTTGGTTTGAAACCAGTTGACGTTCTTCTCGTGTCCTCCCATAAAGGACACGGCATGGAAGAGGCGCTTACGGCAATTGATAAAATACGACGTGGAAAAGATGTATACGTCGTTGGTTGTACGAATGTCGGTAAATCTACGTTTATTAACCGAATTATCAAAGGAGCGACAGGTGTTGGTGAAGTAATTACAACATCTCATTTCCCGGGAACGACGTTAGATCTTGTTGAAATTCCATTGGATGACGGGAAAGCTATTTATGATACACCTGGAATTATTAACAATCATCAAATTGCACACCATTTAGATACAAGTGATTTGAAAGCAATTACACCTAAAAAAGAATTGAAACCGAAAGTTTTCCAACTAAATGCCGAACAGACGTTATTTGTTGGTGGACTTGCCCGATTTGATTTCATATCAGGGAAACGTTCTTCATTTATGATTTATGTTTCGAATGACTTGCAAATTCATAGGACGAAACTAGAAAATGCGGATACGCTATATGAAAATCATTTAGGGAAGATGCTTTCTCCGCCTTCTGGTGAGTCAATTGAAAAAATGCCACCGCTCGTTCGCCATGAATTTTCGATTAAAAACGAGAAGACAGACATTGTAATATCTGGCCTTGGTTGGATTACTATACAACATCCGAATGTTGTAGTTGCTGTTCATGCGCCGCGTGGTGTGGATGTAGTTCTGCGATCTTCGCTTATTTAAAGGGGGTCTACTTACATGAAAAAATGGTACGCAGTCATTGGTGATCCAATTGGACAATCAATGTCTCCAGCAATGCATGATAGTTGGTTTAGTGAAAATGGGATAGATGCTTCGTATGTTCCAATTCGTGTTAAAGAAGAGGAGCTTGGGCAAGCTGTCGAAAGTTTAAAAAGGCTCGGTTGCAGTGGGTGGAATGTAACGGTTCCACATAAAAGTGCAATCATCCCTTTTCTAGATCGAATTGATCCCTATGCGGAAATGATGAATGCGGTCAACACCGTCGAAGTACGTCCAGATGGCACGTTGGTCGGCTCCAATACGGATGGGGAAGGGTTTGTTCGTTCTTTAGAAGAGGCGTATGCCAACCAAGTGGATAACAAAAAAATAGTAGTTATCGGAGCTGGCGGTGCAGCTCGCGGGATTGGCTATGCGCTTCATGCCGCGGGATATGGGCCTATTGTATTTACGAATCGAACGCTTGAAAAAGCGCAAAAACTGTCGGACGAACTGCCGAATTCATCGGTTCGTTCAATAGCTGAGACAGAAGATTCCCTTGCTGAATTCGGATTGGTTGTCCAAACGACTTCAGTTGGGATGAGTTTTGCAACAGAGGGTATGCCACTCAACCCTAAGAATTTGGTTGAGGGAACGATTGTTGCAGACATTATTTATAATCCACTTGAAACAGAGTTTCTTGCTGAAGCCCGGAAACGCAAAGGACGAATAATAAACGGTACGGGAATGTTTGTTCATCAAGGAGCACTTGCTTTTCAAAAGTGGACGAGTGTTCGACCAAATACGGAAAAAATGATTGAAAAAATTACAGTAAACCTTGGAGGTTCTTATGTTAACAGGTAAACAAAAAAGATTTCTGCGCAGCAATGCAAACCACTTACAACCATTATTTCAAATTGGGAAGAACGGTTTAACAGAAGCCGTTATTCACCAAATTGAAGAAGCGCTTGAAGCGAAAGAATTAATTAAAGTGAATATTTTACAAAACTGCGATGAAGATAAAAACGAAATCGCGGGTAAACTTGCTGAACAAGACGGAATTAAGGTCGTTCAAGTAATCGGCAACATCATCGTATTGTACAAGGAGTCCATTGAGAAAAAGCGTATTGAGTTACCGTAAGGAGGACGACCAATGAAAAAGATTGGAATACTCGGTGGGACATTTAACCCTCCGCATCTTGGTCATTTACTCATTGGGAACGAAGTGAAGCACGCGCTTGGACTTGACGAAGTTCGGTTGATGCCCAACGCGGCACCGCCACATAAGACCGCCCCTGGTGATGCAACAGCTTACCAGCGCCTTCATATGGCGAATCTCGCCGCAATGGATGTTGAAGGTCTAACCGTGAGTTCATATGAAGTCGAGCGCGGGGGCATTTCTTACACGTACGATACAGTAAGGGAACTCATTGAAATAGAGCCCGATGTAGAATTTTATTTCATTATTGGTGGCGATATGATAGATGCTCTTCCAACTTGGTACCGGATTGAGGAACTCGTCAAGCTTGTTAAGTTTGTCGGTGTGAATCGTCCCGGCTACGAAGGGCAAACAGAGTTTCCTTTGACGACTGTTACGATACCTCAAATCGATTTATCGTCAACGTTAATACGTAACCGGTTTGAAGAAGGCGATACAGTCCGATTTCTACTAGCACCCGCTGTCGAAGCGTTTATTCGCAAGGAGGGTCTTTATGGATCCCGTAAAACTGAAAAGTGAAATCGAAAACCGAATGCCTGCCAAACGCTATGAGCATGTACTGCGTGTGATGGAGACTTCCGTAAGACTTGCCAAAATGCATAATCTTCCAGTTGAAAAGGCGATAAATGCAGCTCTTTTTCACGACATTGCAAAAGCTATGGATGGGGCATTATTGTTATCGATTATGGAAAAAGAAAATGTCGATAGTCGCCTTTCCAATTTCCATAAGGAATTATGGCACGCTCCAGTAGGGGCAATTATTGCACGGGATGAATTTGGTATTGCGGATGAAGACATATTAAACGCCATACGGTATCATACGACAGGCCGTACAAACATGTCTCTTTTAGAGAAGTTATTATATGTGTCTGATATGATAGAGCCTGGGCGAGACTTTCCAGGCGTGGACGCATTAAGAGAACTCGCTGAAGAAAGTATCGATTTTGCGATGGGAGCTTGCATCCAACAGTCCATACTATTTCTTGTTTCAAAAAAAGTACCGGTTTTTCCGGATTCAATTGATTGTTACAATGATCATGTTAAAGGAAAAACAACTAAAGATTAAACCATTAGGAAGGAAGAGTGAAAGAATGACAACATCATTACTTACGTTAGCATATAACGCAGCAGACGATAAAAAAGCAGAAGATATCGTAGTACTTAATATGGAGGGCGTCTCGATTATCGCAGACCAATTCGTAATTTGTCATGCAAACTCGGAAAGACAAGTGCAATCTATCGCAAGAGAAATTGCCGACCAAGCATCTAAAGCAGGTTATGCAGTAAAAAGACTTGAAGGATTTGACTTAGGTCGATGGATTCTTGTGGACCTTGGAGATGTCGTAGTTCATGTATTCCATAAAGACGAACGTGGTTATTATAACCTTGAAAAACATTGGGGCGACGCGCCATTTTTAGAGATGGCTGACAAAGAATGAATCGGGCGTATTCGGAGTTCGCCTCCGTCTATGATGAATTAATGGCCGATATTCCGTATGACATATACACGGAACTAATTCAGCTCGCAGCCGGTGGACTAGATGGAAAGAAGATTCTAGACATCGGTTGCGGAACGGGGTTATTATCCGTCAAGCTTGCAAAAATGGGAGCCAACGTAACAGGCATCGATATTTCTCCGGAAATGATCACAGTGGCGAAGCAGCGTGCATACGCACATTCGTTACCGATTATATTTGTCGAACAGCCAATGCAACACCTTGAAGGTTTTGAGGAATACGATGTCGCGGTGATTCCTATCGATTCGTTAAACTATGTCGTGGAACGCGACGAAGTCATAAGTACATTAACAAAAGTTTACAATGCACTTAAAGCAGGCGGTGTACTTTTATTTGACGTGCACTCAACATTTAAAACAGATGAAATCTTTATGGAAGGACCGTTTACATTCGATAACGGTCGTATTTCTTACATATGGGAAGCGGAAGAAGGGGACAAACCGCACTCGGTCTATTCTGAACTTGCGTTTTTTGTTCGAAATGCAGATGGTTTGTATAAACGATTTGATGAAGTTCATCTCCAAAGGACATTTTCCGTGCAAGATTATGTTGAAATGCTTGAGAATATTGGTTTTTCAATTGAAAGAATTTTTTCTGATTGGGAAGATGAACCACCGCATGAAGAAAGTGAAAGAATATTCTACCAAGTATGTAAATAACCCTTTGAAAATAGCAGACATTCATATATAATGGAGTGGACTCCATATGGATGCTGCTAAAGAAAGGGTGACTGTACTGTTTCTTTCGTTTGTATCCAGCAATTGGCGTAAGTTTTTAATCCCCATTATCATATTCGCTGCATTATTGTTTTTTTTGTTCTTTCCCCGAGAACAATCGAATAGTGCGAACATTGTTATGAGCGACCAAAACCCATTCCCAGAACTAATAGAAGAGCCCAAACTTGAAGAAATTGTTGTTGATGATGCGCCTAATCTCATCATAGTAGATGTGAAAGGGGCTGTTTTGCATCCCGGTGTTTATACAATGCAAGAAGGCGACCGGCTAGTCGATGCAATTAGTGCAGCAGGTGGTTATTTACCAAATGCAGATTCACGTATGTTAAATCACGCCATGAAATTGGCCGATGAATTTGTAATATACGTTCCTTTAGAAGGAGAAGAAGTTCCTGAAAGTACACTGAATGTAGTTTCGGAACCTTCATCTACTCCCAGCACTGCCAGCGAAGGAAGCGTTAACATAAATACGTCGGATGAAGCCGGACTAATGACCATTCCGGGCATTGGACCTTCAAAAGCCGCGGCGATTATAGCGTATCGTGAAGAGCACGGTCTTTTCAGTGCGACTACCGATCTTATGAAAGTTTCGGGAATTGGACAAAAAACCTTTGATAAACTTGAAAGTTTTATTAAAATAAAGTAAGCGAACTAGTTTTACGCTAATTTACGAAAAGTACTATTAAGGAGGCATACATATGGAGAGAATTACTTGGGACCAATTTTTCATGGCCCAGTGCCATCTTTTAGCGTTGCGAAGTACGTGTACAAGGCTTTCTGTCGGAGCTATACTCGTGAGGGAAAATCGGATTATCGCGGGAGGTTATAACGGTTCCATTTCCGGAGGAGACCATTGCATCGATCATGGTTGTTACGTCGTAGGCAATCATTGTGTGCGAACGATTCACGCGGAAATGAATGCATTGTTGCAGTGCTCGAAATACGGAATACCTGTTGCGGGGGCATCGGTTTACGTGACTCACTTTCCTTGTTTACAATGTACAAAAGCAATCATTCAGGCTGGTATTAATCATGTTTGTTACGCGTTGGATTATAAAAACGACGACTATGCAATGAAGTTATTCGCTCAATCTGGAGTTTCCGTTCAACATATTCCGTTTGACGAAAGAAAAGTTGATTTCTCTGGAAATGGTAAGTTTGAACTTGTTAACGATATGCTTCAAAAGATGCAACAGCTTGGCGCTGACGATAAAGAATTGGGCCCTTTAATGCAAAGGGTGAATGACTTATTTGGGAAATAATAGCACGAATACGCTTTGTGTATATTGCAATACCGGTTGCTGTATCGGTTTTTTCCGCATACGGCCCGGTTTATTTATTAGTACTTAACTTGTTTTTACTCCCCGTCTTTTTTCATAGAAAAAAGGATCTTCTTACACCACTCCTCTCAGTTCTAGCCGCAATTCTTTCTTTTTTTTATATTTCAAATACGTTACCAATCGTTTCCACACCCGTTCCAGCGACACTGTCTTTAACTTGGTCAGATAATGCGAAAATTGACGGGGGAAGATTAAAAGGATTTGCAAAAACATCTACGGGTGAAACAATCTATGCAGTTTATAAGTTTAAGGACGAAAAAGAAAAAATGACTTTCGCTGAACTCAACCTTCCTTCGGCACTATTTACATTTTCAGGGGATTTTCTTGAACCAGATATACCTTCCCATACTTATTCTTTCGATATGAATAGATATATGAAAATGTATGGGGCTTCAGGGATATTTGAAACGGAAATGTTACTTCACGCAGAAATGAGTACGAATATTGGAACCCGCCTTGCCAATCAACGCCGGAAAGTAAAGCAACATATTGCGGCTGTTTTCCCAGAAACGCTAGTTGTAGAAGCTGAAGCGCTCCTGATTGGTGATCGCAGTGGAATGGATGAAGAAGAAGCAAGTACTTACAGACGTCTAGGAATTACACATTTGTTTGCAATTTCAGGGCTTCATGTAGGGCTCCTTGCCTTCATGCTTCGGGAGTTGCTATTGAGGTTGGCCTTAAGGAAGGAAACCGTGGACATGCTCTTAATGGTCCTCTTGCCGATCTACGCGGTCCTTGCAGGTGGGGCGCCTTCGGTATGGCGTGCTGTTTCAGTAACGGTTCTTGTGCTGCTGACGTCTTTAGGTGAAAGGAAAGTAAGACTCGATGATGCGCTTGCAGTTAGTGCAATCATCTTTATCTTATATCAGCCATTTGTTGTTTTTCAGCCGGGTTTTCAGCTGTCTTATATCGCCGCATTTTCACTCGTACTTTCTTCGGAAATATTAGCAAAAGCAAAGACGTTTCTCGGCGCATCTTTTCTCGTTACATCGATTAGCCAACTTGCTTTATATCCGATTTTATTGTTTCACTTTTACGAGCTTTCTTTATCATCATTTTTTGTGAACATTTTTTATGTGCCGTTATATTCGATTATTATATTGCCAGCAAATATCATCCTTTTGCTTGTCACATGGATTTATCCTTTAGCTGCAGAAGTATTATTTGTTTTTTATGTTCCTTTCCGGGAATTTATCAGCTTTTTAACCAATTGGTTAGCTTCTTTACCTTATCAGCTATGGACACCGGGAAAACTAAGTTCAGCGGAGACGGTTTTCGCTGTAGTTGGCGTACTTTACTTTTTTGTCAAGTATGAAGAAGGCGCTTTATTGCGCCGATGTTTGCCGTTTGCGGTAATTCCTGCGCTCGTTATTCATTTTCTTCCATACATGGATAGTACGTGGAGAGTGACTTACCTTGATGTTGGTCAAGGGGATAGCGCGGTGATAGAACTTCCTCATAGAAAAGCCGTTTATGTCATCGATACGGGTGGAACTGTATCATTTGGGGAAGACAGTTGGAAAACCCCAGAACAACGATTTGAAGTAGGAAGAAAAATTGTTGTACCTTATCTAAAAGGTCGAGGCATTACAAAGATTGATAAACTAATTATTTCGCACGCACATGCAGATCATGTCGAAGGAGCGGACGAAATCGTAGAAGAGATTCGTGTAGGTGAAATCCATATAACTCCTGGAAGTGATACCGAAAAAGAAATGGAGGATCTTCTGCGTATCGCGGCAAAAAAGAAAGTGCCGATTCTCCGAATGAAAGACGGTGTTTATTGGAAGGATGGACGAACTGCATTTAAGTATGTAGGGCCGCAAGATGAAGAGTATGTGGGAAATAATAGTTCGCTCGTTTTATATATGAATACTATGGGCGCTAATTTTTTATTTGCAGGAGATATGGAAAAAGATGCGGAAGCTAATTTTTTGCGGAAATATGAAAAGGTGGACTTTGGTCCAATTATTTTAAAAGCAGGGCATCATGGAAGTAAAACATCGAGTACTGCACCTTTCATTGAGAAGCTTCAACCCCAATTAACTATTTTTTCTGCGGGTAAAAATAATTTGTATGGGCATCCGCATGAAGAGGTCAAAGAAACTTTCGCTGAATTAGGTTTGCCAACAATGACAACGGCGAATCATGGGTCGATTACGGTAACTGTCAAAAAAGAAAACGTTTCAGTATCATCAATGGCAAAATAAAAACAGACATGCAACCCCATCTGGGGAACTGCATGTCTGTTTTTTATCATTTGTGTTAGCCGGCTATGACGTCGACAATTGTAGCAATAATAAAGATCAAAGAAAAGAATCCAAAAGCTACAAGAAAACCAATGGCAGAATCAATAAAATCATTACGTTTTGACTGAACGTCATGTTCAAATTCATTCATTGCTACACCTCCTAATTCCACTATAGTATAAGTGATACAGCAAAAAAAATCCATAGCAAGACGTTTTAAATGCGTATTATAATATAAAAGACACAATTTGTTCAAACAGTTTTTTTTTCTTATTGTATAATTGGATGTATGAATTGAAGAGGTGAAATGATGGCGAACGCTACGTGGAAGAAAATCGCGGCAGGTACAATCGATTCTGTCTATTTATTGACCGGACTCGAACAGCATATATTCGATACAACAATAGAACGATTAAAAAAAGCAATTCCAGTCATTGATGACACATCTGTCATTCGATTCGATCTTGAAGAAACGCCAATTGAAACTGTTTTAGAAGAAGCAGATACATTACCTTTCTTGGAAGATCGTAAACTTATACTGGCGGGAAATGCATCCTTTTTGACAGCGCAAGATAAAGGAAAAGAAAAAGTGACACATAATTTGGACATGCTTGAAACATGGTTGGCTAATCCTTCACCAACCGCAACGGTTGTTTTCATAGCGCCTTATGAGAAGTTGGACGGCAGGAAAAAGATAACGAAAATAATGCAAAAAATGACAACAGTTATTGAGGGGAATCGCCTTCAAGGTAAAGACCTTACAACGTGGATTCAACAAGAAGCAAACTCGAATGGTACACAAATTACTCCCGAAGTAGCTGGACAACTAATTGACGTAGCTGGGGATAGTCTATTATCACTTGCAACTGAAATCCAGAAGATGGCAATGTATTTAGGCGGTGAAGGAGAAATAACATTAGAAGTTATTGAAATGCTTGTTCCGCGCACTCCGGAAATGGATGTGTTTAGACTAACGGATGCTTATCTTGCCGGTAAAGTATCGGAAACAGTTTCAATTTACCACGATCTTCTTAGAAATGGCGAGGAACCGATTATGCTTACATCCCTTATATCCGGGCAAATTCGTCTAATGGTTCATGTGCAGTCGTTACGTAAAAAAGGATATCAACAACATCAGATTGCCAAAACGGTAAAAGTGCATCCATATCGTGTGAAGCTAATGATGGAAAATCGAATGATGCCAAGTGAAAAACGATTATTGGACATATTAAACAATCTTGCCACGATTGATTATAAATTAAAATCAACAAGTGGAAAACGAGAACGAATTTTAGAGTTGTTTTTTATGCAAGGTATCCGAAAATAAAAAGACCGTCCGGAAAACCGGACGGTCTTTTTGAAGATTATAGTGCTTTTTTCGTAAGACGTGCTTTTTGACGTGATGCAGTATTTTTGTGGATAAGGCCTTTACGTGCAGCAGTATCAGATAGTTTGATTGCTGCTCTAAGAAGTTCAGTAGCATTTTCGTCTTTATTTTCAAGTGCAACTTCAGCTTTACGTACTGCTGTACGCATAGTAGCTTTTGCATGAGAATTTTGAACGTTTTTTGCTGCGTTTTGTTTCACACTTTTAATCGCAGATTTAATGTTTGGCATTTCATTCACCTCCAATTTCAGGTAAGGCAAGAGTGTTTCCAAGTTTCAAAGGATATCTCTTTCATAACAAGAATTATTTTAGCAAATAAACAACTCAAATGCAATAATAAAAGCGTAAAGAATATTTCATTGACACATCGGGCAAACTTCAGAATGAGGTGATTTCATGGAACCGTATGATTTTTACAGAACGGATCTTGTTGATGAAAGCGAAGAAATGGTGCGTCATCGTACAGCATCAGAAAAAGATCGACTGAAATCCGCAGACGGTATTTCTTTCGAAGAGTCAAGAGTTGGACGGGTTATAGTGACAAATGTAGTGGTCGACGACACTGGTGCTGAACGAATAGGGAAGAAAAAAGGGTCATATGTAACATTAACCATTCCGACGCTGACAAGTGAGGATATGGATGGTTTGGCTGAAATGTCACATGTACTCATTGAAAAACTTGAAGAAATGGTTCAAGACATTCCTTCCCTATCTAAAGGGAAAATATTGTTCATTGGTCTTGGCAACAGAGATATTACACCAGATGCAGTAGGTCCGCTTACTATGGATGTCATGCGCAACGTAGTTCCTGAATACTATTCTGAGGATGGAAGTGAAGTATTTGTTTATGCGCCGGGAGTGACAATCCAAACTGGCCTTGAAACAGCGGACTTTGTAAAGGCCGTTGCAGCGGAAATAAAACCCGATTTACTTATTGTAATTGATGCGCTTGCTGCCCGAGATTCATCTAGGCTATGTCGAACAATTCAATTGACGAATACGGGCATTCATCCAGGTTCTGGAGTTGGAAACAGTCGAAAAGAAGTTTCCGAACAAACAATGGGGATGCCTGTTATCGCGATTGGTATTCCAACAGTCGTAGATGGGCCGGTATTGATTGCGGATGCCATTAACACGATGTTTGGTTATATCGCTTCTAAAATAAGTGAAAAAGACAATCCCTCTTCAAGGTTATCGGTTACCCCTTGGCTGCGCTCAGAGGATAAAGATGCGGATCGTTCCAAGTTAACGCCTATTTTTGGAGATTGGGCAGAGTGGCCGCATGAGGATCGTATCCAACTGTTTGAAGAAGTCTTAACGACCCACGAACTTAATACATTCATTTCACCAAAGGAGATCGACTCCTGGGTTTTTCTTTATGCTGAGACACTGTCTACTTCGCTATCCGAGTGGGTAAATCGGATTAAACAAAAATAAAGATTGGTGTTTATATATACTAAGTAGGTTCAATACAATAGATAAAAAAACAGTCATTGACACGTTTTCCAGTGCATATAATTGGAGAACGGAGGGATGCCCAATGAAAAAAACGTTGAAGATTTGGTGCGCACTTATTCTTTTCCTTTTTCTATTTCCAGTTTTTATTAACTATCTTCCCGACGGTGGAACGACAAAATCGTTGAAGCTTATAAGAGAGCCCGGCGAAATCGTTTTTGCTGCAAATGTTACGGAAGAGCAAACTCCGGAACTGGTTGGAGGAAAAGCACTTCTTTACTTCACTCATTCACAAGAAGCATACGAGCAAGTTACTAAGGCAAAGAACGGTAAAGTTGCTGTGTCGCATCAAACTGAAAATATTATGAAGTTTGGCGAAAAGCTGAAAAATCAACTTGACGTCAATGGATTTGAAACAGATATTTTACCCGTTCAAGTGCCGCATAAAAATGCTTATAAAGCGATTCGACCGCATGTAGAAAAGCGTATCAAAGAAGTGAATTATGACCTGATTATCGATCTTCATAGGGATTCGATTGGTCCCGACAAGACGACAATTGTGCATAATAGTGAAAGGTATGCAAAAGTTGCGTTCGTTATCGGCATGGAGCATCCCAACTTTGCAAGTAATGAAGCAATGGCAAACCAATTAAAAGGTGAGATGGAACAAATTGTTCCTGGGATTACACGCAATTTGGTCAAAAAAAGCGGGCATAACGTGGACGGGAAATACAATCAGGATCTTAACCCAGCTATAGTTCTTGTTGAGTTAGGAGGGGTCGGCAACAGTGAGGAAGAGTTGAATCGGACGATTGCTGTCATTGCAAAGGCGGCTTCATCCGTTATTTCGGACGGTTCCAATGTCAAATATTGAACTATGTCCTATTCACTGCTATAATTCAAATAGCTTAAATAGGAGTGAACAGAGATGAATTTAGAACAAAAATTGGAACGACAAAAAAACATTCGTAACTTTTCAATTATTGCACATATCGATCACGGGAAATCTACTTTAGCCGATCGTATATTGGAAAAGACAAACACACTAACGTCTAGACAAATGACATCACAAACACTAGATTCAATGGATTTAGAACGTGAACGCGGAATCACAATTAAATTAAATGCCGTGCAGTTGACGTATACGGCGAAAGATGGACAAGACTATACATTCCATCTTATTGATACGCCTGGGCACGTCGACTTTACATACGAAGTATCTAGAAGTTTAGCCGCATGTGAAGGCGCAATACTCGTCGTAGACGCTGCGCAAGGGATAGAAGCACAGACGCTTGCAAACGTCTACCTTGCGCTTGATAATGACCTTGAAATATTGCCCGTCATTAATAAAATCGATTTACCAGCGGCTGATCCGGAGCGGGTCAAAAAAGAAGTCGAAGAGATTATTGGACTCGATACGTCTGAAGCCGTTCATGCCTCAGCAAAAGCGGGAATCGGTATTGAAGATATTTTAGAGCAAATCGTAGAAAAAGTCCCTGCACCACAAGGCGATCCAGCAGCACCTTTAAAAGCACTAATTTTCGACTCACATTATGATGCTTATAAAGGAGTTATCGTCTATATTCGTATCGTCGATGGGTCTATTAAGCCCGGAGACAAAATTAAAATGATGGGTACGGGTAAGGAGTTCGAAGTAATCGAAACAGGCGTGTTCACACCCCATGCGACGCACCGTGACGAGTTAAATGTTGGAGATGTTGGCTATCTATCTGCATCGATTAAAAAAGTAGGGGATACACAAGTAGGAGACACGATAACAGGCGTTGAGCATCCAGCACCCGAACCGCTTTCAGGTTATCGCAAAATGAACCCTATGGTGTTTTGTGGCTTGTATCCAATCGATACATCCAAATATAACGATCTTCGTGAAGCACTTGAAAAGCTCGAGTTAAATGACGCTGCACTTGATTATGAGGCTGAAACGTCACAAGCCCTTGGGTTTGGATACCGCTGTGGTTTCCTCGGTTTGTTACACATGGAAATTATTCAAGAACGTATTGAACGTGAATTTAATATTGATTTAATTACAACAGCACCAAGTGTTATTTACAATGTCATCATGACAGACGGTTCTGAAATGAAAGTGGACAACCCTGCAATGATGCCCAATGCGCAAAAAATAGAGTCCGTAGAAGAACCTTATGTAAAAGCGTCCATTATGGTGCCAAACGACTATGTCGGTGCGGTAATGGAACTTTGCCAGAAAAAGCGCGGGAATTTCATGACGATGGACTATTTGGATGCGTCACGCGTAAATATTATTTACGAACTTCCACTTGCAGAAATTGTGTATGACTTTTTCGACCAATTAAAATCTACTACAAAAGGGTATGCGTCATTTGACTATGATTTAATTGGTTACCGTAAATCTAAATTAGTTAAAATGGATATCCTCTTGAATAATGAACAAGTGGATGCGCTGAGCTTTATTGTTCATAACGACTTCTCTTATGAGCGTGGAAAAGCGATCGTAGAAAAACTTCGAAAACTAATCCCTAGACAACAGTTCGAAGTACCAGTTCAAGCCGCTATCGGAAACAAAATTGTTGCTCGTTCGACAATTAAATCGATGGGTAAAAACGTTCTTGCAAAATGTTACGGTGGAGACATTTCCCGTAAACGAAAACTTCTTGAAAAACAAAAAGAAGGTAAGAAGCGGATGAAACAGGTTGGTTCTGTTGAAGTCCCTCAAGAAGCCTTTATGGCCGTATTGAAGATGGACGAGGACTAACTTTCCACGAAAATTAATAAAGAAAAAAGGGGGCGTCCATGCCTCCTTTTTTCCTTTACTAAAGGAGATTAAACAATGCGAGGAATGTATATTCACATCCCATTTTGCCACCAAATCTGTCACTATTGTGATTTTAATAAAGTGTTTTTCAAAAATCAGCCCGTTGATCAATACATCGAATCGATTGGCAAGGAACTTTCGTTGATGAAAGCCGAGGGAATTTCGTTCGATTCTCTTGAAACAGTTTTCTTAGGTGGAGGAACGCCAACATCGTTATCTGAAGCACAACTGGATCGTCTACTAAGTATTATTAACGACTATGTTGACGTAACAACGTTAAAAGAGTTTTCAACGGAAGCGAACCCCGATGAGTTAACATACGGTAAACTCGTCGTTTTAAAAGCCGGTGGAGTAAACAGGTTGAGTATCGGGGTCCAGTCGTTTGACGCTGACTTGCTGACGAAAATCGGTCGGACACATAGCCCTGGTGATGCCGCTAGAGTTGTTGGTGATGCTAGAAAAGCCGGTTTTGAAAATATTAGCATTGACCTTATTTACGGATTGCCGGAGCAAACTAGGGAACAATGGCAAGATACGCTTATTAAGGCAACCGAGCTTGAACTTCCTCATTATTCGGGTTACTCCCTTATTGTAGAGCCTAAAACGGTGTTTTATAACTTAATGAATAAAGGAAAGTTGCCACTGCCAGGTGAAGATATGGAAGCGGAAATGTTCCAAATGCTTATGGATCATATGGAAAAAGAGGGACGAAATCGGTATGAAATTAGTAATTTCGCATTTCCTGGCCACGAATCCATCCATAATCTTATTTACTGGGAAAATGATACATATGCGGGTATCGGAGCGGGTGCGCATGGCTATTTATCGGGGACGCGATATTCAAATATCGGACCTATTACAAGATATATGGAAAAAGTGGAACAAGGGGAACGTCCGCTTCAACAATCGCACATCGTTACAGCTATTGAAGCGATGGAAGAGGAAATGTTTCTTGGGCTACGAGTCGCAGGTGGTGTGTCTGCATCTATATTCCAAGAAAAGTTTGGTCGGTCGCTTGATGAAGTGTACGGAAAGACTTTTGAAACCCTTATCGGAAATGGTCTTGTCGAAAAATCTGGAGACAAGTTCAAGCTTACTAAGATTGGTGTATTCAGAGGGAACGAAGTATTTCAGCAATTCCTTAATTGATTCAAAGTATATTCGTTGACAGTGGCGACCACATTTGATAAATTATCAGTAGTATTAGCACTCGACGTTAAAGAGTGCTAACAGGAGTGATGATCATGTTGACAAACAGACAATTACTCATTTTGCAATTGACGGTCGATGATTTCATTCAATCCGCGCAACCTGTTGGATCCCGGCAATTATCAAAGAAGCCGGAAGCACCTTTTAGTCCGGCGACGATTCGTAATGAGATGGCTGATCTCGAAGAAATGGGTTACCTAGAAAAAACTCATACGTCGTCCGGAAGAATACCATCCGAAAAAGGGTACAGATTTTATGTCGATCATCTGTTAACACCGGAAAAACTGAATACGGAAGATAGTAAGCAAATTCGTTCTGTTTTTCAAGAGAAAGTTATGGAAACCGAGGAATTGATTCGTAAATCAGCGACAATTCTTTCTGATCTAACAAATTATACGTCAATACTTCTCGGGCCGGACTCATCTTTGCATACGGTGAAGCGCTTTACGATTGTGCCTCTCGATGTAGACACAGCAGTAGCAATTATCGTCACTGACACAGGGCGAGTTGAAAACCGACTATTCAATGTCCCGAAAGGTTTTACAGCATCGGACATTGAGAAAATGGTTAATATTCTTAACGAACGCCTTGTTGGAACACCCCTTATTAATTTACAAAAAACGCTTTTACAAGAAACAAAGATGATTCTCGATCGGCATATTCATAAAGCAGGCGAATTATATTCTGCTTTTCAGCAAGCAATTGCAATTACACCAGAAGAACGTTTGTATTTCGGTGGGAAAATGAATATGATGAATCAGCCAGAATTCAATGACATCCACAAGATGAAAATGTTTTTCGAGCTCATGGAAAAAGGGGCACCCGCGACAACGTTTTTTGAAGACGACCGGATTGGTATACGTGTCCGGATTGGTTCTGAAAACAATCATAATGCCATGGATCAATTCAGTGTAATTACTGCAACTTATTCAGCAGGTGACCAAATGACGGGATCTATTGCGATCATTGGACCAACCCGAATGGACTATGGACGAGTGATTACCTTGCTTGATTTAATGAGCAGTGATTTGTCAAGGGAATTAGCGAAACTGACAATCGGTGGCGGAACTGTTGGGAGGAACGATAACTAATGGAAAAAAATGAAGAAGTAGTAGACAATGGTACAGTGGTTGAAGAGCCAATTGTAGATGGACAAGAGGTAGAGTTGGAAGAGACACCTGCTGAAGAGGTAGTATTGGAAGAAGCTGGGGATGACAAAATTATCGAAGAGTTGACAGCTAAGCTTCAGGAAGAAGAAAATAAGCGCCTTAGGCTGTTGGCGGATTATGAAAACTTCAAACGCAGAGCAACTCTCGATAAAGAAGCTTTTCAAAAATATCGTTCACAAAATGTGTTAACGAATTTAATTCCGGTTCTTGATAACTTCTCTAGAGCATTAAGTGTTGAATCAAAATCTGAAGAAGAAAGTGCTTTGATGACGGGAATGGAAATGATTTACCGTTCACTTGTTACTGCACTTGAATCAGAAGGACTTGTTGAAGTTGAAGCACAAGACAAAGAATTCGATCCGAATTTCCATCAAGCAATTATGACAGACAGCGATCCAGAAAAACCATCGGGTACTGTGCTTGAGGAGTTACAAAAAGGTTATATGCTAAAAGATCGTGTTTTGCGTCCTTCGATGGTTAAAGTAAACGAATAATAAATGACAAAATGTAAATGCATGATAATTTCTAGGAGGAATTTTGATTATGAGTAAAATTATTGGTATTGACTTAGGAACAACAAACTCGGTAGTAGCAGTATATGAAGGCGGAGAGCCAAAAGTTATTCCAAATCCAGAAGGCAACCGCACAACACCTTCAGTTGTTTCTTTCAAAAATGGTGAGCGTCAAGTTGGAGAAGTAGCGAAACGTCAATCGATTACAAACCCGAACACAATTATGTCCGTGAAGCGCCATATGGGATCGGACTTTAAAGTAAAAGCGGAAGATACGGAATACACACCACAAGAAGTTTCAGCAATGATTCTTCAATATATGAAAGGCTATGCTGAAGAGTATTTGGGTGAAAAAGTGACGAAAGCAGTTATCACAGTTCCCGCTTATTTCAGTGATGCACAACGCCAAGCAACTCAAGATGCAGGAAGAATTGCTGGTCTTGAAGTAGAACGTATTATTAACGAGCCAACTGCAGCAGCACTTGCATACGGTCTAGATAAAATGGATGAAGATCAAACAATTCTCGTTTATGACCTTGGTGGCGGTACGTTTGACGTATCCATCCTTGAGTTAGGCGACGGTGTTTTCCAAGTTCTTTCAACAGCGGGAGACAACAAGCTTGGTGGAGATGACTTTGACGATGTAATCATTAACTATCTTGTAGAAGAGTTCCGTAAAGATAACGGAATTGACCTTTCTAAAGACAAAATGGCTATGCAACGTTTGAAAGACGGAGCTGAAAAAGCGAAAAAAGACCTTTCAGGTGTAACATCTGCACAAATTTCACTTCCGTTCATCACGGCTGGAGATGCGGGTCCACTTCACCTAGAAGTAACGTTAACGCGTGCGAAATTTGACGAATTGACTGCAAGTCTTGTCGAACGTTCAATGGTACCAACTCGTCAGGCGATGAAAGATGCAGGTCTTTCGGCATCAGAAATCGACCGCGTTATCCTTGTTGGTGGATCTACACGTATTCCAGCAGTACAAGAAGCAATTCAAAATGAAACGGGCAAAGAGCCTTATAAAGGTGTAAACCCTGACGAAGTCGTTGCAATGGGTGCAGCTGTTCAAGGGTCAATCCTAAGCGGAGATGTGACAGACGTTGTTCTTCTAGACGTAACGCCACTTTCACTAGGTATTGAAACAATGGGGAACGTATTTACAAAATTGATCGAGCGCAACACGACGATTCCAACGAGTAAATCTCAAGTGTTCTCAACAGCAGCAGATAACCAACCAGCAGTAGATATTCACGTACTTCAAGGTGAGCGTCCGATGTCAACAGACAACAAAACACTTGGTCGTTTCCAATTGACGGATATTCCACCGGCACAACGCGGTGTTCCGCAAATCGAAGTTACATTTGATATTGATAAAAACGGTATCGTTACAGTTAAAGCGAAAGACCTTGGTACGCAAAAAGAACAAAACATTACAATTCAAGCAAGCTCTTCACTTTCCGACGAAGATATCGAACGCATGGTAAAAGAAGCGGAAGAAAATGCTGAAGCGGATAAAGCGCGCAAAGAAGAAGCAGAATTGAAAAACGAAGCAGATCAGCTCGTATTTATGGCTGAAAAAACAATTAAAGACCTTGGAGACAAAGTTTCAGAAGAAGAAATTAAAGAAGTTGAAGAAGCGAAAGAAGAATTGAAAACGGCTTTGGAAGCAACTGACTTCGATGAAATTCGTACGAAAAAAGAAAAACTTGAAGAGCTTGTTCAACAGCTTTCAGTTAAATTGTACGAGCAAGCTGCAGCAGATGCTGAAGCGGCACAAGGTGAAGATAACGCTGAAGGATCACAAGACGACAGCGTAGTTGACGCCGATTTTGAAGAAGTAGACGAAGATAAAAAATAACGAATAAATTATTGACGGAAAAGTCAAAGTCCGATATTCTGGCTTTGGCTTTTTCCTTTGTTACCAACTATTTATTTTGAGTGGTATACTAAAAACCATGTAAATTGTTTTGGGAGAGTGACGTAATGAGTAAACGCGATTGTTATGAAGTACTTGGAGTAGCAAAATCGGCAACGAAAGAAGAAATAAGAAAAGCATATAGAACATTATCGAAAAAGTACCATCCGGATTTGAACAAAGCGGATGATGCGGTAGAAAAGTTTCAAGAAGTAACGGAAGCTTATGAAATTTTAAGCGACGAGACAAAAAAGGCAAATTACGATCAATTCGGTCATACAGATCCGAACCAAGGATTTGGTGGTTTCGGTGGTGGCGGGGCAGATGGCTTCGGATTTGAAGACATCTTTAGCTCATTTTTCGGAGGCAATTCACGCAGACAAGACCCGAATGCACCTAGAAAAGGAAACGACTTGCAATACACAATGACCATCGATTTCATGGAAGCTGTTTTTGGTAAAGAAACAGAAATCGAATTGCCAAAAGAAGAAACATGTGGAACATGTAAAGGATCTGGAGCGAAAAAAGGAACTTCTCCAAAAACATGTACACATTGTAACGGTGCCGGTGAAATTAACGTCACTCAAGATACACCTCTCGGTAGAATGGTTAATCGTAGAGCATGTCATCACTGTCAAGGAACAGGGAAAATTATTCCTGAGAAATGTACAACATGTCGCGGCGCTGGGACTGTAACGAAAAGGAAGAAAATTAAAATTACAATTCCTGAAGGTGTAGATGATGGACAACAATTGAGAGTTTCAGGCCAAGGTGAACCGGGTATTAACGGAGGACCAGCGGGCGATCTATATATTGTTTTCCGTGTGAGGGCGCATGAACGTTTTATCCGTGAAGAAGATGATATTTATCTTGAGCTTTCATTATCTTATCCACAAGCCGCTCTTGGCGATGAAATCGAAGTACCGACTGTTCAAGGGAATGTGAAATTGAAAATTCCAGCGGGCACACAAACGGGCACAAGATTCCGTCTAAGAGGAAAAGGTGTTAAAAACGTTCACGGACGCGGTACTGGAGATCAGCATGTTGTTGTGAAAATAGTTACACCGAAAAAAATGTCGGAAAAACAAAAAGAACTTATGCGTGAGTTTGCTGCAATAAGTGGAGATTCACCAGAAGAATACTCAAGCTCATTATTCGATAAAATTAAACGTACAATTAAAGGCGACTGAAGGAGATGACGCAACTTGAAGTGGTCGGAAATAGCAATCCATACAACGCATGAAGCTACCGAAGCAGTAGCTAATATTTTGCACGAATCAGGTGCAAGTGGAGTTATCATCGAAGATTCAGTCGAACCTGACCGGATTCATGAAGATCGTTTTGGGGAAATTTATGAATTAGACAGAAATGATTTTCCTTCCCAAGGTGTCCTTGTGAAAGCGTATTTGCCAGTCAATAGTTTTTTGATTGAAACGATGAAAGATATTGAGCAGTCGATTGGTAATCTTGCAAGTTTTGGACTAGACGTTGGAGAAAATAGCATCCAAACAAGCGAAGTCGATGATGAGGATTGGGCAACCGCTTGGAAAAAGTATTACCATCCTGTGAAAATCTCTGGCCGCTTCACGATTGTGCCAACTTGGGAAGAATACGAGCCCGTTGAATCAGACGAACTAATTATCGAACTAGATCCAGGTATGGCGTTCGGTACAGGAACCCACCCTACAACAGTCATGTGTGTACAGGCTCTTGAGAAGTATGTACAGCCCGGTAATACGGTTGTCGATGTGGGGACAGGTTCTGGTGTTCTTTCTATTGGCGCGGCGCTTTTGGGGGCGTCTAAGGTTCATGCACTTGATTTGGATTACGTCGCAGTTCGAGCTGCAAAAGAAAATATCGAGTTGAATAAAGTCGAATCGATTGTCGAAGTGACCCATGGTAATCTTCTAGAATCCATTCAAATTCAGCCCGATGTCATCGTCGCAAATATTTTAGCCGACGTAATTATAAGTTTTTCGCAAGATGCACATACTTTGTTACCAGAAGGTGGCCTTTTCATCGCCTCGGGTATTATCGGACAAAAACGCGACCTTGTAAAAGAGGATCTTGTCTCCAAAGGATTTGAAATTATAGAGTCCGTTCTGATGGAAGATTGGGTCGCAATTGTTGCACGAAAAAAGGGTGTGTGACGACATTGCAACGCTATTTTCTTGAAACACCATTTGACATAGTTGGAACGACTTTAATTACAGGTGATGATAGTAAACATATATCCCGAGTAATGCGCATGGATGTAGGGGACAAAGTAATTGCGGTTTCCAATGGGAATGCTTATATTGCAACTATTTTTGAACTGCTACCAGACAGCGTGTCAATCCGTCGTGAAGAAGGTCCGCTACCTACAAATGAGATGCCCGTGCATGTGACGATTGCATGTGGACTCCCTAAAGGAGACAAGCTTGATTTAATTGTTCAAAAAGGAACAGAGCTTGGAATGAAAGGGATCATTCCTTTTAAAGCGGAACGGTCTGTCGTCAAATGGGATGATAAACGAGGGGCGAAAAAAATCGAGAGGCTTCGTAAAATTGCAAAAGAAGCCGCTGAACAATGCCACCGCGCCGTCATACCAGAGGTGGAAAATCCTTTAACAATTCGTCAACTTTTACAATTGGTGAATACTTTCGATGTTCTTTTATTTGCCGATGAGGAAGATGCAAAAAGTGGCGAACCGCATCGAATTGCGGACAGGTTAAAAAATGTGTATCTTGAACAAAAAGTGCTTGTTGTTTTTGGTCCAGAGGGTGGTCTTTCTAGAACAGAGGCCGAAGCACTCCGAGCGGCGGGATTCCATCCCACTTCACTCGGTCCACGAATTTTACGGACTGAAACAGCACCATTATATTTACTATCCGCAATGTCATGCGAATTTGAATGAAAGAGGTGGGCAGCTTATGTCTTCGGTCGCATTCCATACGTTGGGCTGCAAAGTAAATCATTATGAAACAGAAGCAATCTGGCAGCTATTTAAAGAAGTTGGGTATGAACGAGCAGAATTCGAAAAGAATTCCGATGTTTACGTCATTAATACATGTACTGTAACGAATACAGGGGATAAGAAAAGTAGGCAAGTCATTCGCCGTGCAATTCGAAAAAACCCTGATGCAGTCATTTGTGTAACGGGCTGTTATGCTCAAACATCACCTGCAGAAATTATGGCTATTCCCGGGGTAGATATTGTCGTCGGTACACAGGACCGATTGAAACTACTTGGACTTATAGATGAATTCCGTACGGAAAGAAAGCCAATTAATGCAGTTGGAAACATAATGAAGAATAGAGTTTATGAGGAACTAGATGTTCCAGCATTTACAGATCGCACGCGTGCATCACTCAAGATTCAAGAGGGATGCAATAACTTTTGCACGTTCTGTATTATCCCATGGGCGCGTGGTCTGATGAGGTCTCGTGACCCACAAGAAGTAATCCGTCAAGCGCAACAACTAGTTGACGCGGGGTATCTTGAAATTGTTCTAACAGGTATCCACACGGGTGGGTACGGGGAAGATTTGAAAGATTATAATCTTGCGCGTTTGCTACGTGACCTTGAAGAAGTCAAAGGGTTAAAGCGTCTGCGCATTAGTTCTATCGAAGCAAGCCAACTGACTGACGAAGTGATTGATGTTCTTCGAAATTCACCGATTGTTGTTCGTCATTTGCATATTCCGATTCAATCGGGTTCGGATACAGTTTTAAAGCGGATGCGTCGAAAGTATACGATGGCATTTTTTGCGGAACGTCTGGATAGATTGCGCGAGGCTCTGCCTGAGCTTGCAATAACTTCCGATGTAATTGTTGGATTCCCTGGGGAAACGGAAGAGGAATTTATGGATACATATAATTTTATCCGTGATCATCGTTTTTCTGAACTTCATGTATTTCCATATTCCAAACGAACAGGCACACCAGCCGCTCGAATGGAAAATCAAGTCGATGAGAACATTAAGAACGAGCGTGTTCACAGGTTGATTGAATTGAATGACCAACTGGCTAAACAATATGCATCTTCATTCGAAGGTGAAGTGCTTGAAGTCATTCCGGAAGAGAAGTACAAACTCAATCCGGACGGCAGGCTTTATGAAGGCTATACTGATAACTATTTGAAAGTCGTTTTTCAAGCGGATGAGTCGATGATTGGTAAAATCGTTGAAGTGAAAATTGCGAAAGCTGGTTATCCTTACAACGAAGGTCAATATGTTCGCGTCCTCGAAGAACAAAAAGTATAAGTTCCAAGAAAGTGAGCTATGCTACCCAATGAATTGGCCGGCATAGCTTTTTTCGTGCAGACAGGACATTTTCTTGTTATGATTAAAGAAGTACGGACAACTACAGGGGGGTATTCACTTGGATACAAATTTTGCATCTTATATTGATCATACTTTATTAAAAGCGGACACTAAAAAAACAGAAATTATGGACCTATGTGCTGAAGCGCGTATGTATTCGTTTGCTTCTGTTTGTGTGAACCCAACATGGGTAAAAACAGCATCGGAAGTCTTGGAAGGGTCACCGGTTAAAGTGTGCACGGTAATTGGTTTTCCTTTAGGCGCTTCCACGTCTGAAGTAAAAGCATTTGAAACCGAGAATGCAATTCAAAACGGCGCGGAAGAAATTGATATGGTCATTAACATTGGTGCGCTTCGTGGCGGAGACGATGAAACAGTAAAACAAGATATTGCAGCCGTTGTTGAAGCAACTAAAGGACAAGCTATCGTCAAAGTAATCATTGAAACGTCGCTCCTTACGGATGTAGAAAAAAGAACGGCATGTGAATTAGCAGTTGTAGCGGGTGCTGATTTTGTGAAAACATCGACCGGATTTTCAACGGGCGGCGCAACTGAAGCCGATATTAAGTTAATGAGGGCTGTTGTTGGGCCTGATTTGGGCGTGAAAGCTTCGGGTGGTGTTCGCAGTTTTGAAGATATGCAAAAAATGATTCATGCAGGTGCCACAAGAATTGGTGCAAGTTCAGGCGTTCAAATCATGAAAGGACTTACTGCTGATTCAGATTATTAAGTTCTTAAAAGATTTATATTGACCAAGTTTTAAAAATAAGGTATAATACTTGAGTAGATGGCACGTGGCACATGGCTATGTGTGAGGTGTGTTCGGAGGGAGGGACAAGAGATATGTCGAAAACAGTTGTTCGAAAGAACGAATCACTTGAAGATGCTCTTCGCCGCTTCAAACGAGACGTTTCTAAAAGCGGGAAAATCCGAGATGCTAGAAAGAATGAGTATTACGAGAAACCAAGCGTAAAACGCAAACTGAAATCTGAAGCTGCTAGGAAACGTAAATTCTAATTTCCTAGGGTGATCCCTGCGACTAACTTTGGATTCGCTCTATATTTCGAAATTGATGTTAATAACCGGAGAATCCAATTATGGGTTCTTCGGTTATTTATTTTTCGCTTAAAAAGGAAAAACAAATAACTATTTATAGAAAAAGTGAAACTTCTACCCTTTTAGTACGTATAAGGAATATAATTGAATACAGGAGAGAGGTGAAGTTCATAATGACAAAAATATTTAGAAGGATGCTCCTCTTCGTACTATTTGCATCGGTAGTTATGATTCCATTTATGGAAACTGCTGCAAAAACAACAAAAGTATATAAAGTTCCAATTGAGAATGTCGTTGAAAAAGGGTTATATGCTTTTTTACAACGTTCATTTACCGAGGCTGAAAATGCTGGGGCTAAAGCAATCTATCTTGATATCAACACACCAGGTGGCTATGTAGATGCGGCTGGCCAAATAGCAAAACTTATGGATGAATCAAAACTTGAAATTATCGCCTACATCAATGATGACGCATTATCTGCGGGTGCATTTTTAGCTCTTCATGCAGACAAGATTTATATGTCTACGAGAGGACGAATCGGAGCGGCGGCAGTAATTGATTCTGCTGGAAACGCGGCCGAGGAGAAAGCGGATAGTGCTTGGCTTGCAGCGATGAAAGGTGCCGCTGAATCGTCCGGTCGTGAAGTAAAGTATGCGGTTGCAATGGCTGATAAATCAATGGACCTACCTGAATATGGTGCAGGTGTTGGAAAACTTCTTACACTGACTTCTAAAGATGCATTTGAAGTGGGATACAGTGAAGGCACGATCGCTACTTTTTCTGAATTGCTAAAGGAAACAGGTTATGAAAATGCAGAAGTAATTACTACATCTGAAACATTTACAGAAAGCATTGCAAGATTTATTACTAACCCAGTTGTTGTACCAATCTTGTTATCAATTGCTGGCTTAGGACTTGTATTGGAATTGTATTCACCCGGGTTTGGTGTGCCTGGAACAATGGCGATTAGTGCTTTAGTATTGTTTTTCTATGGCCATCTAGTTGCCGGGCTTGCAGGCTACGAGGCGATCATTCTATTTGTTATTGGAATTGGCTTTATCGTAGCCGAGTTTTTCCTGCCAGGTGGCATTGCGGGGACCATTGGTTCGCTCGCGGTTGTCGGTAGTATAATTATGGCGGGTGGCAATCCGATGCAAATGGCGATCTCTGTCCTTATTGCGGTTGCTATCGCTGTTACGGGGATGGTGATTATTATGAAGTTTTTTGGAAAGAAATTGCATCTGCTTAATAAAGTTGTCTTGATGGATTCGACCGATACTGAGAGTGGCTATGTTTCCAACGTAAATCGTGTAGAGTTAGTTGGGCGTATCGCAACGACATCTACTCCACTTAGACCAGCGGGAGCAATCGAACTGGACGGGGAACGAATCGATGTTGTTTCAGAAGGAAGTTACATCGACAAAGGAAAAAGTGTTATCATTGTAAAGGTTGAAGGTTCTCGTACAGTCGTAAGAGAATCAGATAAAAAGGGGGAAAATGAATAATGGTATTTGATGCAGCTTTAATAACAACAATTGCTATTGCATTCGTTGCAATACTCGTATTATCAGTATTCTTCACACTTGTTCCTGTGGCGCTATGGATTTCTGCAATGGCGGCAGGAGTAAGAGTAAGTATTTTCACACTAATAGGGATGCGTCTACGTCGAGTTATCCCGAGTCGGATTGTCAATCCACTCATTAAAGCACATAAAGCTGGTTTGGATGTTGCAATCAACCAACTCGAGAGTCACTATCTTGCTGGTGGTAACGTTGACCGTGTTGTGAACGCTCTTATCGCTGCGCATCGTGCAAACATCGAATTACCATTTGAACGTGCGGCTGCAATTGACCTTGCAGGACGTGATGTTCTTGAAGCGGTACAAATGTCCGTTAACCCAAAAGTTATTGAAACGCCATTTATCGCGGGTGTTGCAATGAACGGAATCGAAGTAAAAGCAAAAGCACGTATTACAGTGCGCGCAAACATTGACCGTTTAGTCGGTGGTGCGGGTGAAGATACAGTAATCGCACGTGTTGGTGAAGGAATCATTTCAACAATTGGTGCTTCTGAAAACCATGCAAAAGTACTTGAGCACCCAGATATGATTTCACAAACAGTTCTAGCTAAAGGACTTGACTCAGGAACTGCGTTTGAAATTCTTTCAATCGATATTGCAGATGTTGACATCGGTGAAAACATTGGTGCAAATCTACAAACCGAACAAGCTGAAGCAGATAAAAATATTGCACAAGCTAAAGCAGAAGAACGTCGTGCAATGGCTGTCGCAAGAGAACAAGAAATGATTGCACAAGTTCAAGAAATGCGTGCAAAAGTTGTACTTGCTGAAGCGGAAGTTCCACTAGCAATGGCAGACGCACTTCGTTCAGGTAATATCGGAGTTATGGATTATATGAACTATAAAAATCTTCAAGCAGACACGGTAATGCGTGACTCAATTAGTAAAGTTAGTGGAGATAAAGACGACACAAGCAACAAGTAAAATTAGTTAACGACTTAGTTGTCGGGCATATTCCCGGAAAGGGGATGTAGTAAATGGAAAATTTAATCCCATTCATTATTATGCTTCTAATCGGATCGTTTTTTAGTAGTAAAAAGAAAAAGTCAACCGAACAGGAAAAGGCGAAACCTTTTACTGCACAAGAACCACAAAGCGGTCCGGTTGGAAAGCTGAAAGAAATGTATCAAGAATTACAAAAAGAGATGCAAGCGCAAACTAGGGAACAAGAAGTTCAACAGACACCGCAGATGAACATTCCTAAAAGTCCAGTTGCACCAAAAAGTATTCCGGTACAGGTTTCTTTACCGAGAGAAGGGCGACCTAAGCCCCTTCCGAAAGAAAAGACTACGAGGCGTGCCGCTTTTACACAAAACGCTAAAAAAGAACAACAATCAACAAGGCCAAAGGGGATTATTCCACAAAGTCAAGACGATTTAATAAAAGGAATTGTATACTCCGAAATTTTTGGCCCGCCAGTTTCAAAACGTTAATCATGGAACCCTTGTACATTTCATAGGATGTGTACAGGGGGTTTTATTATTTGAAGAAGCTATTTAATATAGGTTCATCCATTGTTCTTGATGATTTTTCATCGTTACGAATTACTGGGCCTTATTCGCTTTTAAATCTCGGCCCCAATTTCGCGACAATTAAGTGTCATGATTACATAGTTGAAGCGAAGGGTGAAGATTTAATTGTCGATAAATTATTAGAGGAAATGGCAGTCTTTAGCTTTTCTTCAATTATTAAAATGGAAATTACAATCAATCAAGACAATGGAAATCGGTATGATGCGTAAACGATATGATGTCCGACTTTATGGGAGCAACGATTTTTCCCCTATGCTTTCAAAGTTGAAATCGGTAAGTGCTAAAATTATCTCGCTTTCAGTAGATGAGAAAGGGGCGCATTTTCGGACAGATCGAAATGGAGTTGGGCAAGTAAGGAAGTACAGAAGAAAGTACCGAGTAAAAGTTACCATTACGCAGACGATAACTCATTCCAATGCAGGGGCGTTTTTTACTTCCTATCGGTATTTCCTGGTGTTTATCATTCCATTTGTTGCATCGTTCTTTCTTTGGACTGTAGACGTCGAATCAGATATACCGGAAGTTGTTGAACGCATTGAAGAGAAACTAACTGCATCTTCAATTGTTCCGCTACGTCCACTGATGCTCATTCCCGATGAAGGTGAAATCCGTAGAGAACTTATGCAAGATGATATGTCTTTATCTTGGGTACGATTTAAACGGGTTGGAACGACCTTACTAGTCATTCCAATGCTTTCGCCAATCACCAATGTCCAAAAAGAGGTGAATGAGCAACCGTCTGACCTTGTAGCGTACACAGGAGGCGTTATTACACGATTTGAATTAAAAAGAGGTGAACGTGCAACTCATGTTCACGAGACCGTTAAAAAGGGCGACACGCTTGCCACAGGCGTTCTAGAACAAGGCGATAAGAAAACGGTTGTGGGAGCCGATGGTGCAGTTTATGCAGATTATTGGCTAGAGTACTCGTTTAGTTTGCCGAAAACAATCCAATACAAAGTTCAAGGCGAAGAAAAAGTAGAAATTGCGTTCGCCGCACCGTGGAAAAGCCAACCTAATAAAGAGGAGAGCGAGAATGATTTAAGAAATATATTTTCTCGTTTGATAACGGTGGAACGCCATGTGGATGAAGTGAAAGAGAAATTGGAGTTGAAAGAAGGAACGGAACATACGATTCTTATTCCGCTTTTAAAGCAAAAGCTTTTATCGGAACGATCAGCAAGTTTAATTATTAAAGATGATAAAATTTTGCACGTAACATTCGATAATGATAAAGTTAATGGGACTATATTATTTCTTGTTAACGATAATATTGCTGTAAAAAGACCGATACCCCAAGGAGACTGAAGCCATTGGATGATCAACTAACTCAATTGCATATTGAAAACCCGGACGAGGTAATTATGTTACTCGGAATTGGGGACCAAAACATGAGTCTAATCGAAGAAGAGCTTACTGTTTCTATTCGGACAAGAGGCGAGACAGTCACGCTTAGCGGAGAAGAAGAAAATCGGAATTCGGGTCGTATTTTACTTGAACAATTATTAAAAGTAATCCGAAAAGGCATTAATATTAATCAACGGGACGTTGCAACCGCACTTGAAATGGTTAAAAACGGAACGATTGAGTATTTTGCTGAACTGTATGATGAAGAAATTGCACGCAATACGAAAGGAAAATCGATTCGTGCAAAAACGATTGGTCAAAGAGAGTATGTCCAGGCAATTCGCACAAAGGATTTGGTATTATGTATTGGTCCAGCCGGAACGGGTAAAACGTATCTTGCCGTTGTACTTGCCGTTCAAGCGATGAAAACCGGTAATGCGAAACGAATCATTTTGACGCGTCCAGCTGTTGAAGCTGGGGAAAGCCTTGGGTTTCTTCCTGGAGACTTAAAAGAAAAAGTAGATCCATACTTGCGCCCGCTGTATGATGCATTACATGACGTTCTTGGTGCGGAGCAAACAGAGCGACTAATGGAGCGCGGTGTCATTGAAATTGCGCCTCTTGCCTATATGCGAGGCCGTACATTGGACGATGCTTTTGTCATTTTAGATGAAGCGCAAAACACAACAAAAGCGCAGATGAAAATGTTTCTTACACGTCTTGGTTTTGGTTCGAAAATGGTTATAACGGGAGATAAAACTCAAATCGATTTACCAAGAGGGACCGAGTCGGGTTTAATCGCTGCGGAAACGATATTGAAAAAAGTAACGGAAATCCATTTTCAGTATTTAGATCAAGGCGATGTTGTTCGTCATCCGCTTGTCGCCAAAATAATTGAGGCATACAAAGATGAGCAGTCATCCTAAGTGACTGCTTTTTTTCATAACGTATTTGCAAAATAGAGAGAAAAAGAACACTAGGGGATGAAATTTGATGTTTCGGTCAATTAGTCATTTTCTTAAATCGCTTAAATTTAATTATTTATCATTATTTCTAATTGGATTATTTGCTGTCTTCCTTTTCGCCTTTTTATATGGCGGTGTGAAAAAAGAAACGTATGAGTTAACCGAGTTTCAAATTTCACCGCAGACAATTCGTTCAATAAAGACGATAGAAGATACAGCTAAAACTGAGGAAGAAAGGGAACGGGCAGCACTTGAAGTAGGTCCTGTGTACCAATTCTCCGAAGATATCGCAAAAAATCGACAAGCAATCATTGTATCTTTATTTGACTTAGTCATCGAAGTGAAAACTACGGCGGAAAATGAAGCAGTGGAATTAGGTGAGCCAAGTAAAGGAAATAAGGAGCTTGCTGAAATATTGCGGGAAAAGCTTGTTTCTCTTGAGGAAAAAGAGCCTTCGATGCTTCTGGGTGACGACGTAATTAACAAACTGTTGTCACAAGATATAGCTGTATTATTAAGTTTGCAAAAGACGCTTGCATCAATAATCGGAGAAGAATTATCCAAGCCCGTACGAACAGGTGATATAACGTCCGTCAAGTATGAGGTTGAGCGAAAATTACGTTTTACGGATTCAATTCCACCGACTGCATTACAAGCCGCGATTGCGATTGGGCGCTCGGCGATTGTAGAAACGGAAATGGTCAACGAAGAAGCCACCCAAATGAATATAGAGCAAGCTAAAGCTGCCGTCGAACCGACAAGAATCCTATTAGGACAAGTTATCGTGCGGGAAGGTCAAGTGATTGATCGTGAAGTGTATAAGCAGCTCAAATTGCTTGGGTTATTGACGAACCAATCTACCGTTAAGCCAATTGCCGGTTCAATTTTATTTGTGCTCCTTGTTTCATCGATTATTTATATGCATTTCGTTACGTGGAAAGCAACTAGTGCTGTGAAGAAAAAAGCGTTGCTCATTGTACTTACAATTTTTTTCTTACTCGTTATTTTGATGAAGCTTATCGCACTTATAGAGCCTAATTTTGACATAGTTATTGCATTTTTATTTCCAACGGCACTTGCTCCACTACTCGTAAAATTGTTAACAAATGAACGTCTGGCAGTTATGACGACCATTATTACAGCAGCAACGGCCGGAGTTATTTTGCAAGAAAGCTTTGCATCTATTATCCAAATGGAAGTAGCGCTATACATACTTTTTGGGGGAATTACAAGCCTTTACTTGCTCGGCAGTGGAGGACGACGTACTTCCATTTTAGGGACAAGCCTAGGTGTAGCTATTTCTAACCTTATATTCATCGGGTTTTATTTATTAATGACACAGTCATCTTACGAATTGTCAGAGCTTTTGTTTTATGCAATTGCTGCGGCAACATCGGGTATACTTTCAGGAGCATTAACAATTGGACTGATGCCGTTTTTCGAATCCGTATTTAAGATTATGTCCGATATGCGGCTTATTGAATTGTCCAATCCAAATCATCCACTGTTGAAAAAAGTGCTTACGGAAACGCCTGGGACCTATCATCACAGTGTTATGGTTGCAAATCTGTCGGATGCAGCCTGCGAATCGATCGGTGCGAATGGGTTGCTTGCAAGAGTAGGTAGTTATTATCATGACATTGGAAAAACGATTCGACCGAACTATTTTATAGAAAATCAACATAGTGGTCAGAATCCACATGATAAATTATCTCCAGAAAGAAGTAGGGATATCATTATTGCGCACGCAGAAGAAGGTGCAAATCTTCTGGAAAAGCATAAAATGCCTACGGAAATTATTGATATTGCCAGACAACATCACGGGACGAGCTTATTAAAATTCTTTTTTGTGAAAGCGCGTGATTCGGGGGATGATGTCACGGAGGATGAATACAGATATGCTGGACCAAAGCCGCAAACGAAAGAGATTGCAATTATTTCAATTGCAGACAGCGTAGAGGCAGCCGTTCGATCAATGAAAGAACCGACAGTAGAAAAAATTGCAACACTCGTCCGGGCCATTGTTAAAGACAAATTAAACGATGGACAATTTGACGAATGTGATTTGTCCATGAAAGAATTAAGGGAAGTAGAAAAAGTGATTTGTAAAACCTTAAACGGGATATTTCATAATCGAATTGAGTATCCAAAGTAATTGTGAAAGGAGATAGAGAAGTGCTAGATCTTTATTTTAACGATGAAACGAATACTGTAGACGAGAACATCCAAAAGTTAATATCGGAAATACTTACACATGCAGCTAAGCTAGAAGGCGTTCCGGAAGATGCAGAAGTATCTGTTACGTTCATGACTGATCTTGAAATCCAAAAAATCAATGCGGAGTACCGTGGAATCGATAAATCAACAGATGTTATTTCATTTGCATTGGAGGAAATGACGGACGATGAAGTCGCCATAGTAGCAGAAGAAGGAATGCCTAATGTACTCGGAGATATTATCATTTCCGTTGAAACAGCCAAACAGCAAGCCGCTGATTATGGCCATGATTTCAAAAGAGAAATGGGTTTTCTTTCACTGCACGGCTTCTTGCATCTTTTGGGATATGATCATATGACAGAAGATGATGAAGCGAAGATGTTTGGAAGACAAAAAGAAATTTTAGATTCTTTCGGACTCGAGAGGTAACAGCCTATGCGCAAATATCTCAAAGCGTTTGGATATGCATTTGAAGGTATTCTTCATGGCGTGAAAACAGAACGACATTTGAAATTTCATGTTTTTTCAGCTATTGTCGTTATCATCGCAGGTTTTCTGACAGGTCTTTCGTTGATTGAATGGTTGATTATACTCGTGTTAATAGGTGGGATGCTTTCGCTAGAATTGGTGAATTCGGCTGTTGAACGAATTGTCGATTTAGTGACGACAGAAAAGCATCCGCTTGCTAAACAAGCAAAAGACCTTGCCGCAGGAGCAGTTCTTATTTATGCTATATCGAGTGCATTGATAGGTCTTTTTATATTTGTACCCAAATGGTTTATATAATTTGAAAGTGGTGTTTTTATGAATAAAGAAAAGTTGATAGAAGAATCCAAAGTAGCACGTGAAAAAGCGTATGTACCTTATTCAAAATTTCCAGTAGGTGCTGCTTTACTTGCGGAAGATGGAGCGATTTACCACGGTTGCAATATTGAAAATTCAGCGTATAGCATGGCAAACTGTGCAGAGCGTACAGCGTTTTTTAAAGCAGTATCTGATGGCGTACGTACATTTAAAGCACTTGCAGTCGTTGCTGACACGGAAGGTCCAGTGTCTCCGTGCGGCGCATGTAGACAAGTAATCGCAGAGTTTTGCGATGGGGCTATGCCTGTCTATTTAACAAATCTTAAAGGGGAAGTATTTGAAACGACAGTCGCTCAATTACTTCCGGGAGCTTTTTCAAAGGAGGATCTTATATATGCAGCCAAACAATAAAGAGTTCAAATCGGGATTCATTTCGATCATCGGACGCCCAAATGTAGGAAAATCAACATTTTTAAACCATGTTGTAGGTCAAAAAATCGCCATCATGAGCGATAAGCCACAAACAACAAGAAACAAAGTGCAAGGTGTCGTTACGACGGAAGATTCACAGATGATTTATATCGATACACCTGGAATTCATAAGCCGAAACATAAGCTCGGGGATTTCATGGTGAAAGTGGCGCGCAATACGTTAAGAGAAGTCGATGTCATTATGTTTATGGTGAATGCGGAAGAGAAAATCGGTCCTGGGGATCGTTTTATCATTGAAATGCTTGAGCATACGGAAACACCGGTCTTTTTGATCATTAATAAAATAGACCTTGTGCATCCGGATAATTTGTTAGAGACTATTGTTTCTTACAAAAATGAATATGATTTTGCCGAAATCGTTCCAATTTCAGCTCTTAGCGGAAATAATACGGATCGTCTACTTGAAACGTTGGAAAAATATCTTCCTAAAGGGCCAAAATATTATCCAGACGATCAAGTAACAGATCATCCAGAACGCTTCATCATTTCCGAATTAATACGTGAAAAGGTATTGCATTTGACGAGAGAAGAAATTCCGCATTCAATTGCTGTTGTTATCGAAAAAATTGAACGAGAAGAAAAGCGAGAAATGGTCAATGTAATGGCAACAATTGTCGTCGATAGGGATTCGCAAAAAGGGATCGTCATTGGTAAAAAAGGTGCCTTACTAAAAGAAATTGGGACGAAAGCAAGGTATGATATCGAAATGCTTCTCGGCACAAAAGTTTTCCTTGAATTATGGGTGAAAGTTCAGAAAGACTGGAGAAATAAGCCGGGGCGTCTGAAAGAGTTTGGATTCAGTGACGAAGAATATTAATTGAAACACCATCTAGGGGGTGACAAACTTGCTGAACAAATGGGAAGGGATTATTATTCGAAGTATCCCTTATGGCGAGTCGAATAGTATAGTCACCCTTTTTACACGGGAAGCGGGCAAAGTGACAGCGATGGCCCGTGGCGCTAAAAAACCAAGAAGTAGACTTGCGGCTGTCACTCAACTGTTTACACTTGGCTCATTTCTTATCCGTAAAGGTAGGGGAATGGGTACGCTTGAACAAGGCGAGCAGATTGACTCGTTGCGTTTCATACGTGAGGATCTTGAAGCGACGGCTTATGCAAGTTATATCGTTGAAATTATTGATCGTTTAACGGAAGATAATGAACGGGTTTTCGGGGTTTATGATCTTTTATATGAATCATTGCATGCAATCAATGAACAATACGATCCCGAAGCAATTGCTCTATTCGTTGAGTGGAAAATGCTTCCTGTCGGTGGAATTCATCCGATTCTCCATGAATGTGCAAATTGCCATTCGACAGAAGGAGAATTTGCGTTTTCGTTTACTGCAATTGGTTTTCTATGCCATAGATGTTTTCATACAGACAAGTACTCCGTTCGAATTACTCCCAATCAATTAAAGCTCATCCGGACATTTTACACTGTTCCGATTAGTAAAGTGGGGGACTTGACGTTAAAAAAAGAAACGAAAATGTTTATGAAGAAAATTGTACGTACTGTATATGATGAACAGTTAGGCATTCGGTTTAAGGCAAGATCATTTCTGGATCAGCTGGAATCGAAGCCCGAACTGTTACCCAAAAAAGAAACCCCTGAGAAAGAGTGACTTTCTCAGGGGTTTTAGCTATTTAACGTATCAATTAAAATTCAAGATGTTTTGCGATATACTCTTTTACTTCGTCAATTGGAATACGAATTTGTTCCATTGAATCACGGTGTCTTACTGTTACTTTACGATCTTCTTCTGAATCGAAATCATACGTAATGCAAAACGGTGTTCCTATTTCATCTTGACGGCGGTAGCGTCTTCCGATAGATGATGAATCATCGTATTGGACAACAAAATGTTTACGAAGCTCCGCATAAACTGCGTCCGCGCCTTCTGTCAGCTTTTTAGATAAAGGAAGAACAGCTGCTTTAACTGGTGCCAACACCGGGTGGAATCGAAGCACCGTCCGTTTATCGTCGCCCTCAAGTTGCTCTTCGTTATATGCGTCTGTAAGGAATGCTAATGTTACGCGATCTGCACCAAGAGATGGTTCAATACAGTACGGTACGAATTTTTCGTTTGTTACTGGGTCTTGGTAGTGGAAGTCTTCGCCTGAATATTCCATATGGCGTTTCAAGTCAAAATCTGTACGGTTCGCAATGCCCCATAGCTCGCCCCAACCGAATGGGAATTTATATTCGATATCGACAGTGCCTTTTGAGTAATGCGAAAGCTCATCTTCATCGTGAATACGTAAACGCATATTATCTTCTGTAAGTCCTAAATTTAACAACCAGTTTTTCGAGAAGTCTCTCCAGTATTCATACCATTCCATATCTTCACCTGGTTTACAGAAAAACTCAAGTTCCATTTGTTCGAATTCACGAGTACGGAACGTGAAGTTCCCTGGAGTGATTTCGTTACGGAAACTTTTACCGATTTGAGCGATACCAAATGGCATTTTCTTTCTCATTGAACGTTGAACGTTTTTGAAGTTAACGAAAATACCTTGTGCCGTTTCTGGGCGTAAATAGATTTCGTTAGCTGAAGAATCTGTTACACCTTGAGATGTTTTAAACATCAAGTTGAATTGACGAATGTCTGTGTACTCATTTGCACCACAGCTAGGACAAACGATATCATGTTCCGCAATCAGTTCGACCATTTTTTCAAACGGCATGCCATCTACAATAATTTCAAGGCCTTTTGCGTCAAGCGCGTCTTCAATTAACTTATCTGCACGGTGTCGTGTATTACATTTCTTGCAGTCGATCATTGGATCGTTAAAGTTTCCGGTATGACCTGAAGCTTCCCAAACTTTTGGATTCATAAGAATTGCTGCGTCAAGTCCAACGTTATGAGGAGATTCTTGAACGAATTTTTGCCACCATGCTTTTTTAATATTATTTTTTAGTTCAATACCTAAAGGACCGTAATCCCAAGTATTTGCTAAACCACCATAAATATCTGAACCTGGGAAAACAAAACCTCTTGCTTTTGCTAAATTAACTACTTTTTCCATTGACATAAAATAATCCCTCCAATTAAAATAAGCACACGTCCCCGGACATATTGTCCGAGGACGAGTGCATAAAGACCCGCGGTTCCACCTCGTTTGGCTAAATACATAGCCCACTTAAAAACTACATGGCTCCAGGTTGCCTTTTCGTGTCGTTGCAGGCTTTCACTACCCCTACTCGCTTTTAAATGACAGTACTTTTCGACCTATCTACGCCTATTAACTTCATGAAATAGTGTAGCATGATTTCCCTTTCTTCGCAATAGCTCGCGACTTCGTATATAATAATCGAGGATAAAGAATTGAACGTTTAAGGCGGTGACTCAGATGGAATTGAATAAGCGCCAGACGGATATTCTCGAAATCGTCAAAGGGAATGGGCCAATCACTGGAGAACAGATTGCTGAACGGCTCGGTCTGGCAAGGGCAACAATACGTCCTGACCTCGCAATTTTAACGATGGCTGGTTACCTTGACGCGAGACCACGTGTCGGTTATTTTTATTCAGGGAAGAAACCTGTCCAATCAGTAGAAGACAGTATGATTGGTATGAAAGTTCGAGATTTTCAATCGATGCCAGTTGTTATTGCAGAGCACATTTCCGTTTATGATGCAATATGCCAAATGTTTTTAGAAGACGTTGGTACTTTATTTGTCATCGATGACTCTTTGTTTCTTACAGGTGTTTTATCGAGAAAAGACTTATTAAGAACTAGTCTTGGCGGCAATGATTTAAATAAGATGCCGGTGCACGTGATTATGACACGTATGCCTAATATTACCTACTGTGAAAAGCAAGATACCCTTATCCAAGCCGCAAAAAAAATGATTGATAAGCAAATTGATGCACTTCCCGTTATTGAGCGAAAAGGGGAAGGGCTCGCTGTTGTTGGGCGAATAACAAAAACAAATATTACAGCGGCATTCCTATCGCTTGGGGATGATCACGAATTATGAGGGGGATACAATGAGAAAGCTATCATTGTTCATCGTTTCTGACTCTGTCGGTGAAACGGCCGAACTTGTTGCAAAGGCAGCGATAAGTCAATTTAACCAAGGGTTTAACACGGTCTCTGTGAAACGGTTTTCACATATTGAAGATGAAACACAATTGCAAGAAATTGCCTATTTAGCAGAACAACAAGAAGCGCTCGTCGTTTATACACTTGTAAAAAGTGAAATGCGACATAAATTACGGAATGAGTGTGTCATAAGGAAAATTCAGTGTATAGACCTTCTTGGGCCACTCGTAAAAAAAATGGGTGTCGAACTTGGGCAAGAGCCATTGGAAGAACCCGGTCTCGTTCGACAGCTAGACGAAGATTACTTCAGGAAAATTGAAGCGATTGAATTCGCGGTCAAATACGATGACGGTCGAGATCCACGTGGTATTTTAAAAGCCGATATTGTATTGATTGGCGTTTCAAGAACTTCCAAAACGCCACTTTCACAGTATCTGGCACATAAACAATATAAAGTAGCGAATGTCCCACTCGTACCAGAAGTTGATCCGCCGGAGGAATTATTTCAAATTGATCCCCAAAAATGTTTTGCACTTATTATATCTCCGGAGAAACTAAACTCGATACGTAAGGAAAGACTAATCGCACTTGGTTTAAAAGATGATGCCAATTATGCACAGCTCGATCGTATTGAAAATGAAATTATACATTTCAAAAACGTTGCATCGAAAATTGGTTGTACGATTATTGATGTGACAAATCGTGCAGTTGAAGAGACTGCAAACGTCATTATTAGTAATATGACAAGCTACAATAAATAATAAAGAAGAACCTTCCAATCTTTTAGTGGGCAGGTTCTTCTTTTAGCGAAATCCATCTCGCATACTATTCTATTTTTAAATAACAGTCTTAAATAATCGAAATAGCTACTGGAATAGTGTAAAATGATAGTTTCGGATAAGAATTGAAACTTTTTGTCGAATTATAAAGGATTTCTGAAGATAATCTAGAATTGTAATCTAGAAGCAGTAGAAAATGGTGATTGAATGACAAGAATACCAGAAGAAACGATTGAAGCAGTTCGTTCGGGTACCGATATCGTAGATTTAATAGGCGAATACGTACAACTTACGAAAAGGGGTAAAAATTGGTTTGGTCTCTGCCCATTTCATGGGGAAAATACACCTTCATTTTCTGTATCTGAAGACAAGCAACTTTTTCATTGTTTTGGTTGTGGAGCGAGTGGTAACGCAATTACTTTCGTTATGGATATAGAAAATAGCCAGTTTACTGAAGCAGTAGTGAAGCTCGCGGGCAGGACAGGTCTTGAAATAGACATGCCCATAGGCAACGACTCCGTAGCCAAACCTCGGAATGAATTTAAACATATGTTTGAAGCACATACGCTTGCCGCAAACTTTTATAGCCACTTACTACTTAATACTGTAGAAGGCGAAAAAGCGTTAAAATATCTTGAAAAAAGAGGGTTTACGAGGGAGTATATCGAAAAATATGGAATCGGCTGGTCACTTGAAGATTCCAGTGCTTTGTCGGATTTACTGAAACGAAAAAGATTTGATTTAAATGAAATGGAACGTGCGGGGCTTTGCATTATGAAAGATAATGGGACTGGTTTTTTTGATCGGTTCCGCGGGCGTATTATGTTTCCGCTTTATGACGATAATGGAAGCGTTGTTGGCTTTTCGGGTCGGACATTATCTGTTGAGAAGCAAGAAGCTAAATATCTCAATAGCCCGGAAACACCGATATTCGAAAAAAGCCAAATATTATATAATTTTCATAATGCACGTCTTAACGTACGAAAAACGGGTAAAGTAATACTGTTTGAAGGATTTATGGATGCGATATCGGCAGATCGGGCGGGTGTAGCGAATGGTGTTGCCGTCATGGGAACTTCTTTGTCTGATACGCACCTTATAAAACTAAAAAGAATTGCAAAAGAAATAATCATCTGTTGCGACGGGGATGATGCGGGATGGGAAGCCGCGAAAAGGTTTGCCGTAATGGCTACAGCGAAGGGAATGGATGTACAAATAGCGCTTCTACCGGATAAAATGGATCCGGACGATTATATCGCGGAACGTGGCGGAGAAGCATTTCGTGAGAAAGTCATTGGCAATCCACATGCATATATGTCTTTCATTATGGCTTATGCAAAGCGGTCAAAAAATCTTTCTTATGAAAACGATGTATTGCAATTCATTCATGAAGTTCTCGAGGAACTCACCTCGCGTACATCCCCCGTAGAACGGGATATGTACATACGGCAATTATCCGTGGAGACAAGTATTTCTGTCGAAGCGATTAATCAACAATTTATGAAAATGGTTGGTAAGCACGCTAAACAAGAAAAGTCTCAACCAAATCCAACAAGTAACCTAAAAGTTGTTACGACCCCCAATAGGAAGGTTTCAGTTACGGAGCGTGCAGAACGACTTTTGCTTTTTCACTTATTAAATGACGGAGCGCTTTTTGATCGAATTCAAGAAAAAAGACGCGATCTTTTTATACGTGACGATTATGCAGCAATATTTGTCCATCTTGCCGGATTTTATGAACAGCATGGGACACCTGACTTCCACCGATTCGCTGAGTCATTGGAGGATCGTGAGTTAAGGAAAATTGTCCTTGAGGCTGCGATGGTGGAACGAGATCCAGAGCATGTCGAAGAAGAAGTTGATGATTGCATTCGTCATCTTGAAAAGTACCGGGTTGGACTAATAATCCAGGAAAAGATGCACGAATCGAAAGAAGCAGAAAAGATGAAAGATTATGCCCGGGCACTGGAGCTAGCCAGGGAAATTATACAGCTCCGGAATTCATTGACGGTAATATAGCCGCAATCCGGTGTTAGAAGGAGGAACGGTAAGATGGGTAAAAAAGAATTGTCTAAAGAGATGGAACTAACGATAGAAGCAGCTAAAGCAAAATTATTGGAGTCGGGTAAAAAAACAGGTGAACTAACGCTTGATGAGGTGACTGAAAAATTATCTCCTTTTGAAATCGAACCTGAACAATTTGAGGAATTTCTTGATTTAGTGGAAGCTCAAGGAATTGAAATGGATCGCAAATCAGAAGATGAAGTGGAAGCCGAGGCCGTAAAACCGGCAGCAGAAGATACTAAATTTGACTTGAATGATTTAAGTGTACCACCAGGTGTAAAAATTAATGATCCCGTTCGAATGTATTTAAAAGAAATCGGAAGGGTAGATTTACTAACGGGTACACAAGAAGTCGATCTTGCGAAAAGAATTATAGAAGGGGACGACTCAGCGAGAAAAGAATTAGCTGAAGCGAACCTACGCCTAGTTGTTAGTATCGCAAAACGTTATGTCGGACGTGGCATGTTGTTCCTAGACCTTATTCAAGAAGGAAATATGGGACTTATTAAAGCGGTTGAGAAGTTTGACCATACAAAAGGATTTAAGTTTAGTACGTATGCAACATGGTGGATTCGTCAAGCGATTACCCGAGCAATTGCCGACCAAGCGCGTACGATTCGTATACCTGTTCATATGGTCGAAACAATTAATAAACTAATTCGTGTTCAACGTCAACTGCTTCAAGATTTAGGGCGTGAACCATCGCCTGAAGAAATCGGCGAAGAAATGGACCTTACCGCAGACAGAGTTCGAGAAATACTTAAAATTGCCCAAGAACCTGTTTCACTTGAAACGCCAATTGGAGAAGAAGATGACTCACATCTTGGAGATTTTATCGAAGACTCCGAAGCGCAATCACCTTCAGACCATGCGGCCTACGAATTATTAAAAGAGCAATTAGAAGATGTTCTTGATACGTTAACGGATAGAGAAGAAAATGTTCTTAGACTTCGTTTCGGTCTTGATGATGGCCGGACAAGAACACTTGAAGAAGTAGGGAAAGTATTTGGCGTAACTCGCGAAAGAATTCGTCAAATCGAAGCAAAAGCATTGCGTAAGTTGAGACACCCATCTAGAAGTAAAAGACTTAAGGACTTTCTTGAGTAATAAGATAACACCGGTGAAACATTTACCGGTGTTTTTTGTTCGAAAATAGCTTGTATATGTTCGTTTTATCACATGAATTCTACAAAATCGTTCTATTTTTCAATTAATGGTGTGCAAGTCTCCTAGAATTCGCTATAATGTATTGTGTAAGCGTTCACACGAAAAGGGGATGTTGATGTTGAATTTTGATTTGACTGAAGAACAACAAATGATTAGGAAAATGATTAGGGAATTTGCAGATGCGGAAGTTGCACCTGGTGCAATCGCTCGCGATAAATCTAAGGAATTTCCAGTAGAAATTTTTAAAAAACTTTCTGAAATGGGAATGATGGGATTACCGTTTTCTGAGGAATACGGCGGAGGCGGAGCAGACACGACTAGCTTTGCGATTGTTACTGAAGAATTGAGCCGTGCATGTGCGTCTACGGGTATTACGTATTCGGCACATATTTCGCTGGGGGGCGCACCGCTTAATTTATTTGGTACTGAAGAACAAAAACAAAAATATTTAACTCCGGTTTGTACAGGTGAATCTTTCGGTGCATTTGGACTCACAGAGCCCAATGCCGGTTCTGATGCGGGAGGAACACAAACGACCGCAAAAGAAGATGGCGATGATTATGTCATTAATGGCTCAAAAGTATTTATTACAAACGCGAGTTATGCAAAACACTTAGCGATTACCGCAATTACTGGTGAAAAAGATGGAAAAAAAGAAATAAGCGCAATTATTGTGCCGACAGATTCTGAAGGCTTCACAATTATTGATAATTATGAAAAAATGGGCCTAAACGCATCGAATACAACGGAACTTGTTCTTAACAATGTTCGGGTACCAAAAGAGAACCTGCTTGGGGCGCAAGGGAACGGCTTCCGACAGTTCCTTGTCACACTTGACGGAGGTAGGATTGGAATCGGCGCAATGGCTGTAGGAATCGCCCAGGCGGCCTTTGATCGTGCACTTCAATACTCGCAAGAAAGAAAACAATTTGGAAAGTCCCTATCGAAGTTTCAAATCACGCAATTTAAACTGGCAGATATGGCTTTGAAAATCGAACTTGCTCGAACGATGGTCTATAAAGCTGCATGGTTAAAAGATCAAGGTCGACCTTTTTCAAAAGAAGCTGCTATGTGTAAATTGTATGCATCTGAAATCGCTATGGAAATCGCAAGTGAAGCAATTCAAATCCATGGTGGCTATGGCTATATGAAAGAATATGAAGTCGAGCGTTATATGCGTGATGCAAAACTACTTGAGATTGGCGAAGGTACTTCAGAAGTTCAACGGATGGTCATCGCGAGACTAATTGGCTGTTAACTTATGAAATGTTTGTCGAATTTGTCACAAAGACCGAAAAAAAAGCCGATACCTCTTTCAGTTTTCTGATGAATACAGTACAATAATAGTTGTGAACTGTATTTAGTACAGAAAAGATCCTTGTGAAGGAGGGTAATTCAATGAGTAAAAATCCTGTAATACCTTATATCCTGATTTTCTCGCTTGGACTTGGTCTTATTTTCTTCATGTCTCTTTATGGAGTTGATCAGAAAAAGGAAATCACTGGTGAAGGTGAAGGAACTGAGCAAGTAGAAGCGGACTTCGATCCTGAGGTAGCTATTGGAAAATGTATCGGCTGTCACGGCGGTGAGCTTGAGGGTGGAATGGGACCTGCATTAGTGGGAACAGCAATGTCAGCAGATGATATTGTTACGGTTATCAACGAAGGTAAAGGTTCAATGCCACCAGCAATCATCCCTGCAGAACATGCAGAAGAAATGGCAGATTATATTTTATCGCTTAAATAAGTTTTGAAATGTAAAAAGTCCTCTGTCAACAGGATCTATCTGTTGACAGAGGGCTTTTTTCTTTTGAGTTAGAGCGTAAAAGGATACAATAAAGTCAGTGAGAGGTAGGGATTTTATTGATTATAGAACGATTGTCAAACAGACTTAAAGCTGTTGCAAGTTTTGTAGAAAAAGATGCCGTTGTGGCGGATATTGGTAGTGACCATGCCTATTTACCATGCTTCCTTATTAAAACAGGCAAAATTCAACGAGCGGTCGCGGGAGAAGTGGCGAAAGGTCCGTATGATTCAGCGATGCACAACGTAAAAAAAGAAGGACTGGCGGCTGTAGTTACCGTTCGATTGGCAAATGGTCTTCTAGCAATTGAAGAAAAAGACGCAGTAGACACCGTTACAATTGCAGGGATGGGTGGATCATTAATCGCTTCAATTTTAGAAAATGGAAAATCTCATCTTCAGGGTGTCAAACGGATTATTACGCAACCAAATATTCATGCGGAGTCGATTCGAAAATGGGCGGTTTCAAATGGATGGGAAATTAAGGACGAACACATTATGAAAGAAGACGGCAAGATATATGAAATCATTGTTTTGGTGGAAGGCATATCATCTTATGATGAGTTGGATCTTTTATTGGGGCCGTTGCTTAGGGTGGAAAAGAGTTCCGTGTTTCTAGAAAAATGGATGTGTGAGCTAGAGGAATGGCAACGCGTACTGAATTCGCTGGAAAAGGCAAAAGCAACAGAAGCTATTGAAATGAAAATCGAACAATTGACGCGGCATATCGAATTGGTCGGAAAGGTGTTGGAACCGTGAAAAAAGTGAATGGACATGAAGTAATTACTCTTTTTGAGAAGTGGTCACCGAAACGCTACGCGATGGAAGGGGATCCAGTTGGATTACATATTGGTGCTTTGAACCGAAAAGTCGAGAAGGTTCTTGTTACGCTCGATGTGAATGAGGCTGTGGTAGATGAAGCAATAGAAAAAGGTGCAACCCTTATTATTGCACATCATCCACCTATATTTAGGCCTTTAAAAGGTGTTCTGACGGATACTCCCCAAGGAAAAATGATAGAGAAATGCATTAAAAACGATATTTCTGTCTATGCAGCTCATACGAATCTGGACGTGGCACCTGGTGGGGTGAATGATATGCTTGCTTCTTTACTTGAACTCAGGGAAACAGAAATAGTGGAAAAAACCTATTCTGAACAACTGTATAAGCTCACTGTCTTTTGTCCGGTCTCACATGCCGATGATATTCGACGGGTACTTGCGCAAGCAGGTGCGGGGGCTATAGGCGATTATATGGGGTGTAGTTATACAACGGCGGGAACTGGGCGTTTTACACCTACACAAGGTGCCCAACCATTCATCGGAAGTGTTGGCGAAGTAGAAGAAGTTCTTGAAGAAAAGATTGAAGTTGTATTACCAAGCTCTATCAAACAAAAAGTATTGAAGGCGATGCTTGGAGTCCATCCGTATGAAGAGCCCGCATACGACATCTTATTGCTTGATCAACGGACGAATGAATTGGGACTGGGACGTATCGGAACGCTTGAAAAAGAACTAACGCTCGCTCAGTTTGCAGAACATGTTAAGTCTGCATTCGAAGTACCAACCGTTCGCTTTGTTGGTAATCCTTCGGCAACGATTAAGACAGTTGCGGTACTTGGCGGGGATGGTAATAAATATATAAACGCTGCAAAACGTCGTGGTGCTGATGTACTCGTAACAGGTGATTTGTATTACCATGTGGCTCACGATGCAGAAGCTATAGGTCTAAATGTCGTCGATCCCGGACATAATGTTGAAAAAGTTATGATTCAAGGAGTCGCAAACTATATGACGACAGCTTGCATAGCGGCAAAATATGACGTCGAATTCATCGAGTCGAAAGTTACCACAGAACCTTTTACTTTTATATGAATTTAAAAAACCCGGCCCTTGAAAGGGCCGGGTTACTAATTAGTTTCCGTATGGCTCAATACGCTCTACGGGTTGTGGGTTTTTGATTCTAGGTAAAATCCGTTCTAGTTTGAATTTCCGTTCCGGATTATGGGTAGATGGATCATCTTCTTTGAAGTCTTCGAGAAAAGCGATGACTTCTCGTACGATTAATGTTGGAGTCGATGCGCCAGCTGTAACGGCGACAGTTTCAATCCCTTTTAACCAATCCAAGTTTAGTTCAGATACGTCTGAAATTCGGTAAGAAGGCGTATTGGCAATTTCAACCGATACTTGCGTGAGTCGGTTTGAGTTGTTGCTCATCGGATCGCCTACAACGATTAGAAGGTCTGCTTCTCCTGCTTTGTCGGCAACCGCTTCTTGTCGAACTTGTGTAGCAAGACAAATCTCTTGGTGGATTTCAATGTGTGGATATTTCTCCTGTAACGCTTCCATAAGATGTTTAACATCCCATTGGCTCATCGTTGTTTGATTTGTCACAAGAAGCTTTTCGTTCGTAATATTCAAGTGCTCAATATCTTCTAGTGTTTCAATAAGATGGACGGCATTTGGTGCTACACCAATCGCACCTTCCGGCTCCGGGTGATGTTTTTTCCCAATGTAAATAATATCAAAGCCTTCGTTCGTTTTTTCTTCAATTAAATCATGTGTTACGGTTACGTCTGGGCAAGTTGCATCAATTGAAACAAGACCTTTTCTCTTCGCAAGTTCCCTGACTTCTGGTGACACGCCGTGAGCGGTAAAAATAACTGTCCCTGTATCTACTTTTTCAAGAATTTCTAATCGGTTATCACCGTCGAGTGTAACGATACCATCCTCTTCAAATGCATCCGTAACATGTTTGTTATGGACAATCATACCCAATATAAAAATAGGTCTTGGCAACGATTTGTCGAGTGCCGCATTTCGAGCGATGATCATTGCGTCGACAACCCCGTAACAATAACCTCTTGGGGTAATCTTCAACACTTTCATCCAATTCACTCCTCTAATAGGATCTTCAATCTATTATAACGGAGTGTGCCCGTGTTTCAAAGTTAAAAGCCGGGTGGTTGGAAAATACGCGGAACGGATGGACCGAAATTGGAATTACTTCCTGCGGATTGTGCAGCCGCAGATGCGACACTTCCACCAACGGCTCCCGAACCTGCTGGGGGAAGGGATTGAAATCCTTTATATAATTTCCACATTGCTGGTAAATTTTGTACCATTGGTGCAAATTGTTGGACGACGGGTGCAAACTGCTGGGCCGTGTTTAGAAATTGATTGGCAGTTGCCATATAGGATTCCATTTTTGAAGAGCCCGGCGCTTCAGGGCCGCCTTGTGAAGGATTAGGAAATGGCTGATTCGGTGCACCGCCTTGAACAGGTTGCCCAAATGCTTGGGCTTGATTTGGCATAGTTGGTATTTCAAAGCCCGGTTGTCCTAAAGGATAAGTTGGAGGTTGGTTTAGTGCAAACGGATAAAAGGATTGATATCTCAATTTTAAACTCCTTTCTTCAGTTAAGAATGAACGAACTCATTGTATACTATGCAATATTCACATACGGCGGAACGAAATCGTGATACAATAGATGTAGGTTAGGAGGCATTTAAATGTCAAAATTCACAGATTATAATTTAAAGCCATTTATTAAAGAAGCTATCGGGAGGCTCGGGTTTGAAAGTCCGACACCGATTCAAAGGGAGATTATTCCACTCCTCTTAAAAGGGAAGAGTGCGATTGGTCAAGCCCATACAGGAACAGGAAAATCACATAGTTTTCTCATTCCGACGCTAGAGAGGGTAGATCCTTCTTTAGAAGAGTTGCAAGCTGTTATTGTTGCTCCAACAAGGGAACTTGCATCTCAGCTCTATGACGAGCTAACAAAGATCACAGAAGGTACGGAGATTCGCGGAACGCTACTTATCGGAGGTACAGATAAGGAACGATTAGTGGGAAGACTAAAGTCAAATCCACATATTATTGTAGGGACACCTGGCCGAATTAGTTATATGGCGGAAAACGGTGCGCTTGCAATTCATACCGCTAAAATTCTTGTTATTGATGAAGCAGACCTTGCATTCGACATGGGCTTTATTGAGGATATCGATAAGTTCGCTTCGAAAATGCCGGAGAACCTAGAAATGTATGTCTTTTCTGCGACAATTCCAGAAAAGCTTAAACCGTTTCTGACGAAATACATGGAATCTCCCGTCCACGTTCAAATTGGGAAACGTAAATCCTTAACGGAGGGAATGCGTTATTCGCTTGTTCCTGTTCGTGGGATGGACAGACAGAAGAAATTACTTCAAGTACTAGAAGGAATTTCACCGTACTTAGCAATCATTTTTACAAATACAAGACAAAATGCAGACCGATTAGCAGACTTTTTAGCTGAATCGGGTATTAAAACGGGTAGAATCCATGGGGATTTATCGCCACGTGAACGAACACGCATGATGAAACGTATCCGTGATCTTGATTTTCAATTTATTGTTGCAACAGATCTTGCGGCACGTGGGATTGATATTCCGGGTGTCAGTCATGTTATTAACTACGAACTTCCCGACGAGCTTGAATTCTTCATCCACCGTGTCGGTCGTACAGCGCGCGCAGGTCTAGAAGGCCAAGCAATTACGCTTTATGATCCATCGGAGGACGATAAAATCGTTCGGATTGAACAAATGGGTATTCCATTCATTCATGAAGAAGTTAAGAATGGGCAATGGGTTGAAGTGAAAGAACGCCATGCTAGGAAGAACCGCGTTAAAGAAGTTGAGGAAATTGACTATAAAGTAGCTTCGTTCGTGAGAAAGCCGGCAAAAGTAAAACCAGGTTATAAAAAGAAAATGACTCAAAAAATTGAACAAATTAAAAAGCGTGAAAGGAGAATTAAGCGTAAAAAATGACAAAAGAGACGCCTTTACTACTCGGTTCTCACGTGTCGATGAGTGGCAGTAAAATGTTGCTTGGATCGAGTGAGGATGCATTGAGTTACGGAGCGACTACGTTCATGATTTACACTGGTGCTCCCCAAAACACACGTAGAAAACCATTGGAAGAATTAAATATAGAAGTTGGACGTCAGCATATGTCTGATAATGGAATTACAGACATTGTTGTTCACGCTCCGTATATTATTAATCTTGCAAATACGTTTAAACCAGAAACTTTTGCGCTCGGTGTCGAATTTCTTCAAAAAGAAATCGAACGAACAGCTGCTCTTGGATCTAACCAAATCGTTCTTCACCCGGGTGCTCATGTAACTGCTGGTGCTGAAAAAGGAATTGCTAAAATCATTGAAGGTTTAAACGAAGTGTTATCTCAAGATTATCCGGTTAAAATTGCACTTGAAACAATGGCGGGTAAAGGGACGGAATGTGGCCGTAGTTTTGACGAGATCGCGGCAATTATCGATGGCGTAACCCATAACGAACGCTTATCAGTTTGTTTTGATACATGTCATGTGCATGACGCGGGTTACGATATTGTGAATGATTTCGGCGGTGTGCTTGAAGAATTCAATCAAATCATCGGAAAAGATCGAATTTCTGTCATTCATATTAATGATAGTAAAAATGTGCGTGGGGCGATGAAAGACCGACATGAAAATATAGGGTTCGGTCATATAGGATTCGACCCATTATCATATATCGTTCATCATCCAGACTTTAAAGACGTACCTAAAATTTTAGAAACGCCATTTGTTGGCGCGGATCCGAAAAAGAAGTTGGCCCCATATAAGTTTGAAATTGAAATGTTTCAAGAAAAATTATTTCAACCCGAAAAAATCGAATTATTAAAAGCTGAATAAAGGGAAGCCCATTTGCAAACAAATCGGTTTGCAAATGGGCTTTTTTATGAGGAAAAAGTCTTGATTCGCCGATAAGTGGATATCGAGCGCCGACATCCTTTTATAAGGTGCCGATATAAAAATAAGTAGCGTAATTTTGAAAGCTTTATTATTTTTTTGCATCTAAATACATGCTAAAAAGCATTTCTGCTTTTTCTGCCCCAATTGCTTGGCTAACTTTGCGAATGAAATTTTCGGGGATACCCGTAAAGACCCAAGTAAATGAAATCTCGTTGAGAAGTGGGCGTAGTGCTCTTATTTCTGTGATGCTAAGATTGACGCCGTAAGACCTTGCAATTTGCTGCGCTTCATAATCATCACTCATTTTAACTTCATTCAAAAGCTGTACATAATCCATTCGTACATCCTTTCTTTTGTAAAGGTTGTTTCTTAGTCTCCGATAGTTTATAATTTCATTTATGAATCGGAATGATTCCTACTTAAGCGGAGAGGAAAAAGTTATGAAAAACATATTAATCGAACTGGATGACGTGAATTTTAATTATGAACATACGGCCGTCCTTGAAAATATATCTTTGAAAGTCGGAGAAGGAGAATTTTGGGCGCTTATTGGCCCAAATGGTTCTGGAAAATCGACACTGCTTAATATTATTCTTGGATTATTAACACCGGATGCGGGTTCGGTGAAGCTATTTGGGTCAAATATTGAAGAGTTTAAACAAAGGGAACGTATTGGTTTTGTGTCACAAAAATCGAATTCCTTTAACTCTGGATTTCCCGCCACTGTTTTAGAAGTAGTTCGAAGCGGCTTAACAAGGAAAACAGGTCTGTTTAAAAGTTTTTCAAAAAAAGATGAGAAAAAAGCAGTTGAAGCGTTAAAAATTGTAGGGATGGATAGGTTTAAAAGTCGAAATATCGGTGAATTATCAGGCGGTCAGCAGCAACGGGTCTTTATTGCAAGAGCGTTAGCGGGTGAGCCCGAACTTCTTGTTATGGATGAGCCGACAGTTGGAATTGATCAGCAAAATGTGACGTCATTTTATTCTATGCTCAATGAGCTAAACCGTGACCACGGAATTGCTATTTTGCTCGTTACACACGAGATTGACCTTGTTACTGATTTGGCTACGCATGTCGCGTGTTTGAACCGAACCATTCATTTCCATGGTATTCAATCCGAATACAAAAAAATGGGCGATGAAAAAATTTCAAAATGGTACGGTCATCCGGTTAGACGCGTCCATCAACACGTGGAGGAGGCGAAACGATGATCAGTGCACTATTGTCTTATGAATTTTTGCAAAATGCTTTTCTATCCGGATTGATCATCGGGGTGATTGCCCCGCTTCTTGGGCTATTCATTGTCGTGCGCCGTCTTGCATTAATTGCGGATGCACTTAGTCATGTTGCGTTAGCGGGAATTGCGGGTAGCTTATTTTTAAGTCAACAAGTTTTATTCTTCGCTGGACTGAATCCAGTCTTCTTGGGAATTGGATCCGCGGTCGGTGGTTCTTTGTTAATTGAAAAACTAAGAGGGACGTATAAGCATTATGAAGAACTTGCCATACCTGTAATTATGTCAGCAGGGATAGGTATTGGTGCGATATTCATTTCGTTATCGAAAGGTTTTAGTTCGGATTTAATCGGCTATTTATTCGGATCGGTTTCTGCTGTAAGCAGGCAAGATTTACTAATTGTCGTTGTGATTGCAGTCATTGTGATTGGGTATATTCGATTTCTTTATAAGGAACTTTTCGTATTATCATTCGATGCGGAGTATTCTAGAGTTTCTGGCATTAATTCGAAATACATTCAGATGTTTTTTATGATTATTACAGCGTTAGTGATTGGCGCTTCGATGCGAATTGTTGGAATTCTCCTCGTCTCTTCTTTAATGACGATACCTGTCGCGGCATCGATTCAACTGGCGAAAAGTTTTAAAGGTGCGCTTATCTATTCGATTATTTTCGGTGAAGCCGCGGTTATTATTGGGCTGATTTCGGCATTTTATCTTGATATTGCACCAGGTGGAACGATTGTTGTGACATCTATTGCTATTTTATTGGTCGTTCTCGCTTGGAAAAAGGGACAAGGTGGACGGAAAATACATGCGGAGGGGGAAACGATATGACACTTGATGAGGCGTGGCGCATATTGCAAGAAAAACAATATAAGCGGACGAAAAATCGGGAGACAATCCTTGATTTTTTCTCTCGAAATGATCGATATATGACTGCTGCGGATGTCAGAAACTTTATGGAACAAGACAATCCGGGCATTAGCTTCGATACAATTTATCGCAACCTTACTACATTTGTGGAGCTTGGCATACTGGAAGAAACGGATTTAACAGGGGAGCGCCATTTCCGAATGCAGTGCGAACCTGGTGTGCACCATCATCATTTCATTTGTACGGCATGTGGAAAAACGCGAAATATTGCTGATTGTCCAATGGATACGATAAAAGTGCACTTACCTAATTATGAAATTGAAGGACATAAGTTTGAAATTTACGGAAAATGTCCGCTCTGTGTAGCAAGTTAAAAAGACCGATGTGCAACTCTAGTAAATGATGTGACCCCTTAAAGTTAGAGTTTTATATTAAGCAGCTTGTTGGCTGGTGTGAAGACGGTATTGTACCGGACTCATGCCCGCCAATTTCTGTTTGATTCGTTTGTTATTATAGTAATGAATATACAATTCGATATCACTTTTT